>NZ_CAMFKT010000007.1:0-193178 GCF_945957325.1 Enterobacter sp. PL1
CTTAAACAACGTCAACTCATTAAATTAATAAAACGGTACGCAACCTAATTAATTTTTTTATAAACACGGGGATGTGCTTACTATTTCCGAGCCGGGGAGTATGAGTTTTTATAATATCTCCATGCAAGTTTATAAGCGTGTCAAAATATATCCTGAATAATAATAGACTTAACCTTACAATATGAGCGTAATCCACCTTTTAACTTTTCGCCATACCACACATCAAAAGTGGTTTTTTAGCTTATCGTGTCGTGCCATATCATCCTGGCGCTGAAACGCGAAGCAGAGTTTGCCGCCGATCACAGCCGGAGAAATCTGCATAAAAATATTTTGTGAAATCAGTCACAATCCAGAAACAAACACGTCATGACAAAACGTGACGGCAATCACACTATGGGGTGGATTTTGCTTTTTTTCTCGCCATCGTATTTTTTTTGCCCACTTATTTTGTGATTGAGATCACTTCATTGACATCCCTACCCCCTGCCTTTACGTGACACACATCACATAAATTTTCCCTGTCTGGACAGTTGAACGATTCAGTGCCAGATTTCACAGCATCAGAACAGGGCCCGGCTACCTCTGCCGCCTCATTAACAATAAACCTCGGGCCATAAGCCTAAGCGTAAACAGAAGAAGGGGTGTTTTATGTCATCCGATTTCAAGATCAAAGTTCAAAGCTTTGGTCGTTTCCTCAGCAACATGGTGATGCCAAATATCGGCGCGTTTATCGCGTGGGGTATCATCACTGCATTGTTCATTCCGACAGGGTGGTTGCCTAACGAAACGCTGGCGAAACTTGTTGGCCCAATGATTACCTATCTCCTGCCGCTGCTCATCGGTTTCACCGGGGGTCGTCTGGTGGGCGGTGACCGTGGTGGCGTCGTGGGTGCCATCACAACCATGGGTGTTATCGTCGGTGCGGATATGCCGATGTTCCTCGGTGCGATGATTGCCGGTCCTCTGGGCGGTTGGGCGATTAAGAAATTCGACGTCTGGGTTGATGGTAAGATCAAATCCGGCTTCGAAATGCTGGTGAACAACTTCTCTGCGGGCATCATCGGGATGATCCTCGCCATTCTGGCGTTCCTCGGCATTGGCCCTGCGGTTGAAGTGCTGTCTAAAATTCTGGCGGCAGGCGTTAACTTCATGGTGGCGCACGAGATGCTGCCGCTGGCGTCTATCTTTGTTGAACCGGCGAAAATCCTGTTCCTTAACAACGCCATCAACCACGGTATCTTCTCGCCGCTGGGCATTCAGCAGTCACACGATCTCGGCAAATCCATCTTCTTCCTGATTGAAGCCAACCCGGGTCCGGGTATGGGCGTACTGCTGGCGTACATCTTCTTTGGCCGTGGCAGCGCAAAACAGTCTGCTGGCGGTGCGGCGATCATCCACTTCCTGGGCGGTATCCATGAAATTTACTTCCCATACGTGCTGATGAACCCACGTCTGATCCTGGCCGTTATCCTCGGCGGTATGACCGGCGTGTTCACGCTGAGCGTCCTGGGCGGTGGTCTGGTTTCTCCGGCCTCTCCGGGTTCTATCCTGGCGGTACTGGCGATGACGCCAAAAGGCGCTTATTTCGCGAACCTCGCAGCTATCTTTGCGGCAATGGCCGTCTCCTTCGTGGTCTCTTCTATCCTGCTGAAAACCAGCAAGGTGAAAGAAGATGATGACATCGAAGCCGCAACCCGTCGTATGCACGATATGAAAGCCGAATCCAAAGGCGCAACGCCACTGGCAGCAGGTGATGTTTCTAACGACCTGAGCCACGTGCGTAAAATCATCGTTGCCTGTGATGCCGGTATGGGTTCCAGCGCAATGGGTGCAGGCGTGCTGCGTAAGAAAGTGCAGGATGCAGGCCTGACCAACATCTCCGTGACCAACAGCGCCATTAACAGCCTGCCGCCGGATGTTGACCTGGTGATTACGCACCGCGATCTGACTGAACGCGCCATGCGCCAGGTGCCGCAGGCACAGCACATTTCGCTGACCAACTTCCTCGACAGCGGCCTGTACACCAGCCTGACCGAACGTCTGGTTGCCGCGCAGCGTCACGAAGACAACGAAGTGAAAGTGCGCTCCAGCCTGCAGGACAGCTTTGACGAGAGCAACGCCCACCTGTTTAAGCTGGGTGCGGAAAACATCTTCCTCGGTCGTACCGCGGCCACCAAAGAAGACGCGATTCGCTTTGCCGGTGAGCAGCTGGTGAAAGGCGGCTACGTTCAGCCTGAATATGTCGACGCGATGCTGGAACGCGAAAAACTGACGCCAACCTATCTGGGCGAATCCATCGCGGTGCCGCACGGTACGGTTGAAGCGAAAGATCGCGTCCTGAAAACCGGCGTCGTATTCTGTCAGTACCCGCAGGGCGTGCGCTTCGGTGAAGAAGAAGATGACATCGCCCGTCTGGTAATTGGTATCGCCGCTCGCAACAACGAGCACATTCAGGTGATTACCAGCCTGACCAACGCGCTGGATGATGAAACGGTTATTGAGCGTCTGGCGAACACCACCAGCGTTGAAGAAGTTCTGGCTCTGCTTAACAAATAACGGTACTCCTCCCTCTCCCCCCGGGGAGAGGGCTAGGGTGAGGGGAAAACGTTCCTCACCCCAGCCCTCTCGGGTAAAAACATTGATGAAGGTTAACACTATGAAAGCATTACATTTTGGCGCAGGTAATATCGGTCGTGGTTTTATCGGTAAACTGCTGGCAGACGCGGGCATTACCCTGACATTCGCCGATGTGAATCAGGTCGTCCTGGATGCCCTGAATGCCCGTCATAGCTATCAGGTCCATGTGGTGGGCGAAAACGAGCAGGTTGAGACAGTATCTGGCGTCAACGCGGTCAGCAGCATCGGCGACGACGTTATTGATCTTATCGCCAGCGTCGATCTGGTCACCACCGCCGTGGGCCCGGTTGTGCTTGAGCGCATCGCCCCTGCGGTCGCGAAAGGCCTGGCAAAACGTAAAGCGCAGGGTATCGACACCCCGCTGAACATCATCGCCTGTGAAAACATGGTGCGCGGCACCACGCAGCTGAAAGGCCACGTTCTCAACGCTGTGGCAGATGAAGACAAAGCCTGGGTGGAAGCGCACGTCGGTTTTGTGGATTCCGCCGTGGACCGCATCGTTCCGCCGTCAGAATCTGCCACCAACGACCCGCTGGAAGTGACCGTGGAAACCTTCAGCGAGTGGATCGTTGATAAAACCCAGTTTAAAGGCGACTTGCCTACTATTCCGGGAATGGAATTAACCGATAACCTGATGGCATTTGTCGAACGCAAACTCTTCACGCTGAACACCGGGCATGCTATAACCGCGTACCTCGGAAAATTGGCCGGTCATCAGACCATTCGTGACGCGATCCTCGATGAGAAGATCCGGGCGGTGGTAAAAGGGGCAATGGAAGAGAGCGGCGCGGTGCTGATCAAACGCTACGGTTTTGATGCTGAGAAACACGCAGCATACATCCAGAAAATCCTCGGTCGCTTTGAAAACCCGTATCTGAAAGATGACGTTGAGCGCGTGGGCCGCCAGCCGCTGCGTAAGTTGAGCGCGGGCGACCGCCTGATTAAGCCGCTGCTGGGCACGCTGGAATACGGTCTACCGCACGCCAACCTGGTGAAAGGAATTGCCGCCGCGATGCACTACCGCAGCGAGCAGGATCCACAGGCGCAGGAACTGGCTCAGCTGATTGATAACAAAGGCGCGCAGGCTGCGCTGGCGCAGATTTCCGGTCTGGACGCCAACAGCGACGTGGTTGTGGAGGCGGTTAACGCATACAACGCAACCAAATGATGCAGAATGCGGCGCAGGTAATCCTGCGCCCTGATTACAGATTGTCAGATATGCAGGCAATAATGGAACAAACCCAGGCCTTTGAAAATCGTGTGCTTGAGCGTCTGAATGCTGGCAAAACCGTACGAAGCTTCCTGATTGCCGCCGTCGAGCTGTTAACCGAGGCGGTGAATATCCTGGTGCTTCAGGTGTTTCGCAAAGACGACTACGCGGTAAAATATGCTGTAGAACCGTTACTGGACGGAGATGGACCGCTGGGCGATTTATCCGTGCGTCTGAAGCTGATTTATGGTCTTGGCGTGCTGAACCGACAAGAGTATGAAGATGCGGAGCTGCTAATGGCGCTGCGCGAAGAGCTCAACCATGACGGTAACGAATACACCTTTACCGACGATGAGATCCTGGGGCCGTTCGGCGAGCTGCACTGCGTCACCGCGCTCCCTCCGGCACCGCAGTTTGATAACAGCGACCCGGAACTCTACGCGATGCAAAAGCTGCGTTATCAACAGGTTGTCCGTTCTACGATGGTCCTTTCCCTGACTGAGCTGATTTCCCGAATCAGCTTAAAAAAAGCGTTTCAGAAGTAAGCCTGCTCACATTGGTGTATCCTTCCCTGTAAATTCCCCGTTTTCAGAGTTATTTGTCATGAAAGAAGTCGAAAAGAACGAAATTAAACGCCTGAGCGACCGCCTGGATCTCATCCGCCACCAGATGGCGGGCCTGTCGCTGGTCGATTCCGCCGAGAAATATGCCGAGCTTGAAAAAGAGACCGCAAAGCTGGAAGCGGAGATTGAGCGCCTGCGCGAGGTCAAAGGCCAGAAGCTGAGCAAAGAAGCGCAGAAGCTGATGAACATGCCGCACCGCCGTGCGATCACCAAAAAAGAGCAGGCCGACATGGGCAAGCTGAAGAAAAGCGTCCGTGGTCTGGTGGTGGTTCACCCGATGACCGAGCTTGGCCGCGAAATGGGCCTGAAAGAGATGACGGGTTTTTGTAAGACGGCGTTCTGATTTCATGCCGGGTGGCGCTGCGCTTACCCGGCCTACTCTTTTCCCCTTCGCGTGAATTGGTCCAACCAATAGCGCAATCAATCCTCCCCCGGTTCACAATTCCATTATTTCCGCTCACAAAACCATTGCTAGCTCATAACATCTGGTTAACCATTCATTGTCATTAACCCTACAACACAACATTGGCAGGACCACTTTTACACAGACTGTGACGCAGAGATGAGCGGAGACTCACCCGCAGCGCAGGCTGTCTGGTCCCCAGGAGACCTGCATGAGCCTCTGGCAACAAAACTACGACCCGGCCGGAAATATCTGGCTGTCGAGCCTGATCGCATCGCTGCCGATCCTGTTCTTCTTCTTTGCGCTGATTAAGCTCAAGCTGAAGGGCTACCTTGCCGCGACGTACACCGTCGCCATCGCCCTGATGGTGGCGCTGTTCTTCTACAAGATGCCGGTCGATCGCGCACTGGCCTCCGTCGTCTACGGTTTCTTCTACGGCCTGTGGCCGATTGCGTGGATCATCATCGCGGCGGTCTTCGTCTATAAAATCTCGGTGAAAACCGGGCAGTTCGACATCATCCGCTCGTCGATTCTCTCCATCACGCCGGACCAGCGCCTGCAGATGCTGATTGTCGGCTTCTCCTTCGGGGCGTTTCTGGAAGGCGCGGCAGGCTTTGGCGCACCGGTGGCGATCACCGCCGCGCTGCTGGTGGGGCTGGGCTTTAACCCGCTGTATGCCGCGGGCCTGTGCCTGATTGTGAACACCGCGCCGGTGGCGTTTGGCGCGATGGGTATTCCGATTCTGGTCGCGGGCCAGGTGACCGGTCTGGACAGCTTTGAGATTGGTCAGATGGTCGGCCGCCAGCTGCCGTTCCTGACCATTATCGTCCTCTTCTGGATCATGGCGATTATGGACGGCTGGCGCGGCGTGAAGGAGACCTGGCCTGCGGTGATGGTGGCGGGCGGTTCGTTCGCGATTGCCCAGTACCTCAGCTCGAACTTCCTTGGCCCGGAGCTGCCGGACATCATCTCTTCGCTGGTGTCGCTGGTCTGCCTGACGCTGTTCCTGAAACGCTGGCAGCCGGTCCGTATTTTCCGCTTCGCCGACATGGGCGCCTCACAGGTCGATCAAACGCTGGCCCGCACCGGCTACACCGCAGGCCAGGTAATCCGCGCCTGGTCGCCGTTCCTGTTCCTGACCGCCACGGTTACGCTGTGGAGCATCCCGCCGTTTAAAGCCCTGTTCGCCCCGGGCGGCGCGCTGTACGACATGGTCATTAACGTTTCGGTGCCGTTCCTCGACAAGATGGTCGCCCGTATGCCGCCGGTGGTGCACGCCGCCACGCCGTATGCCGCGGTCTATAAATTCGACTGGTTCTCCGCCACCGGGACCGCCATCCTGTTTGCCGCTATTCTTTCCGTGGTGTGGCTGCGCATGAAGCCTGCGGCGGCGGTACAGACCTTTGCGGCGACCGTAAAAGAGCTGATGCTGCCGATCTACTCCATCGGCATGGTGCTGGCGTTCGCGTTTATCTCGAACTACTCCGGTCTGTCGTCGACGCTGGCACTGGCGCTGGCCCATACCAGCCACGCCTTCACCTTCTTCTCGCCGTTCCTCGGCTGGCTGGGGGTGTTCCTGACCGGTTCCGATACCTCGTCTAACGCCCTGTTTGCCGCACTGCAGGCAACGGCGGCCCAGCAGATTGGCGTGTCGGACGTGCTGCTGGTGGCCGCAAACACGACGGGCGGCGTGACCGGGAAAATGATCTCCCCGCAGTCCATTGCCATTGCTTGTGCGGCGGTGGGACTGGTCGGTAAAGAGTCGGATCTGTTCCGCTTTACCGTGAAACATAGCCTGATATTCACCTGCATGGTCGGGGTGATCACCACCCTGCAGGCCTATGTCTTAACCTGGATGATCCCATGATAGTGATGCCCAGACGCCTGTCCGACGAGATTGCCTCTCGCGTGCGGGCGCTGATTGAAGAACAACAGCTGGAAGCGGGCATGAAGTTGCCCGCCGAACGCCAGCTCGCCGCCCAGCTTGGCGTGTCGCGCAATTCACTGCGCGAGGCGCTGGCAACACTGGTCAGCGAAGGGGTGCTGGTAAGCCGTCGCGGCGGCGGCACCTTTGTACGCTGGCAGCATGACGACTGGTCCGAGCAAAACATCGTTCAGCCGCTGAAAACGCTGATGGAGAACGACCCGGACTACAGCTTCGACATCCTTGAAGCGCGTCACGCCATCGAAACCAGTACCGCCTGGCACGCGGCCATGCGGGCAACCGACGCCGACAAAGAGAAACTCATCGCCTGCTTTGAGGCCACGCAAAGCAGCGACCCGGACATCGCCTCCCAGGCGGACGTGCGTTTTCACCTGGCGATTGCCGAGGCGTCGCACAACGTCGTGCTGCTCCAGACCATGCGCGGGTTCTTCGACCTGCTGCAATCCTCCGTGAAGCAGAGCCGCCAGCGGATGTATCTGGTTCCGCCGGTGTTTGCCCAGCTGACCGAACAACACGAGGCGGTGCTCAACGCCATTCTGGCCGGTGATGCCGAAGCCGCGCGGAAAGCGATGATGGCGCATCTCGGTTTCGTGCATACCACCATCAAACGATTCGATGAAGACCAGGCCCGACAGGCGCGTATTACCCGTCTGCCTGGCGACAGTGATATTTCCAGGGAGAACAAAGCATGATTATTTCAGCAGCCAGTGACTATCGCGCCGCAGCGCAGCGCATTTTGCCCCCGTTCCTGTTCCACTATATCGACGGCGGAGCGTATGCCGAATACACCCTGCGCCGCAACGTGGAAGATCTGTCGGAGGTGGCTCTGCGCCAGCGCGTGCTGAAGAATATGTCTGACCTGAGCCTTGAGACAAAACTGTTTAACGAAACGCTTTCCATGCCGGTCGCGCTCGCACCTGTCGGCTTATGCGGCATGTACGCCCGTCGCGGTGAAGTGCAGGCCGCCGCCGCCGCAGATGCTAAAGGCATTCCGTTTACCCTCTCTACCGTCTCGGTCTGCCCGATTGAAGAGGTCGCCCCGACCATCAAGCGCCCGATGTGGTTCCAGCTGTACGTCCTGCGCGATCGCGGCTTTATGCGTAACGCGCTGGAGCGCGCCAAAGCGGCGGGCTGCTCCACGCTGGTCTTTACCGTTGATATGCCGACCCCCGGCGCGCGCTACCGCGATGCGCACTCCGGCATGAGCGGCCCAAATGCGGCGCTCCGCCGCTACTGGCAGGCGGTAACGCATCCACAGTGGGCGTGGGACGTCGGCCTGAACGGTCGTCCACACGATCTGGGGAATATCTCGGCGTATCTGGGTAAACCCACCGGGCTGGAGGATTACATCGGCTGGCTGGCGAACAACTTCGATCCGTCCATCTCCTGGAAAGACCTGGAGTGGATCCGCGAATTCTGGGATGGCCCGATGGTGATCAAGGGGATCCTCGACCCGGAAGATGCCCGCGATGCGGTCCGCTTTGGCGCAGACGGGATTGTGGTTTCTAACCACGGCGGCCGCCAGCTCGACGGGGTGCTCTCCTCCGCCCGCGCCCTGCCGGCCATTGCCGATGCGGTGAAAGGCGATATTGCCATCCTGGCCGACAGCGGGATCCGCAACGGGCTGGACGTGGTGCGCATGATTGCACTGGGTGCCGACAGCGTGCTGCTGGGGCGCGCGTATCTGTACGCCCTGGCGACCGCGGGCCAGGCGGGCGTGGCGAATCTGCTTAACCTGATCGAAAAAGAGATGAAGGTAGCGATGACGCTGACCGGTGCAAAAACGATTAGCGAAATCAGCAGGGATTCTCTGGTTCAGGAGTTAAGCAAATTACCGGCAGCGCTGGCTCCGCTTGCTCAGGGAAACGCGGCCTGAATTACCCCACGTTAACATCTCTTCTCATGCGTCCGATCTCCCCCTCGGGCGCTTTTTTATGCCAAAAATAACATCCAGATAACATATTGGATAAGAAAATTTGACATCTACCTGTCGCCCGCAATTGTATAGACAAGCAAAGACAAGAACACAAAAACAACATCACATCAGAGGGGAGCGTATGACCTATTCAGGTAAGGTGGATATTCAGCAGGTGATCGACGACAGCCGCTTTTCAGGGTTTCACTGGCTGCTCATTGTGCTGGGCTTTCTGGTTCTGGCGATCGATGGCTTTGATACGGCGGCAATGGGCTACATCGCGCCCACGCTGTCGGCAGAATGGGGGATCCATAAGCAGGATCTGGGGCCGGTGCTGAGCGCCGCGCTGCTGGGGCTGTCGCTGGGCGCGCTGATTGCCGGTCCGGTATCGGACCGAGTGGGACGCAAGCGCGTGCTGGTCTTCTCCTGCCTGTTCTTCGGCCTCGCGAGCCTGGGGACGGCCTGGGCGCAAAGCCTGAATACCCTGACGCTGTGGCGCTTCCTGACCGGCCTGGGGCTCGGTGCCGCCATGCCGAACGCCATTACGCTGATCTCCGAGTTTGCCCCCCAGCGCTGTCGCGCCATGGCGATTAACACCATGTACTGCGGCTTCCCTCTGGGTGCGGCGGGCGGCGGCGCGATCTCGTCCTGGCTGATTCCCCACCACGGCTGGCGAAGCGTGCTGCTGACCGGCGCAATTGCGCCGCTGGTTTTAACGCTGCTGCTGGCGCTGCTTTTACCGGAGTCGGTGAAGTTTCTGGTGCAGCGCGGGAAAGACATCATGCAGGTCCGCCGTATCGCCAGCCGGTTCTCGCGCAGCACGCTGGAGGGCGTCACGGGCTTTTTCCTGGCGGAGGAGAAGGTCGCGTCGAAAAAAGGGAGCGTGTCGCAGCTGTTTTCCATGCCCTGGCTACCCGGCACCCTGATGCTGTGGATCACCTACTTTATGGGACTGGTGATTTATTACGTCCTGCTGAGCTGGATGCCGACGCTGATGCAGGGCATGGGCTATGCCCTGGCGGAATCCGCCTGGCTGACTTCGCTGTTCACCTTCGGCGGTACCGCGGGGATCCTGCTCGCAGGCTGGATGATGGACCGCTGGGAAGCGCACAGGGTGGTTGCGTGTGGTTTCGTCCTGACGATGGGCCTTATTCTGTTACTGGGCATTGAGCATAACCATATCGCCCTGTTTGGCGGGCTGATCTTCCTGATGGGGATCGCGATGAACGGTGCGCAGTCGGGCATGCAGACCCTGGCCGCCACCTTTTACCCTACCGAGTGCCGCGCGACGGGCATCGCCTGGATGCAGGGCATCGGCCGCTTTGGCGGCGTGGCGGGCACCATGACCAGCGCCCAGCTTCTTTCCATGCAGTGGCAGGCGGACAGTATTTTAATGATCCTCAGCGTGCCCGCCCTGGTGGCCGCGGCGGCAACCGTCTACAAAATGCTGTACAGCCGCTCGCAGGAACCCGGCGTCGCGTAGTTCCTCTCTTTTCTGCTATCCTGCCCCCGCAATTAAGGGGGCAGCATGCTTAACATCGTTTTATTCGAACCAGAAATTCCGCCGAATACCGGCAATATTATCCGCCTGTGTGCCAACACCGGTTTTCGTCTGCACATTATTGAGCCGATGGGCTTTACGTGGGACGACAAACGCCTGCGTCGCGCAGGGCTGGATTATCATGAATTTACCGCCGTTATTCGCCACCACGATTACGCCGCGTTTCTGGAAGCAGAGCAGCCGCAGCGCATGTTCGCCCTGACCACCAAAGGCACGCCAGCGCACAGCGCCGTAAGCTATCAGGCAGGTGACTATCTGATGTTTGGCCCGGAAACCCGCGGCCTGCCGGCCACGATCCTGGATGCCCTGCCCGCTGAGCAGAAAATCCGTATTCCGATGATGCCGGACAGCCGCAGCATGAACCTGTCGAACGCGGTGTCGGTGGTGGTGTATGAAGCATGGCGCCAGCTGGGATATCCGGGCGCCATTCTCAGAAGTTAAATGCCGTCACCATACTCGAAGGTATGGTGAATGCCGTTGAAGTGCTGATCCATATCCATGGACGGCTTATCGCTGTCTGGCTTACCGACGATGCGCGCCGGTACGCCAGCGGCGGTGGTGTGCGGCGGCACCGGCTGGAGCACCACGGAGCCTGCGCCGATCTTCGCGCCGCGTCCGACTTCGATATTGCCGAGGATTTTGGCACCCGCGCCAATCATCACCCCTTCACGAATTTTCGGGTGGCGATCGCCGCTGGTTTTCCCGGTACCGCCCAGGGTAACCGACTGCAGGATCGAGACGTCGTCTTCAATCACCGCCGTTTCCCCGACAACGATCCCGGTAGCGTGGTCGAGCATGATCCCGCGGCCAATCTTCGCCGCCGGGTGAATATCAACCTGAAACGTCACGGAAACCTGGTTTTGCAGGAAGATCGCCAGCGCGCGGCGGCCTTCATTCCATAGCCAGTGGCCGATGCGGTAAGCCTGCAGGGCGTGGAAGCCTTTCAGGTACAGCAGCGGCGTAGAGTATTTATCGACCGCCGGGTCACGCGTGCGCACCGCCTGGATATCACAGGCGGCAGAGGCGATCATTTCCGGATCAGCGGCGTAAGCCTCTTCCACCACCTCACGAATCGCAATCGCGGGCATGATCGAGGACGCCAGCTTGTTGGCGAGCATATAGCTCAGCGCGCTGCCGAGGTTTTCGTGCTTGAGTAGCGTTGCGTGGTAGAAACTGGCCAGCATAGGCTCACAGTCGGCCAGCGCCCGGGCTTCGGCTTTAATGTTATTCCAGACGATATCCAGTTCTTCACACGGCATTGCTTACTCCAGACGATAGTTAATGACCAGCCAGTTCTGCGCTGGCTGGGTCATTCAGGTGACAACGGTTCCGACTAGTTACTGCTGCGCTCGTCCTTGCGCGCACGACCTAATAAGGTCAATGCTGCCTCGCGCGCATTTTTTCCGCAATACAATACCTGATAAATTTCCTCGGTTATTGGCATTTCGACACCGAAACGGTGCGCCAGCTCGCGGACTTCTTTGGTATTGCGGTAGCCTTCCACCACCTGGCCAATCTTCTCCTGCGCGTCTTTCACATCGCTGCCCTGTCCAAGCATCATGCCAAAGCGGCGGTTACGAGACTGGTTGTCGGTACAGGTCAGCACCAGGTCGCCCAGGCCCGCCATTCCCATAAAGGTGGCCGGATCGGCACCCAGCGCTTCGCCCAGGCGGGACATCTCGGTCAGACCGCGGGTGATCAGCGCTGTACGGGCGTTGGCACCAAAACCAATGCCGTCGGACATCCCGGCGCCAATCGCAATCACGTTCTTCACCGCGCCGCCCAGCTGCACGCCGATAAAATCGGGGTTGCTGTAAACGCGGAAGCTCTTGCCGCAGTGCAGCAACTGCTGGAGATCGTCGGAGAAGGCCCGATCGGTGGAGGCCAGTGAAATCGCCGTCGGCAGGCCAGCGGCCAGCTCTTTGGCAAAGGTCGGGCCGGAGATGACCGCCAGCGGGATCGCATCACCCAGCGCTTCGCGGGCAACGTCCTGAAGCAGGCGTCCGGTTTCGGCTTCCAGTCCTTTCGTCGCCCAGACAACGCGCGCATCCGGGCGCATCAGCGGCTTAATCTGACGCAGCACGTCGCCAAAGACATGGCTCGGAACCACAATCAGAATGTTGCGGCTGGCCGCCAGCGCGGTCGCAAGGTCGCTTTCAAGGTGCAGGGTGTCAGGGAACGGAACGTCCGGGAGAAACGCCACGTTACAGCGGTCGCGCTGTAGCGTCGCGATATGTTTTGGGTCGTGGCCCCACAGGACCACATCGTGACCATTTCTTGCCAGCGTGATGGCAAGAGCGGTGCCGTATGAGCCGGCACCGATCACAGTCATTGACGCATTAACAGTGCTCATCAGGCATCCTGATGTTGTTCAGCACCTTCGCCAGCCTGCTGCTGCAGATAGTTCATGAACAGCGCATCAAAGTTAACTGGCGCAAGGTTCAGTTGCGGGAATGTACCGCGAGAAACCAGGCTGGTGATGCATTCACGTGCATACGGGAACAGAATGTTCGGGCAGTACGCACCCAGGCAATGCGCCATCTGGTTGCCTTCGATACCGCCGATGGAGAAGATACCGCCCTGCTGTACTTCACACAGGAAAGCAGTCTCTTCGCCCAGAGAAGCGGTCACGGTCACACGCAGTACGACTTCATACACGTCATCAGCCAGTTGGGTTGATGCGGTATCCAGATCAAGTTTAACCTCTGGCTGCCAGTCTTTCTGGAAAACGTGCGGCGCATTTGGCGCTTCAAAAGAGACATCTTTGGTGTAGATGCGCTGGATCTGGAAAATCATTTCATTATTGCTTTGTTCTGACATGGAAATACCCTTTTTAATTGTCCTAAAGTCTCTTAGCTCAGCAGCGGATCGAGTCCACCACGGGCATCGAGCGCATACAAGTCATCACAGCCGCCAATGTGCTGCGCATCAATAAAAATCTGTGGAACCGTCGTACGACCACTACGTTGGATCATCTCTTCGCGTTTAATCGCGTCACCGTCAATCGGCAGTTCCTGGAACGTGACGCCTTTGCTGTTCAGCAGCGCTTTCGCACGGTGGCAGAACGGGCACGTCGCTTTGGTGTAGATCTCAATATGGGCCATGACTGAACTCCTTATTTACCGCGTACCAAAGGAAGATTTTCCCCGCTCCAGCCGGAAATGCCTTCTTTCAGCACAGATACGTTTTCGAAGCCTGCTTTATGTAGCAGGCTGGCGGATTCCTGCGCCTGCATGCCGGTACCGTCAACAACGATAATCGGCTGGGCTTTATGCTTCTCAAGCTCGCCCACGTTGTTCGCTTTGATTTCAGCGGGCAGCAGGTTAATCGCACCTGCAATGTGCCCTTTGCGGAAATCGTCACGCTGACGCAGATCGACCACGACAGCATCTTCTTTGTTAATCAGACGCGTCGCTTCACCACGGGTGATAACCTTAATCTTAGACGTCAGGCTCTTAAATGTGGTGAACAGCACAGCAGCCAGCAGGCCAATCCACGCGATGCTCAGAACCGGATGGCGGCTAACGAATTGCATAATTTCTTGCATGGAGGGTAACTACTCCCGACTTAGTGATTAAAAAAACCAGGACAGGAGTATACCTGTGCGTTCTGGCAAATACAGCCAGCGACCCTAACCTAATCCATTTTCTGCGGCATGCCACCTAAAAAAATGCCTCAAAATGGTCTGGCGAGTCCCTTGCCCCTGCGCTTTCTTTGATCTTCTGCGGCTATTTGATCGATTCAGCTGTAGTAAAATTACGCAAATTTTGACTCTTGAGCATGAGGTTGTCGCAATGTCGGTTTCTAAAAAACCTATGGTACTGGTGATTCTGGATGGCTATGGCTACCGTGAAGACAGCCAGGATAACGCTATTTTCAACGCCAAAACCCCGGTCATGGATGCCCTGTGGGCAAAACGTCCGCATACGCTGATTGACGCGTCTGGCCTGGAAGTGGGCCTGCCGGACCGCCAGATGGGCAACTCCGAAGTCGGTCACGTTAACCTGGGCGCCGGGCGTATCGTGTATCAGGACCTGACGCGTCTGGACGTTGAAATCAAAGAACGCACCTTCTTCTCCAACCCAACGTTGTGTGGCGCGGTTGATAAAGCCGTTGCTGCTGGCAAGGCCGTTCACATCATGGGTCTGCTCTCTGCTGGCGGCGTTCACAGCCACGAAGATCACATCATGGCGATGGTTGAACTGGCCGCTGAGCGCGGTGCGGAAAAAATCTATCTGCACGCCTTCCTGGACGGCCGCGACACGCCGCCACGCAGTGCGGAAGGCTCCCTGAAAGCCTTCGAAGACAAATTCGCCGCGCTGGGTAAAGGCCGCGTGGCCTCCATCATTGGTCGTTACTACGCCATGGACCGCGACAACCGCTGGGATCGCGTTGAACAGGCCTATGACCTGCTGACCCTGGCAAAAGGGGAATTCCAGTTCGCGACCGCCGTTGAAGCGCTGGAAGCGGCTTATGCACGCGATGAAAACGACGAATTCGTGAAAGCGTCCGTGATTCGCGCGGAAGGCCAGGCCGATGCCGCCATGGAAGACGGCGACGCGCTGATCTTCATGAACTTCCGCGCTGACCGCGCGCGCGAAATCACCCGTGCGTTCGTCAACAGCGACTTCGACGGTTTTGCCCGTAAGAAAGTGGTAAACATCGACTTCATCCAGCTGACCGAATACGCCGCAGACATCAAAGCGCCGTGTGCGTACCCACCCGCCTCGCTGGCAAACACCTTCGGTGAGTGGATGGCGAAGAACGACAAAACGCAGCTGCGTATTTCCGAAACGGAAAAATACGCGCACGTGACCTTCTTCTTTAACGGTGGCGTTGAAGAGCCGTTCAAAGGCGAAGAACGTATTCTGATCAACTCCCCGAAAGTCGCCACCTACGATCTGCAGCCAGAGATGAGCTCTGCAGAATTGACTGAAAAATTGGTTGCGGCCATCGAGAGCGGCAAATACGACACTATCATCTGTAACTACCCGAACGGCGACATGGTCGGTCATACCGGGGTGATGGAAGCGGCAGTGAAAGCGGTTGAAGCGCTGGACCACTGCGTTGAGCAGGTGGCGAAAGCGGTTGAATCCGTTGGCGGCCAGCTGCTGATCACCGCGGATCACGGTAACGCTGAACAGATGCGCGACCCGGCGACCGGACAGGCGCACACCGCCCACACCAACCTGCCGGTTCCGCTGATTTATGTGGGTGATAAATCAGTGAAAGCCGTAGAAGGCGGCAAGCTTTCTGACATCGCGCCAACCATGTTGTCGCTGATGGGGATGCCGATCCCTGAAGAGATGACTGGTAAGCCGCTGTTCATCGTGGAATAATCGCTCCCCATGAGGGGAAAGGCGATTTTTTCAATCACATGGGTCGTGAAGCCGCTTAGGTTATCAGTCAGACCTCTGTTTTACGCCAGCGCACTCAGCGCTGGCGTATTGCTGTGCGCCGCATCCGCCCACGCGGATGACCGCGACCAGCTGAAATCCATTCAGGCCGATATCGCCGCCAAAGAGCGTGCGGTACGCCAACAGCAGCAACAGCGCGCCGCCCTGCTCGCCCAGCTTAAGCAGCAGGAAGAGGCCATCTCCGCTGCCACGCGTAAACTCCGTGAAACGCAAAACACCCTTGCCCAGTTGAATAAGCAGATCGACGAGATGAACGCGTCGATTGCCAAACTGGAGCGCCAGCGCGATGCGCAGGAGCGCAACCTTGCCGCACAGCTTGATGCCGCATTCCGCCAGGGTGAACATACCGGCCTTCAGCTGATCCTCAGCGGCGAAGAGAGCCAGCGTGGCCAGCGCCTGCAGGCCTACTTTGGCTATCTGAACCAGGCGCGTCAGGAGACGATCGCGCAGCTGAAGCAGACGCGCGAAGAGGTTTCCACGCAAAAAGCCGAACTGGAAGAGAAGCAGAGCCAGCAGCAGACGCTGCTCTACGATCAGCAGGCCCAGCAGGCAAAGCTTGAGCAGGCACGCAACGAGCGTAAGAAAACCCTGGCCGGTCTCGAGTCCTCGATTCAGGAAGGTCAGAGCCAGCTGAGCGAAATGCGCGCCAACGAATCCAAACTGCGTAACAGCATCGCCCGTGCCGAAGCCGCGGCGAAAGCGCGCGCCGAAAAAGAGGCTCGCGAGGCGCAGGCCGTTCGCGACAAGCAGCAGGAAGCGTCCCGCAAAGGGACCACCTACAAGCCAAGCGAAAGCGAACGTTCCCTGATGTCGCGTACCGGCGGCCTCGGCTCTCCTCGCGGTCAGGCTTTCTGGCCCGTTCGCGGTTCAATTCTGCATCGCTATGGCGAACAGCTGCAGGGTGAGCTACGTTGGAAAGGGATCGTTATCGGTGCGTCTGAAGGTAGCGAAGTGAAAGCCATCGCCGATGGCCGCGTGATTCTGGCCGACTGGCTGCAGGGTTACGGGCTTGTGGTAGTGGTCGAGCACGGTAAAGGCGACATGAGTCTTTACGGCTACAACCAGAGCGCGCTGGTCAGCGTCGGCACGCAGGTGCGCGCTGGCCAACCCATCGCCCTTGTGGGCAGCAGTGGCGGTCAGGGCCGCCCGTCACTCTATTTCGAAATTCGTCGTCAGGGTCAGGCGGTCAATCCACAGCCGTGGTTGGGAAGATAAGTTTTGCTTCAATTTCGTCGAATCGTTTTCTCCGTCGTCAGCGCGCTGGCGCTGGCTGCACCGGTATACGCCGGTAAGCTCGCTATCGTGATTGATGACTTCGGTTATCGCCCACATTATGAAAACCAGGTGCTGGCGATGCCGTCGGCCATCTCCGTTGCCGTCCTGCCGAATGCCCCCCACGCGCGTGAGATGGCGACCAAAGCCCACAGCAGCGGGCATCAGGTTCTCATCCACCTGCCTATGGCCCCGCTCAGCAAGCAGCCGCTGGAAAAAGATACCCTGCGCCCGGATATGAGCAGCGAGGAGATCGAGCGCATCATCCGCGACGCCTACAACAAGGTGCCGTATGCCGTAGGGCTGAACAACCATATGGGCAGCGCGATGACCTCCAGCCTGTACGGGATGCTAAAAGTGATGCAGGCGCTGGAGCGTTACAATCTCTACTTCCTTGACAGCATGACCATCGGCAACAGCCAGGCGATGCGCGCCGCTCAGGGAACGGGCGTAAAGGTGATTAAGCGCAAGGTGTTCCTGGATGATACCCAGAACGAAGCCGATATTCGCGTGCAGTTTAATCGCGCGGTACAGCTGGCCCGCCGCAATGGTTCGGCCATTGCCATCGGTCACCCCCACCCGTCTACCGTCCGCGTCCTGCAGCAAATGCTGCCGACCTTACCTTCCGATATCACGCTGGTGCGCCCGAGCGATCTGCTGAATGAGCCGCAGGTGGATACCTCTACGCCGAATTCTGCGCAGCCCACCCCGACGGCGCCGCGTAATCCGTTCCGCGGCGTGAAGCGCTGCGTAGCGAAGCAGCCGCTAGAACCGGTCTACGCGACCCGCTTCTTCTCCGTCATCGGAGAGAGCATCAGTAACAGTACGCTGGTGAAATACGTCCAGCAGCAGTGGCAGGGATGGGGTAAGAAAGCCTGACGCTTATTTCGCAATCTGAGAGTCCGTCTGCTCATTCGCAACGGGCTCTTTTTTCTCCTGATGCTGATACCAGGATTTGAAATATTTCAAAAAGCTGTAGGCTGTGGCATACAGACCCGTCACGACCCCAACCTTGCCCTGACGCCAGGCTCCGCTGAACAGATACCATTTGAAGAACGCCCCGATGGCGCTGATGATGCCGCGTCCGATCGAAGGCCGAGCCGGCTGGTACTTCACCAGCCGGGTGGTGTAGCTGTTGAGCTTGTTGAACACTTCATGCAGATTATAAAACGTGTCGTGACGCACCCGCCCCGGCATTTTCACGGCGACAATCTTACCTTCAACTTTGTCATCTACGGGTCGTTGGTTGAAGCGAGCCTGGGTACGATTGAAGAGCCGCACCGGGAAATCAGGCGAGGAAACAGGATAGATTGTACGCACCTCCTCGCCCAGCACGTGCCAGTAGCGGGCGATACGCCAGGCGCGATCGGCGGAAGGTTCATCCCCGGCTTTCAGGGTCAGAATAAAGTCGACCGTTTCCGCGTCCAGGATCTCGTCGCTATCCATACATAGCACCCAGTCATTGCTCGCCAGATCGATCGCATGGTTCATCTGCACGCCATGCATAGCATAGGGGTGATGATGAAGGGAGAGGCCGTACTCGCGGCAAATAGAAAGGGTGGCATCCGTACTGCCGGAATCCAGAACGACAATTTCATCTGCCACCGTCAGCAGCGGAGGAATCACCTCGCGCAGCAAACGCGCAGAATTACAGGTCAATAAACAAACGGTAAGCTTGAACATAGGCTCTGTAAAGTAAACGGATCGTCAACAAACTTTATAAGTGTGCGGGTAAAAAAGCGAAGGAAAAATCGAAATAATCTGATTGCGGATGTAAGAAACGTGAAGAGGCCGTAAAAAAAGCGCCCGAAGGCGCTTTCGCGGTTAATCCCAGCTCAGAATCACTTTCCCTGACTGGCCGGAACGCATCGCGTCAAAGCCCTGCTGGAACTCATCTATAGAGAAACGGTGAGTAATAATCGGGGACAGATCCAGACCGGACTGAATCAACGCCGCCATCTTGTACCAGGTCTCAAACATCTCACGACCATAGATGCCCTTGATGAACAGCCCCTTGAAGATCACTTTGTTCCAGTCGATGGACATATCCGACGGCGGGATACCCAGCATCGCGATACGGCCACCGTGGTTCATGGTGTCGAGCATGGTGCGGAACGCCGGTGGCGCACCGGACATCTCCAGACCCACATCGAAGCCCTCGGTCATGCCCAGCTCTTCCATCACGTCGGTCAGGTTCTCTTTCGAGACATCCACCGCGCGGGTGACGCCCATTTTGCGCGCCAGCGACAGGCGGTATTCGTTTACATCGGTGATCACGACGTTGCGCGCACCTACATGCTTCGCCACGGCTGCCGCCATAATGCCGATGGGGCCCGCGCCGGAGACCAGCACGTCTTCACCGACCAGATCGAAGGAGAGCGCCGTGTGCACGGCGTTGCCGAACGGATCGAAAATGGAGGCCAGATCGTCAGAAATATTGTCCGGGATTTTGAAGGCGTTAAAGGCCGGGATCACCAGGTATTCCGCGAAGCAGCCCGGACGGTTCACGCCCACGCCGATGGTATTGCGGCACAGGTGCGTACGCCCGCCGCGGCAGTTACGGCAGTGGCCGCAGGTAATGTGGCCTTCACCGGAGACGCGGTCGCCGATTTTGAAGCCTTTCACTTCCTGGCCGATACCCACCACTTCACCGACATATTCGTGACCGACAACCATCGGGACAGGAATGGTTTTCTGCGACCACTGGTCCCAGTTGTAGATGTGAACGTCAGTACCGCAGATAGCCGTTTTACGAATTTTGATCAGCAGATCGTTATGACCGACTTCCGGTTCCGGCACGTCGGTCATCCAAATCCCTTCTTCCGCTTTCAGTTTGGATAACGCTTTCATCACACGTCCTCAGGCAATGACGCCCAGCTGTTTACCGATGCGGGTAAAGGCTTCCACCGCACGTTCAATTTGTTCAGGCGTATGCGCCGCAGACATCTGGGTGCGGATACGCGCCTGACCTTTTGGCACCACCGGGAAGAAGAACCCGGTGACGTAAATCCCTTCTTTCTGCAGTTCGCGGGCAAAGTTCTGCGCCACGACCGCATCACCCAGCATCACCGGAATGATCGCGTGGTCAGCACCGGCCAGGGTGAACCCTGCTGCGCTCATTTTTTCACGGAACAGACGCGCGTTGGACCACAGGCGGTCGCGCAGTTCAGCGCCGGACTCCACCATCTCCAGCACTTTGATGGAGGCGGCAACAATCGCCGGTGCCAGGGAGTTGGAGAACAGATACGGACGCGAGCGCTGGCGCAGCCACTCCACCACCTCTTTACGCGCAGCGGTATAGCCGCCGGATGCGCCGCCGAGCGCTTTGCCCAGCGTGCCGGTGATGATGTCCACGCGGCCCATTACGTCGCAGTATTCGTGGGAGCCGCGACCATTTTCGCCGACAAAACCGACCGCGTGAGAGTCATCGACCATCACCAGCGCGTCGTATTTATCCGCCAGGTCACACACGCCCTTCAGGTTGGCGATCACGCCGTCCATGGAGAATACGCCGTCGGTGGCGATCAGCACATGGCGAGCGCCCGCTTCACGGGCCTCTTTCAGGCGAGCTTCCAGCTCAACCATGTCGTTATTGGCGTAGCGAAAACGCTTCGCTTTACACAAGCGTACGCCGTCGATGATGGAGGCGTGGTTCAGGGCGTCGGAGATAATCGCATCTTCTGCGCCGAGCAGGGTCTCGAACAGGCCGCCGTTGGCGTCGAAGCAGGAGGAGTAGAGAATCGCGTCTTCCATTCCGAGGAAGTTCGCCAGCTTTTGCTCAAGCTGCTTGTGGCTGTCCTGGGTACCGCAGATAAAGCGTACGGAGGCCATACCAAAACCGTGGGTATCCATGCCGTTTTTTGCCGCGGCAATCAGCTCAGGGTGATTCGCAAGACCTAAGTAGTTGTTCGCACAAAAGTTGATCACATGGCTGCCGTCGGCAACGGTGATGTCCGCCTGCTGTGCAGACGTGATAATACGCTCTTCCTTGAACAACCCTTCCGCACGTGCGGTCTCGAGGTCGCTGTTTAACTGTTTGTAAAAATCACCACGCATTGCAATTCTCCAGACTCGGCAAATTTCGGGACATATTACCCAAACCTATAGTTCATGACGAGATGACACGTCATCTCTTGTCGTTTTTGCAGCATAAATCACGTGTACCCTTGCGCTATGTCGGTGAATGGCTGAAGGGCAGCCATACTAATGATATGATAGAAACATTAGCGTCCGGGATTGTCCCCGGGCTCCACACTTCAAAGGTTACAGTTATGATCATCGTTACCGGCGGCGCAGGCTTTATCGGCAGCAATATTGTTAAGGCTCTCAATGACAAAGGCATCACCGACATCCTGGTGGTTGACAACCTGAAAGACGGCACCAAGTTCGTTAACCTGGTGGATCTGAACATCGCTGACTACATGGATAAAGAAGACTTCCTTATCCAGATTATGGCAGGCGAAGAGTTCGGCGAGATCGAAGCCATCTTCCACGAAGGTGCGTGTTCTTCCACCACCGAGTGGGACGGCAAGTACATGATGGAAAACAACTATCAGTATTCCAAAGAGATCCTGCATTACTGCCTGGAGCGTGAAATTCCGTTCCTGTATGCCTCTTCTGCCGCCACTTACGGCGGGCGCACCTCGGACTTCATCGAGTCCCGCGAATATGAGCAGCCGCTGAACGTCTACGGCTACTCCAAATTCCTGTTCGACGAATATGTGCGTCAGGTTCTGCCAGAAGCGAACTCGCAGATCGTCGGCTTCCGCTACTTCAACGTCTACGGACCGCGCGAAGGCCACAAAGGCAGCATGGCAAGCGTGGCGTTCCACCTGAACACCCAGCTGAATAACGGTGAAAGTCCAAAACTCTTCGAAGGCAGCGACGGCTTTAAGCGCGACTTCGTTTACGTGGGCGACGTGGCGGCCGTAAACCTGTGGTTCTGGGAAAACGGCGTGTCCGGCATCTTCAACCTGGGTACTGGCCGTGCAGAGTCCTTCCAGGCGGTGGCTGACGCCACGCTGGCGTACCACAAAAAAGGCAGCATCGAGTACATTCCGTTCCCGGACAAGCTGAAAGGCCGCTATCAGGCGTTCACCCAGGCTGACCTGACTAACCTGCGCGCAGCGGGTTATGACAAACCGTTCAAAACCGTTGCCGAAGGCGTAACGGAGTATATGGCCTGGCTGAACCGCGACGCGTAAGTATGAAGATTCTGGTGATCGGCCCGTCATGGGTGGGCGACATGATGATGTCGCAAAGTCTCTATCGCACGCTCAAGGCGCGCTATCCCCAGGCGATAATCGACGTGATGGCACCCGCATGGTGCCGTCCGCTGCTATCGCGTATGCCGGAAGTGAATGAAGCTATCCCGATGCCGCTCGGCCACGGGGCGCTGGAAATTGGCGAACGCCGCAAGCTCGGCCATAGCCTGCGCGAGAAGCGGTATGACCGCGCTTATGTTCTGCCCAACTCCTTTAAATCTGCCCTGGTGCCCTTCTTTGCGGGCATTCCGCATCGCACCGGCTGGCGCGGCGAAATGCGCTACGGCCTGCTGAACGATGCGCGCATGCTGGATAAAGCGGCTTGGCCATTAATGGTGGAGCGCTACGTGGCGCTGGCCTATGACAAAGGCGTGATGCGCAGCGCGAAAGACCTGCCGCAGCCGCTGCTCTGGCCCCAGCTTCAGGTTAACGACGGTGAAAAATCCCAGACCTGCAGCGCGTTTGGCCTTTCGGCTGAACGTCCGATGATTGGCTTCTGCCCTGGCGCCGAGTTCGGCCCGGCAAAACGCTGGCCGCACTACCACTATGCAGAGCTGGCGAAACAGCTGATCGACGAAGGCTACCAGATTGTCCTGTTCGGTTCGGCAAAAGACCACGAGGCGGGCAACGAAATTCTCGCGACGCTCAGTAATGAACAGCAGGCCTGGTGCCGCAACCTGGCGGGAGAAACGCAGCTTGAGCAGGCGGTTATCCTGATTGCTGCCTGCCACGCTGTGGTTACCAACGATTCAGGCCTGATGCACGTCGCCGCTGCGCTCAACCGTCCGCTGGTGGCACTGTATGGGCCAAGCAGCCCGGACTTTACGCCTCCGCTTTCCCATAAAGCGCGCGTTATTCGCCTGATCACCGGCTACCACAAGGTGCGCAAAGGCGATGCCGCTGAAGGTTATCATCAGAGCCTGATCGACATTACCCCGCAGCGCGTTCTTGAAGAGCTTAACGAACTGCTGTTGAGCGAAGAAGGATAACGAATGCGGGTACTGATCGTTAAAACCTCGTCGATGGGCGATGTTCTGCACACGCTGCCGTCACTGACGGACGCCATGCAGGCCGTACCGGGCATTCGTTTTGACTGGGTGGTGGAAGAGGGCTTCGCGCAGATCCCCACCTGGCATGAAGCGGGTGACCGCGTGATCCCGGTGGCGATTCGCCGCTGGCGGAAAGCGTGGTTCTCTGCCCCGATTAAAGCCGAACGCAAAACCTTCCGCGAGGCGGTACAGGCGCAGCGTTATGATGCCATCATCGACGCACAGGGGCTGGTCAAAAGCGCCGCGCTGGTGACGCGACTGGCGCGCGGCGTAAAGCACGGCATGGACTGGCAAACCGCCCGCGAACCGCTGGCGAGCCTGTTTTATAACCGCCGCCATCACATCGCGAAGCAGCAGCACGCGGTGGAACGTACCCGCGAGCTATTTGCAAAGAGTCTTGGCTATGCAAAGCCGGAAACGCAGGGCGATTACGCCATTTCGCAGCATTTTTTGCACGGTTCGCAACAAACAGACGCACCCTACCTGATTTTCCTTCATGCAACGACCCGCGACGACAAGCACTGGCCGGAAGCGCACTGGCGCGAACTGATCGGCCTGCTGGCAAACGCGGGGCTGCGTATCAAACTCCCGTGGGGTGCACCGCACGAAGAGGCGCGCGCCAAACGCCTGGCGGCAGGGTTTGATTATGTGGACGTTCTGCCGCGCATGAAGCTGGATGGCGTCGCTCAGGCGCTGGCAGGCGCGACGGCTGTGGTCTCCGTGGATACCGGTCTCAGCCACCTGACGGCGGCGCTGGATCGACCTAATATTACGCTTTACGGCCCAACGGACCCGGGCCTGATCGGCGGCTATGGAAAAAATCAATATATCTGCCGCCCGGAACACTCATCGCAGCTGAGCGATCTCAGCGCCGCTGCGGTATTTGCGCAATTAGAGCCTTTGCTGGCAGCAGAGAGAGCCTATGTCTGATTTTTTCTCAGCGGAGCGCCCGCCAAAGCGCGTGCTGATTATTAAGCTTCGTCACCACGGTGACGTTTTGCTTACCTCGCCGGTTTTTACCGTGCTGAAAAAGAACTGGCCGAACGTGGAAGTCGATGCGCTGGTTTATGACGATACCCAGGCGATGCTGACCAGCCACCCGCATATCGACCAGGTGCACACTATTGGGCGCAACTGGCGCAAGAAGGGCTGGTTTGAACAATTCCGCCTCTACCGCGCCCTGCTGAACACCCTGAAAGGCCGTCAGTATGACGTGCTGATTAACCTGACCGAACACTGGCACGGCGCGCGCCTGGCGCGTCGCCTGAAACCGCGCGTCTCCGTCGGCTTTAAGCCGGATAAGCGCGGTGGCCTGGCGCGTCGCCGTTGGGTGAAATCGTTCACCACGCTCTATCCGGCGATTCAGGACAACAGCCGTCATATGGTGGAGGTTAATCTGGATGCCCTGCGCCGGATCGGCATTCATCCGCAGTCCGATGAAGACAAACATACGCTTTTTGTGCCCGGTGACGCGGCAGAAGCCTCTGTGGCCGAAAAACTGGCCGGGTTTGGGCTCACGAGTAAATCCTACATTCTGGTTCACCCGACCTCGCGCTGGATGTTTAAGGCCTGGGATATCAAAAAGCTGGCAGCGACCATTGATAACCTGGCGGCGCGCGGCCTGCCGATCGTCCTCTCCGCCGCACCGTCAAAAGAAGAGAAGGCCTATATGGATGCGCTGCGCGCAGCCCTCACCCAGCCGGTCTTTGATTTAAGCGGTCAGCTGAACCTGAAAGAGCTGGGCGCGCTCATGAAGCACGCCCGGGTGTACTTCGGCGTGGATTCCATGCCAATGCATCTTGCGAGCGCCGTCGGTACGCCAACCGTCGCCATCTTTGGCCCTACCGGCGCCATCAAATGGGCGCCGTGGGGGGTGAACTATCGCGTAATCGTTGCCGGGTTTACCTGCCAGCCTTGCGGCAAAGCGGGCTGCGGAGACAGCGGTGTCTCTGACTGCATCACGGCCATCACCCCACAGCAGGTGCTGAGCGCCATTGATACGATGCTTCTGGAAACGGAAACACCTGCATGAAGCTGGCTATTGTCCGACAGACCTACAACCCCAACGGTGGCGCAGAGCGTTTTGTCTCACGTGCGCTGAACGTGCTGGCGCAGGATACGTCGCTTGATGTCACGCTAATTGCTCGCCAGTGGGAGGATGCCGCAGGCTGGAAAACGCTGACGGTCAATCCGCCGTTTCGCAATCGCATCGCGCGTGAATCCGGTTTTGCCCTCGAAGCCGCCGCGCATTTTGCGCAGTTTGATATTGTGCAAAGCCACGAACGCATACCGGGAGCCACCATCTTCCGGGCGGGCGACGGTGTTCACGCCACCTGGCTTGAGCAATATGGCCGCATTCTGTCGCCGCTGGCGCGCTGGGCGCAATCTCTGAGCCGCTATCACCGCTACATTCTGCAGGCCGAGGCGCAGATGTTTACCCATCCGCAGCTGCGCAAGGTGATCTGTAATTCGAAGATGGTGCGCGATGATATCGTGCGTCGCTTCGGGCTGCCGGACGACAAGCTGACGGTGATCTACAACGGCGTGGACACCGTTCAGTTTAGCCCTGAGGTCCGCGCCCTTTCGCAGCGTGATGCTCTGGGTATTCCTCCTGACGCACCGGTGCTGGCGTATGTTGGGTCAGGCTTCAGCCGCAAAGGCGTCGCCACCGCGCTGCGCGCCATTGTGGCGCATCCTGACGTCTGGCTGCTGATTGCCGGCCGCGATAAACATGCGCGGAAGTTCGAAAAGCTGGCGCAGGCGCTGGGGATTTCCTCACGAGTGAAGTTCCTGGGCCCCGTTGCCAACGTGCGTGAAGTCTATGGCACGGCGGATGCCCTTATCCTGCCGACGCTCTACGATCCCTTCCCGAACGTCTGCGTGGAAGCGCTGGCCTGTGGTTTGCCGCTGCTTACCAGCCACGGCTGCGGCGCGGCGGAGTGGATAACCGAGGGTCAAAACGGCTGGGTGCGCGATGCGCTGGACAGCGAAGGCTACCAGCAGGCCATCTCGCTGTGGCTGAAAGGCCGTGAACAGGGTGTCGATTACTCCGCCGCTGCGCGTGCAACCGCCGAGCCCTTCACCCTGGACAGAATGGCGAAAGAGCTACAGGCGCTTTATCGCGATTTGCTGCGCTGAGCGGCATCGGAGAAGACTTTCTCCATCGCGTCCAGCATACATTCGCGGGTAAAGTGCGTGCGCAGGTAGTCATATCCCTGTTGCGCGAGCGTCTCGCGAAGGGCTGAGTCGTCATAGAGTTTCATTATGGCATCGTGCAGCGCGTTTTCGTCGCGCTGCGCGACCAGCACTCCCGTCTGCCCGTTAATCACCGCATCTCCCGTTCCACCCGCATCCGTCGCAATGGTGGCAATACGGGTGGCTAACGATTGCAGCACGCCCTGCGGAACACCTTCCATATCGTGCGAAGGGCTGAGCGCAATATCAAAGGCCGGGAACCAGCGTTCCGGATCGGATTGATGTCCCGCCATGACCACGCGCTGCTGTAACCCCAGGGCGGTGATTTCCTGTTCCAGCGTCGCTTTGTGCGGACCTTCACCGACAATCGCCAGCTTGATGTGTGGATTGGCGATTTTCGCCAGGGCGCGCAGCAGTACGCTATGGCCTTTGTTCGGGCGCAAATGCGATACCACGCCCAGCCAGAAATCGTCCTGCGACAAACCACAATGAACCCGGGCCTGGTGCTTATCTCCCGGATGGAAACGCTGCGTATCGACACCGCTTGGCACCGACGTACTCTGAGACATCGGCACGCCAATATTTGCCACCTGATGGCGCAGCGCCTCGCCGGTGGTCACGATATGCGCGCAGGCCGTGCGGAAGAGCCAGCGGGTCGTCCAGTTGTTGCGCGGTACGCCGGACGCATGACGGGTTCTCACCAGTGGTACAGGGTTGGACAGCGTCAGATTCGCCAGCGCCACCAGCCAGGTATCGGCAGAGTTATGGCTGTTGATGACGTCAATCGAGTGACGGTTATCCTTCATCCAGCGACGCAGCACCTGCAGGTTTTTAAGGTTCTTACGCTTCAACGGCATCGTGACCACCGTCAGACCGGCATTGCGTGCCAGCGCGTGGAGCGGCGCAGTTTCCGGACAAAGGAGAGTCACCTGATGGCCACGCTGAATCATCCCAAGCGATTCGTTGATAATGCGCAGAGGCTGCCCGCCTTTGCCGCCGTCTGCTTCAGTGTGAACAATATGCATATATTTCCTGTCGTTTAGCTGAAACCGCTGTCCAGGCCGCCGATTATATACGTGGGTATTACGATAATGCACAGGCGGATTAATCTTGCTTACAAACATTGTCCTTCTGTAGTAATGGCTTCTGTGGTAATTTTCTCAGGCTTTTATTCCACTCAAAATCAGTGGAATCTGCATATGGCATTGTTAACTAACCGGTATTAACGCCGAGATCCTTTACCAGTACCAAAATTATGACAAATACTCGTAACATCCTGACAGGTCTTTTAGTACTGTCTGTACTGGCTTTATGTTTTATCTGGCCAATCCCAAACGATCAGCTACCTTTTCATCGTAATGGACTGATTTATCCTAATATTGTGGTGGCGCTCGGTCTTTTCTTTAGCTCTTCAGTGGCGAGAAAAGCGCTGGACTTAAACAAAATTAAGTTCGTGCTTATTGTGCTGTGGGCATTAACCTTCTTTATCCTGATTAACGGCTTTTTTGTCGCGCCAGATATTAAAGAAATGGTGTCGACCTGGGATGGACAGTGGTTACGTCCGGTATTGCTTTTCTGTGCGGGCCTGGTGTTATTACCGGTGATTCAGGAGCGCTTCCCCTCGTTATCGGCAGCCCGGTTCTTTACTCTCGTCGTCCTTTTTTTCTGGGGTGTCGTCTGTATCCACCTCCTTGATACCGTCTGGCTTTACTGGCGAGACGGCGTGATCCACTGGGGCGAAACGCGGATTGTTTATAACCGCACGCGCATGAGCTTCCAGGTCAATATGATCACCGGTTTCCTGCTCGCCGAACTGCTTGCGCGCGGCCTGCTTCATCAGCGTTTCTTACGCCTGAAGACACCGTTCCTCGCCTTTATGCTGTTGTGTAACCTTGTCTGCACTGCGTTAGTCGATACCCGCTGGGGAACGATCGGCCTGGTTGGCAGCCTGTTCTCCACCTTCATTCTGCTTAGCCTGCATAGCATGCGTCGCAGCCGGGTGTTGCTCACCGGTGGCATTCTTTTGGGCATTACTATCGCTTCTGCGCTTCTGGGCTATGCCTCCTGGAAAACCGATCCGCGCTGGCAAAGTCTGGAAGATGATGCCGTAACCGGCTGGAACGCGCCTTTCACCAGTTTTTGCTATAACAAAACCAACGGCACAGTACCGACTAACGATCTCGGTCGTCCAATGAACCACTCCAACGGCTGTCGCGCGAGCTTCTTCCATCAGGGCTGGAAACTGGTGGGCGAACATCCTGCGGGAATGGGGCCTCGCAAAGAGGCCTTCCGCTATGTGCTGCGTCGCGACACGCAGGACAATCGCATTGATATTCCGCACAGCCACTACGGCCTGATTGAGTTTGGTATCCAGAACGGCATCGCGGGCATTGCAGGCTGGCTGATTCTGCTGGCAGGCTGCTGGTACATCGGCTGGCGCGAGTTCCGCCATGGCAATATGATGGCGGGCATGTTCCTGCTGCTGTTTACGGTTGGTTTCTTCTCCCGAACCATGGTTGACCACAATCTGAAAGATCACTACCTGGAACAATATATGCTGTTAACCGGGTTGCTTGTGGGAATGTGCGCGTTACGGCCCGCTAAACGAACAGAAACAACCTCCTGATTGCGTATACATAGCGCCGTTGACAATACGCATCGGCGCAACGTTACCTATCAGAACTCTTTTGCCTGCCGGCTGTCGAAAAGCCATTGCACGTTGCTGTATCGCTCGTTAGCCGCATCTCACCGCGTTAAATTACGGAGTAAGCATGTCTGGAACGCCTCAATTAAGCCTCGTTGTCGCCGTCTATAATGGCGAGAATTTCCTGAGCGCTTTTTTTGACAGCATAAAGAAACAGAATCTGCACAGCCTGGAACTTGTTATTGTTAATGACGGCTCTACTGACGGCTCTGCAGATATCATCGCCCGCTACGCCAGTGAATTCAGTCATTTTAATGTCATCGACCAGCCTAATGGGGGTGTCTCTGCGGCCCGTAATACCGGTCTGGCCGCAGCAACGGGCGATTACATCGCGTTCCCGGATATTGATGATGTCATCTATCCGGGCATGTATCCGCGCCTGCTGGAGATTGCACTCGCCGGGCAGTTGGACGTCGCGACCTGCAACGGTACCTACATTTATGACGACGGACGCCCGTCGAAGAAGATTTTCCCTTCAGATAAACTTGCGTCAACCGACGTGCTGGACGGCCCGACCTGGCTGCAGATGGCGCTCGAATCGCGCAAGTTCCTGCACGTGACGTGGCTGAACATCTATCGCCATGCCTTTATCAAAGAGCAGGGCTTCAGCTTTGAACAGGGTCTGCGCCATCAGGACATCCCCTGGACTACGGAAGTGCTGCTCACCGCCAGACGCGTGCAGTATATTGATGAGACCTATTACGACTACCTGATCCACTCCGCTTCCGTTTCCCATACGCCAGGCACGGACGACACGCGCATGCGCTCTTCGCGCCATTATATGAAGATTCTGGAGATGCTGGACGCCATCAACAAACGCTATCCGGAACAGGTGAAACGCGTGCCCGCCTGCCGCTGGCAGATCGCCAAAGAGGGTCTGGGGATCCTGCATAGCATTAACAACATTGAAGATATGGCCAAAAAACGCGAGATCACCCGTGAGCTTTTCGATCGCGGTATCTGGACTCTGATTTGGCAAAATGCGCGCGGCTTCCGCCAACGGTGGCGTCTGGGACGTCGCTACTTCCGTCTTAAAAAAATTCTTGGCTAACGGAAATTATGAGCAAACTTAAATTACACGCGGTTTCCCGCGCGGATTTCATCGCTAAAAACTACGCAGATTTCCAGACTCTCCTGGATAACCAGGTCAATCCTGACGATATTCCGGAGCGATTTTATTGTGGCGGCCGCGGTGGCTGGACGTTCCAGACTACCCTGGCGCTAAAGCACTATTATGGTGACGCAATCGAGTGTTCGTTTGGCTCTGAATGCAGGCCAGATGCCATTAACCTGATGCATAACGACGACTTTGGTTCCCGCGTGAAGCCGTGGCGTGGCTTCACCGTGGTCGCGCGTGCGGACCGCCCTCCCGTGATTGGCGCCGATGTTGTCGTCGACCAGAATCCGGAAGTAGACAACCATAGCAATCGTATTTTCGTCCCCTACTGGCCACAGCCGGGCGTAAAACCACGCGAACGCACCGACGAGACAATCAAAACCGTCGCATTCTTCGGCCGTGTAGACAGTTTCCCGGACGAATACCGCGAAGGGAATTTTAAGCAACGTCTTGCCGAACAAGGTATTGAGCTCCGCATCTCGTTCGATAACTGGACAAACTACCAGGACGTGGACGTGTGCATCAGCTTCCGCAAATCACACGATCACAAACTGGCGCGTAAGCCTGCCAGTAAGCTCATTAACAACTGGCTGGGGAAAACGGTGATGGTCTGCGATGACGAGCCGTCTTATCGCGCGATCCGCGAAAGCGAGCTGGACTACCTGATCGCCAAAAACCCTGATGAAGCCTTCAATGCCATCATGCGTCTGAAAAACTCCCCTGAACTGTATCGTCAGATGCGCGAACAGGGTGAAAAACGCCTACAGGTCTATTCCCGCGAAGCGGTCGCTGCACGCTGGTATGCCCTGTTTGAGGATATCTGGCGTAAAGGATTGCACAATCGTCCTACGGTAGTTCGCGCACTGCGCTTTGGTTTTGGTAAAGCCATTCGCCCGCTGACTAAAAAGTTCTGATCGGAATAGAGTCCTTCCATGTTCAAAACAACGACACACTCTTCGTTCACCCCGCGCAGCAATCTGTTGCGCACCCTGGGGTTGACGCTGGCATTCCTGCTGCTGTTCTCGCTTTCAGAAATCATCATTCTGCTGAAAGATCACGTCTACCAGCCGAAGTCCGGTGATATCTCGCTGTATCTGATCATTTCCCTGCTTGCCGCAGCCAGCGCGCGTTTCTTCCTGACTCGCCTGCTGCTGGCCGTCACGTTTATCGTTCAGATTTCGGAAGCGGTGTACTACCAGTTCTACGGTCAGTTCTATGGCCCGAGCGAAGTCTGGCTGGCGTTCGTGGAAACGAAAGACATTGCCAGTGGGATCACCGACAGCCTGGGTTCACTGGGCATCTACTTCGCCATCATGATTGTGGCGGTCGTGTTTGCGCTGGTCTTTGCGCGTCGTCTGGCGCCGCTTTGGCACAAATGGATTGCGCTTCCTTGCCTGCTTGCGATTGTCGTGATGTTTGTCGGTCAGTTCTACAAAGCGATCGACGGGCAGATGTACAAGTTCAACCCGGACCTGCGCCACTCCCTGCTGCGTAACGGCCTGTCTGCAATGAGCTTCAGCGCCATACGCCTGATCCCGGAAGCGATGTCAGGCGAAAACCAGAATCTGACCCACTACGATCCCTACCAGGTCAAACCTGTTAAGGATACGCGCGCGGGTAAATATTCGATTATTCTGGCGATAGGTGAAAGCCTTAATCCGCACCACGTCAGCGCTCTGGGCTACGAACGCGATACCACGCCTGAGCTGAAAGCGCTGCTCCAGCAGTATCAAGGTAAGGGCCGCCTGATTGTCTCCAACGCCGTGTCCACCCGCGTGGCCATCCCGATGCTGGTGAATAATCTGCGCGAGCCGGATAACTACGGGGCCTATAAATCGAAATCCACCAATATCTTCGCCAACGCGAAGAAACAGGGTTATCAGACCGCCTTTATCTCCGCCCAGGGGCTGGAAGGGCTGAGCAACTGGATTGGCATCCATGATATCGATCTGTGGGAAGATACCCAGATCCGCCCGGCACCAGATGTCGGCGCAGACGTTGTTCTGACGCCATCCGTTGAGAAAGCAACCCTGGACTGGAACAAACCGTTCCTGATGGTGCTCAACAGCCGTGCTCCACATATCCCGTACGAGCGTAATATCCCGCAGGGCTTCGCGAAGTTCTCTACGCCGCGTCTGAGTGATGATGTGGCGCAGAAGAAAAATGAGTATGACGATGCGGTCCGCCTGTATGACAAAGAACTCGCGTCCGCGATTCGCACCGCGCTGGCAAAATCCAAACTGCCGGTGCTGGTGTTTATCACCTCCGATCACGGGGAACGCGTGGGCGATAACGGTCTGTTTGGCCACTCGGTTGTAGAAATGCCAATTGCTCAGGTACCGTTCCTCTACTTCAGCAACGATCCAGCTTACGCCATGAAGGAGATCAGCCCGCAGATGCCGCTCAACCATTATCAGGTGGCAACGCTCATCAACAAGATGCTGGGCTACGACGTCAGTAATCCAAATCAAAAAGATGACAGCTTCTTTATCACTGGCGGTGACATTCGCGGGCTTTCGGAGCGCGTAACCTACCATCTGAACGCCCTCCCCGAAGCGGAGCGCTAAACGGTGAGACAAGAAACGGGCAAGAAATTGCCCGTTTTTTTTCAGGCGAATGAGCGTAACGCAGCCAAATGGGTGTCTTAAAACACCAAAGAGATAGCTTTAGACGGCTCAAATGCTTAGAATTTGCCCGCCGAAACTAAAAAAACGGATAATCGCTTGGAATTGTTGTATACCGCTCTGCTCTACATCATTCAGCCACTGGTGTGGCTGAGACTGTTGCTTCGTAGCCGTAAAGCGCCTGCGTATCGTAAACGCTGGGCTGAACGCTATGGCTTCTGCCGCAATAAAGTCGCGCCGGACGGTATTTTGCTGCATTCCGTTTCTGTCGGTGAAACGCTGGCGGCAATCCCGCTGGTTCGCGCCCTGCGTCACCGCTACCCGTCGCTGCCGATCACCGTCACGACGATGACGCCAACCGGCTCGGAGCGCGCGTTATCCGCTTTCGGCAAAGACGTTCATCACGTCTATCTCCCTTACGATCTCCCCTGCGCCATGAATCGTTTCCTGAATACCGTTCGCCCGAAGCTGGTGATTGTGATGGAAACCGAACTGTGGCCAAACATGATTTCCGCCCTGCATGCCCGTAAAATTCCGCTGGTGATTGCCAACGCGCGCCTGTCAGAGCGCTCGGCGAAAGGTTACGGCAAGCTGGGTAAATTTATGCGCCGCCTGCTGAGCAAGATCACCCTGATTGCCGCGCAGAATGAAGAAGATGCGGCACGCTTTATCTCTCTGGGCCTCAAACGCAACCAGCTTGCGGTGACGGGCAGCCTGAAATTTGATATTTCGGTTACCCCTGAACTCGCCGCCCGCGCCATCACGCTTCGCCGCCAGTGGGCCCCGCGTCGTCAGGTCTGGATTGCGACCAGTACCCATGACGGTGAAGAAGAGATTATCCTGCAGGCGCACCGCAAGCTGCTGGAAAGCTTCCCGGATTTACTGCTGATCCTCGTGCCCCGCCATCCGGAGCGTTTTAAAGATGCCCGTGAAATGGTGCAAAAAGCCGGTTTCAGCTTCACGCTGCGCAGCAGCGGGGAGATCCCGTCTGGCAGCACCCAGGTGGTGATTGGCGATACGATGGGCGAACTGATGCTGCTCTACGGCATTGCTGACCTCGCGTTTGTCGGCGGCAGCCTGGTGGAGCGCGGCGGCCATAACCCGCTCGAGCCGGCAGCCCACGCGATTCCGGTGCTGATGGGGCCGCACACATTTAACTTCAAAGATATCTGCGCGAAATTACAGCAGGCCGATGGTTTAATTACCGTGACCGATGCGGATTCGGTAGTCAAAGAGGTCTCAACCCTTCTGACTGACGAAGATTATCGCCTGTGGTACGGGCGACATGCGGTCGAAGTGCTGCACCAGAACCAGGGTGCCCTGACCCGTCTGCTGCAACTTCTGCAACCTTACCTGCCCCAGCGGAGCCACTGATGTCAACGCGTCTGTCGGTCGTGATGATCGCCAAAAACGCCGCCGACCTGCTTCCGGACTGCCTGGCGTCGGTAGCCTGGGCTGATGAGATAGTCATTCTTGATTCCGGAAGTACGGACAACACGGTGGACGTTGCCCGGGCAGCGGGCGCAAAAGTCTTTATCGATACTGACTGGCAAGGCTATGGCCTCCAGCGCCAGCGCGCGCAGAGGTTTGCCACCGGAGATTATGTCCTGATGCTCGATACTGACGAGCGCATCACGCCGGAGCTTCAGCAGGCCATTCAGGCGGTGCTTTCCTCACCTCAGCCTGGTGCTGTATACAGCATTGCCCGCCGCAACTACTTCCTTGGCCGTTTTATGCGCCACAGCGGCTGGTATCCTGACCGCGTGACGCGCCTCTACGAGCGCGAGCGGTATCAGTACAACGACAATCTGGTGCATGAATCTCTGGCCTGCGACAACGCCCAGATCATCCCCCTGACGGGCGATTTGCTGCACCTGACCTGCCGCGATTTCGCAAGCTTCCAGCGCAAACAGCTCAACTATGCCACCGCATGGGCGCGGGAGCGTCACCAGCGCGGCAAGAAGGCCTCGCTGACCGGAATCTTCACCCACACGCTGGGCGCGTTCCTGAAAACGCTGCTGCTGCGTGGTGGCGTGCTGGACGGTAAGCAGGGCTGGTTACTCGCGGTAGTCAATGCCCAGTATACTTTTAACAAATACACCGAGCTGTGGGCGCTCTGCCGCGGCTACTCAGAGAAAACGTGAGTCATGAGCACAAAAGCGATTTATCCGGGTACCTTCGATCCGATCACCAATGGTCATCTTGATATCATCACCCGTGCGGCGTGCATGTTCGACAAGGTGATCCTGGCGATTGCCGCCAGCCCCAGCAAAAAGCCGATGTTTGACCTCCACGAGCGCGTGCAGCTCGCCACCGATGCCATTTCGCACCTGCCGAATGTTGAGGTTGTCGGATTCAGCGACCTGATGGCGAACTTCGCCCGGGCCCAGCAGGCGAACATTCTGATCCGCGGTTTACGCGCGGTGGCAGACTTCGAATATGAGATGCAGCTGGCGCACATGAACCGCCACCTGATGCCGGAGCTGGAGAGCGTATTCCTGATGCCCTCCAAAGAGTGGTCGTTTATCTCGTCCACGCTGGTGAAAGAGGTGGCGCGCCATCACGGGGACGTTACCCATTTCCTGCCGGTTAACGTCCACCAGGCGTTGATGGAAAAGCTAAAGTAGCCCTATTTCTGGCACTGACGGCAGTAGAACGTGGCGCGCTGGGCGTGCTTCGTGGCAATAATGGGTGTGCCGCAGACTCTGCACGGTTCGCCCTTACGGCCATACACCTGCAGCTCCTGGGCAAAATAGCCCGGCTTGCCGTCACTTTGCAGGAAGTCCTTCAGCGTTGTCCCCCCCTGCTCAATCGAGCGCAGCAATACGGCTTTAATCACCCGAACCAGCAGCTCGCACTCCTGCGCCGACAGCGACGAGGCCAGCCGATCGGGGTGGATCCCGGCCGCAAACAGCGATTCGCTGGCGTAGATATTCCCCACGCCGACCACCAGCTTGTTATCCATCAGCCAGGGCTTAATCGGGCTTTTCTTCTTCGCGCACTTCGCCTTGAGGTATTCCGCGTTAAACGCGTCTGAGAGCGGCTCCGGGCCCAGATGCGCCAGCACGTTATGCCCTTCCAGCTCCTTCGTCCACAGCCACGCGCCAAAGCGCCGTGGATCGGTGTAACGCAGCACTTTGCCGTTGCTCATCACCAGATCCACGTGGTCGTGCTTTTCCGCAGGCAGTTCTTCGGTAAGAACGCGCAGGCTCCCGGACATCCCCAGGTGGATAATGATCCAGCCGTCGGGCAGCTCCAGCAGCAGGTATTTCGCGCGGCGCTGCACGCTAAGGACGGGTTTATCGCTCAGGGCATGGATCTCATCGGACACCGGCCAGCGCAGACGCCCGTTACGGACAACCGCGTGAAGAATCGTCGCGCCCACCAGATGGGGCTCAATGCCGCGACGGCTGGTTTCTACCTCAGGTAATTCAGGCATGGTTCCTCCGTTGAGATACAGAATGCAAAAAACCCCGCAGTTGCGGGGTTTTTCGATACAAGGAGACTAAAATTATTTGATTTTAGCTTCTTTGTACAGTACGTGCTGGCGTACAACTGGATCGAATTTTTTCAGTTCCAGTTTTTCCGGCTTAGTACGTTTGTTCTTCGTGGTGGTGTAGAAGTGACCTGTACCAGCAGAAGAAACCAGCTTGATTTTCTCGCGAATACCTTTAGCCATGATTTATTTCCTCTTTAAGTACTTAGTACTTTTCGCCACGGGCACGCAGTTCAGACAGAACTGTATCGATGCCTTTCTTATCGATTACACGCATACCTTTAGCAGATACGCGCAGGGTGACAAAACGCTTCTCGCTCTCAACCCAGAAACGGTGAGAGTGCAGGTTCGGCAGGAAACGGCGTTTAGTCGCGTTCAGTGCGTGGGAACGGTTGTTACCGGTCACCGGACGCTTGCCAGTAACTTGGCAGACTCGGGACATGTCTATTCTCCAAAAATCAAATTAGCTCGAGCTTCGTATGGGGTATCGGCGCCTCGTCAGGCTTTACAGCCCGGTCATCGCATAGTTCTAAGTGAACTCTCGATTGCCAGGCCCAAATGCCAAACCCGAGATTCTCAAAGGTGGCGTAGTATACGCTGACTCGGCGGTGTGCTCAAGTCCCGAACAGACAAAGATCCCGATGGATCGCGAGAAATAGCCTAAATCCAGCCATGTTCTGCAAAAGAAATGTACTCTCCGCGGCCAATTATCAGATGGTCCAGCACACGAATGTCCATGAATTGACAGCATTTGATAATGCGCTCGGTGATTTCTTTGTCCGCTCTGCTCGGTTCTGCACAGCCTGAGGGGTGATTATGCGCGAGGATCACGCCCGCTGCATTCACTTTTATCGCTTCCCGCACAATTTCTCGCGGATGCACCTCAACGTGGCTTAACGTACCGGCAAAGAGGCAGCTATGTTTCAGTACCCGGTTTCTGTTATCGACAAAGATCACCATAAAGATCTCGCGCTCGATATCGGTTAACTGGCTTTGCAGATATTCACGCGTCATCGCTGGCGTCAGGATCGGATCGTCCTTCTCCATGCGGACATTGTAAAAACGGCGGGCAAGTTCAGCAATGGCCCGCAACTGGGCATATTTCGCCACACCGATCCCTTCTACGTGCTTAAACTGCGCCAGTTCGGCGGTCAGCAAACCGTGCAGAGAACCGAAATGTACGATCAGCTCTTTTGCCAGCGTAAATACCGTTTTACCGGGCGTTCCGGTACGTAAAAAGAGCGCCAGCAGTTCATCATCTTTTAACAGGGTGACGTCATAGCGCAGCAGTTTTTCGCGCGGCAGCAGCGGCTCATCCTCTTCTTCCATGCTCTTTCTCCCTTTTTTAACCGCATGCTGCCACAGGCCAGTCAGGCACTCGACGACCACGTTGCGTTCTTGCGTAGCGCCTCGCAAAGTGGTCGAAGGACAAAATCACCCCGTTTTGGGGATTGTGATAAAATGCCCGCTCTCTGGTGAACCCCAACAGGAAAGAATCATGATGAGCCTGGCCGGTAAAAAAATCGTTCTTGGCGTGAGCGGCGGTATTGCTGCCTACAAAGCGCCGGAGCTGGTGCGTCGTCTGCGCGAGCGCGGGGCAGATGTACGGGTCGCGATAACCGAAGGCGGTAAAGCCTTTATCACTCCTCTGAGCCTGCAGGCCGTTTCAGGATACCCGGTATCTGACAGCCTGCTCGATCCGGCCGCCGAAGCCGCGATGGGCCATATTGAGCTTGGGAAATGGGCAGACCTGGTTATCCTCGCCCCCGCCACGGCTGATTTAATCGCCCGGGTAGCGGCCGGTATGGCAAACGACCTGGTCTCCACCATTTGTCTGGCCACACCTGCGCCTGTTGCCGTCGTGCCTGCCATGAACCAGCAGATGTACCGTAACGCGGCTACGCAGCACAATCTTGAGACCCTGGCCTCACGCGGCCTGCTTATCTGGGGTCCGGACAGCGGTAGCCAGGCCTGCGGCGATGTTGGCCCGGGCCGCATGCTTGATCCGCTGACGATTGTTGATATGGCCGCGGCCCACTTTTCGCCTGTCAACGATCTGCAACATCTCAACATCATGATAACCGCGGGCCCCACGCGCGAGCCGCTGGATCCGGTGCGCTACATCACCAACCACAGTTCCGGCAAAATGGGCTTTGCGATTGCCGCCGCCGCCGCGAAGCGCGGTGCGAACGTCACGCTGGTGAGCGGCCCGGTCTCTCTGCCTACCCCTGCGTGTGTGAAGCGAATTGACGTTACCACCGCGCTGGAGATGGAAGCCGCCGTGCAGGCACATGCGCAAAGCCAGCAGATTTTTATCGGCTGTGCGGCCGTTGCAGACTATCGTGCTGAGACGATCGCCGAGGCTAAAATTAAAAAGCAAGGCGATGAATTAACACTAAAAATGGTGAAAAACCCGGACATTGTTGCCGGTGTCGCCGCACTAAAAAGCCACCGTCCATACGTTGTTGGGTTTGCCGCAGAAACGAATAATGTGGAAGAATATGCCCGGCAAAAACGTACCCGCAAAAACCTCGATTTGATTTGCGCGAACGACGTATCGCTGGCCACACAAGGATTTAACAGCGACAGCAACGCACTGCACCTTTTCTGGCAGGATGGAGATAAAGTCTTACCGCTTGAGCGCAAGGAACTCCTGGGCCAACATTTACTCGACGAGATCGTTACCCGTTATGATGAAAAAAATCGACGTTAAGATTCTGGACCCGCGTGTTGGCGAGCAATTCCCGCTGCCAACCTATGCCACCTCCGGCTCTGCCGGTCTTGACCTGCGCGCCTGTCTCGATGACGCCGTAGAACTGGCCCCGGGTGCCACGACACTGGTTCCGACTGGCCTGGCGATTCACATTGCTGACCCGTCGCTGGCAGCGGTTATCCTGCCGCGTTCTGGCCTGGGCCATAAGCACGGCGTTGTGCTGGGTAACCTGGTGGGCCTGATCGACTCCGACTATCAGGGTCAACTGATGGTCTCCGTCTGGAACCGTGGTCAGGACAGCTTCACCATTGAACCGGGCGAGCGTATCGCACAGATGGTCTTTGTACCGGTGGTACAGGCAGAATTTAACCTGGTGGCAGACTTTGACGCCACCGACCGTGGCGAAGGCGGCTTCGGCCATTCCGGGCGCAAGTAACGGCCCGACAAACACGTATCTCACAGCGTCATAATGCAATAACAAACCGCAAACGTCCGTTTGCGGTCGCTGTGTGGATGCCAGCCTGGCAAGTGCTTATTTTCAGGGGTATTTTGTAACATGGCAGAAAAACAAACCGCGAAAAGGAATCGTCGCGAAGAAATACTTCAATCTCTGGCTCTGATGCTTGAATCCAGCGATGGCAGTCAACGCATCACCACCGCTAAACTGGCCGCCTCCGTAGGCGTGTCTGAGGCGGCGCTGTACCGTCATTTTCCGAGCAAGACCCGGATGTTCGACAGTCTGATCGAGTTTATTGAAGACAGCCTGATCACGCGCATCAACCTGATTCTGAAAGACGAAAAAGACACTACCGCGCGTCTGCGTCTGATAGTGCTGTTAATCCTGGGCTTCGGTGAACGCAATCCGGGCTTAACCCGTATCCTGACCGGCCACGCGCTGATGTTTGAGCAGGACAGACTCCAGGGCCGCATTAACCAGCTTTTCGAACGCATTGAAGCGCAGCTGCGCCAGGTGCTGCGCGAGAAGAAAATGCGTGAGGGTGAAGGATACAGCATTGATGAAACGCTGCTGGCGAGCCAGATTCTGGCGTTTTGTGAAGGGATGCTTTCCCGCTTTGTGCGCAGCGAGTTTAAATACCGTCCAACGGACGATTTTGACGCCCGCTGGCCGTTAGTGGCGGCACAATTACAGTAACGCCATCGCCGGATGGCGGCTTCGCCTTATCCGGCCTACGAACAGGTAGGCCCGGTAAGCACAACGCCACCGGGCAATGCACTTAAACCCCGAACTCTTCGCGATACGCTTTTACCGCTGCCAGATGGTCCGCCATCTCAGGCTTCTCTTCCAGATACGCAATCAGATCTTTCAGGGTGATTATTGACGTCACAGTGCAGTTGTAATCCCGCTCCACTTCCTGAATGGCGGAAATTTCTCCGCGACCACGCTCCTGACGATCCAGCGAAATCAACACGCCAGCCAGCGTTGCACCGTTGGCCTGGATAATCTCCATTGATTCGCGGATTGCCGTACCCGCGGTGATCACGTCGTCCACCAGCATGACGCGGCCCTGCAGCGGGCTGCCGACCAGATTCCCGCCTTCACCGTGGGTTTTGGCTTCTTTGCGGTTAAAGCAGTACGGCACGTCGCGATCATGATGTTCCGCCAGCGCCACCGCGGTAGTGGTCGCAATCGGAATGCCTTTATAGGCCGGGCCAAATAGCAGGTCAAAATCAATCCCGGAATCCACCAGCGCTTCGGCATAGAAACGGCCTAACAGTGCCAGATCGCGCCCGGTATTAAACAGCCCGGCGTTGAAGAAATAAGGACTTTTACGCCCGGATTTCAGCGTAAATTCGCCAAACTTAAGTACCTGCTTGTTAAGCGCAAACTCAATAAACTGGCGCTGATACGATTTCATGGATTAGCTCCTTTGGTTTTTCTGTCTTACAGGCAAAAAAAAGGCGACTCATTGGTCGCCTTTAAAATCAATTTTCTAACGCCGCTTTCTGCGTCGTGACAATGGATTCGATTCCCCCTCGGGCCAACGCCAGCAGGGAGAGAAGCTCTTCGTGGGTGAACGGCTCGCCTTCTGCCGTGCCCTGCACCTCAATGATGCGACCGTCTTCGGTCATCACCACGTTCATGTCTGTCTCTGCAGCGGAATCTTCAACGTATTCCAGATCGCAAAGCGCTTCACCGTTAACGATGCCTACGGAGACCGCCGCAACCATGCCTTTCATTGGATTGGTTTTCAGCTTACCGGCAGCAACCAGCTTGTTCAGAGCATCGGCCAGCGCTACACAGGCGCCGGTAATAGAGGCCGTACGCGTGCCACCATCGGCCTGAATCACGTCGCAGTCCAGGGTAATCGTGAATTCGCCGAGGGTTTTCAGATCAACGGCGGCGCGCAGCGCACGCGCGATCAGACGCTGAATTTCCATGGTACGACCGCCCTGCTTACCCTTTGCCGCTTCACGAGCGTTACGGGTATGGGTCGCGCGCGGCAGCATGCCGTACTCGGCGGTGATCCAGCCCTGGCCCTGACCTTTCAGGAAGCGCGGAACGCCTTCTTCGATGGATGCGGTACACAGCACTTTGGTGTCACCAAACTCAACCAGCACGGAGCCTTCAGCGTGTTTTGTATAGTTACGGGTCAGGGTGACGGGACGCACCTGATTGGCGCTACGACCTGATGGACGCATGATGGATTCTCCGGCTTGAAACGAATGTGGCTGCGCATTATACGGATAAAGGACGCTTATTCCTATCCTGAGAAGCCCCCGAAAGCTATAATCCCCCCATCTCTCCTTTAAAAACGGGAATGTCTATGATCCGCAGTATGACCGCCTACGCCCGGCGTGAAATCAAGGGTAGCTGGGGTAGCGCTACATGGGAAATGCGCTCGGTAAACCAGCGTTACCTGGAAACGTATTTCCGTATGCCGGAGCAGTTCCGCAGCCTTGAGCCTGTTGTTCGCGAGCGTATCCGTACGCGTCTGACGCGCGGTAAAGTGGAATGTAACCTGCGCTTTGAGCCTGATGCCAGCGCACAGGGCGAGCTAATCCTCAACGAAAAACTGGCGAAACAGCTCGTGAATGCGGCGAACTGGGTCAAAATGCAGAGCGATGAAGGCGAAATCAACCCGGTTGATATTCTGCGCTGGCCTGGCGTCATGGCCGCCGGCGAGCAGGATCTGGACGCGATTGCCGCTGAAATTCTGGCCGCCCTCGACGGCACGCTGGATGACTTTATCGTTGCCCGCGAAACCGAAGGTCAGGCGCTGAAAGCGATGATTGAGCAGCGCCTTGAAGGCGTGAGTGCGGAAGTGGCTAAGGTTCGCACCCATATGCCGGAAGTGCTGCAGTGGCAGCGCGAGCGCCTGGTCGCCAAACTGGAAGAGGCAGAAGTTCAGCTGGAAAACACCCGTCTGGAACAAGAGCTGGTGCTGATGGCGCAACGTATTGATGTCGCTGAAGAGCTGGACCGTCTGGAAGCGCACGTTAAAGAGACCTACAACATTCTGAAGAAAAAGGAAGCGGTAGGCCGCCGTCTGGACTTTATGATGCAGGAGTTCAACCGCGAGTCGAACACTCTTGCGTCTAAGTCGATCAATGCGGAAGTGACGAATTCAGCGATTGAGTTGAAAGTACTGATTGAGCAAATGCGCGAGCAGATCCAGAATATTGAGTAATGCCTTTTCGGGTGGTGCCGACGGCATCACCCATTATTATTTCTAATCCATTCCGGCACCTGATTTTGCATGCTACCGCCTTTCATCAAGCTTATTCAACATCATTTGATAAAAATTTATAGGGCAAACGCACTCGCCTTAGAAAAACTCAATCGTGATCTTGCGCACAAATCGCTAACCTCCCCCGCGTTCACACCGGAGGAAATATGCTGCTTCACATCCTTTATCTCATTGGCATCACCGCAGAAGCCATGACCGGCGCACTTGCTGCCGGACGTCGCCGTATGGACACCTTCGGCGTGATCATTATTGCTACAGCGACCGCGCTGGGCGGCGGCTCGGTACGCGATATTCTGCTGGGACATTATCCGCTTGGCTGGGTCAAACACCCTGAGTACGTCATTATCGTGGCGACAGCTGCCGTGTTAACCACCATAGTGGCGCCCGTCATGCCCCATCTTCGCCGCCTGTTTTTAGTCCTTGACGCTTTAGGTCTGGTGGTTTTCTCGATTATCGGAGCACAAATCGCGCTCGATATGGGGGAAGGACCTGTTATCGCTACCATTGCCGCCGTGGTCACGGGCGTATTCGGCGGTGTGCTGCGCGATATGTTCTGCAAGCGTATTCCACTGGTTTTCCAGAAAGAGCTTTACGCCGGAATATCCTTTGCGTCTGCCGTTCTGTATATTGCTTTACAACATTATGTTTCGAGCCATGATGTTGTGGTCATTGCCACGTTATTATTTGGCTTTACGGCTCGCTTGCTGGCACTGCGCTTAAAACTGGGATTGCCTGTTTTTCATTACACGCAGGACACACATTGAATTCTCAACAAAACCACAACAAAGTAGTAAAAAGCACTTTTTGTTATCTCATATAACCGGGCCAAACGCGATAAACTGTCGCATCTTTGTCCCCATAAACTTGCGTTAAAACAATGTCCTTTGCCAAAACGTCAGCCCTGATTATTAATAAAAAACTCAGCAGCCATTTTTTAATTTTGCTGCTCGTTTCCGTGCTGATTCAGTTATGGCCAGTATTTTTAACGCAACCTGCACGATTCGCAGTGCGCATTGCGATTTGTAATGCGCTTTTACTGGTTTGCGCCGCAGCGATCTTTCGCTCGCTTCCCGGCAAGATCCTCGCATTTTTTTTAACCGCCCTGCTCACGTTAAATTTTGCGATTGCTTACAGTACCTGGAGCGTCTACCAGAGCGAATTTAACACGGTATTCGCGATGAGTATTCTCGGCACTCACGTTGCCGAAGCGAAAAGCATGTCAGGTTTATACCTACACTGTTTACCAGCCGCGTTTGCTTACTTTATTGTCACCTGGTTCGCAATCAAAGCAGCTAGCGAGCATGTTTCTTCCCGCGTCAAAACTATCGGCTTCGTTCTGCTTGCCGTTTATTTTGGCTGGTATTCGACGGCAAATTGGCTAAAAAAACGCCACGACCTTGAAGTTTATTATCCGCTAAGCTCCCGGATTTTAACCAATACGCCATTTTACACCGGCGCAGAGTTCATTATTGCCCATCGCGATAACGCGCTGGCGGAGAAAATTAGCCAGCACAGCGTCAATTATCCTGCGTTGCAGTATCATGAAACGGGCATCGAAAACTATGTTGTTATCGTGGGTGAATCCGCACGTCGCAGCAATATGAAGCTCTACGGTTTTCACCAGGATACCACGCCAGTGGAATCCTTGCTGGCGAAGGACTCCCTCATTTTTAGCAATGCTATTGCCCCGGCGTCAGCCACCGTGCTTTCCGTGCCGATGATATTAAGTAAAGCCGATCCAGACCACTTCACCACCGATAAGCTTGCTGACAATATCGTTAGCGTCGCTAAAAAAACGGGCTATCACACCGAATGGATTAGCGCCCAGGGTAATACAGGCAAGAGCAATAACTATATTGTGGCGATTGCTTCTATTAGCCATAAAGCCCAGTGGATTGACACCCGTTATGACACCGAACTTTTACCTGCCCTGGATGAGGCGCTTAAAGCCCCCGGCAGGAAGTTAATTTTCCTGCATATCAACGGCAGTCATGAGATGGCCTGCGATCGGTATCCGCCATCCGCAAATATTCTGCATACCGGCAACAAGTATGAAGATTGCTACAATAATGCGATTCTGTTTACCGACTACTTCATTGGCGAAGTAGCTAAGCGTCTGCAGGGCAGCGCATCCTCTCTGCTCTATTTTTCAGACCATGGGCTGGAAAAAAACCCGCAGCTGAACTCCATCTATATGCATGGCTCACGCAACCCAAGCAAAGAGGCTTACCAGGTCCCCCAGTTTATCTGGTATAGCCAGCAAGCCCTGAATACTCAAAAAAGATCGGTGGGGTGGGTGCATGAAGCGTGGCCCACAGCAAGCAATTATGAGTTGATGTTGACGTGGCTTGGAATCACAACGGGTGTTGATCAATGCAGCTCGGTGCTTGCGGCGTGCTATCAGGCTCCCACGCTTATCCCGGTAATTGATGGCGGCCGCCACATCTATGACTACGATCAGCTCCGCGAAACCTTCAGTTCGCCAGACAGACATACCCCCTGGCGCAAAGCTAAAGCAAGCTCGCTCTAAAATCCAGGCAGACCCTGCTTGCCTAACCAGGATGCCAGCCCGGCAACGCCAGGGTCGTGGATGAAGGCAACAATTTGTCGCGCCTTCCTCTCTCCCGTTCCCGGCAGGCTTTGCCAGTTCTTTACGTTACGTTCGCTCAGCGTCTGCCACGTTACGTTCCCCATCGCCTTCAGCGAAGCCTGTGTCAGCGGAACACCCAATGCCATGAGCCAGCGAATAAATGGCTTCTCGCGCACCAGATTAAATCGATGCCAGAGCGCCAGCCCGCGCGCGGAGGAAAACCCAGGCGTAGCCTGCATTTGCGCCTGCGTTAATAACAGCCACGAAAAGAGGTGTTCAAAATGATGTGCCTGCCAGAGGGTACGCCAGCCTGACTCGCCTAATCCTTCAATATCAAGTACCTGCTTTGAGCTGAGCCAGGTCAGTCGGGCAAAGAACTGTTCCATACATTCCGGAGAAGCATAGAAACAGCTCAGCGCATGATAACGCGAGGCTGGAGGCTCGGGTTTATGTCTGTCCGTCCCGCGCCAGACCACCTTATCAAACCGGGGAATACCCTGCCCGGCCAGGCTGACCTGTATCTGATCCCCTGAGGCAATATCCAGCCTCTGCCAGCGCTCCACCGAGCCCAGACTCACCCGCCGTACCTGTTTATCGTCCAATTGCACAGGTTCCAGTGCGGCTACAACGGACATTTTGCCCGTTCGCCCCACGGAAAAATGAATATCACTCACCTCGGTCACCTGGGCTGCAGGCGCATATTTCCACGCAACCAGCCAGTTGCCTTCGCCCGGTAACCAGCCTTCCCCTGCGGGCGCATCCTCCGAACGCACCACAATGCCATCCGTGGCAAAGGGTAATCCGGTTACGTGCCAGGCGGCGCGCTGTTTCTCGACGGCATCAACAGATTCGGCGGGTAGCGTATACCGTGCCGACAGCGTAAAACCGGCCTGAGACAGCTCAGCTAAAGATGTCTGCATATCTTTCGGCCCATCCGGCCAGGCCCAGATGAACACGCCGATCTTGCTCAAAACTGAGTTATCCTTTTGCCGCATCATCGCCCCCGCCACCTTTGCGCGAGCGTTCATCCCGCCCATTTGCCGCTGAATGTGATTGTCGCTTAGCCAGAAAAGCTCGCCCTGTAAGACGCTGTTCGCCAGCTTGCCGGTGAGCTTTTGCGGAATAGTCGGGATCAAACGCACCTTCCCGGTCCAGTCTTCCCCTTTCAGGCCATCACCACGACTGATGGCCTGGGTTAACGTTCCGTCACGATAGACCAGCGTTACCGCCACACCGTCAACTTTGGGCTGCATCCACAGATGCTGCCGCGCACGCATCCACTGTCTCAACTCCTCTTTGCTGGCCACTTTATGTACGCCCGTATGGGCAACAGGATGTTTTACGCTTCCCACCAGCGCAGGGAGTTTCTCCTCTGAAGGCTCACTGCCAAAACAGTGCTGCCACTGCATTAAGCGCCCGTTAAGCTGGTCGTAAACTTCGTCGTTGACCTCGCTCACGCCCTGCTTCCAGTAAGCGTCATCCCAGCGTTTGATTTGCGCGCTTAACGACGCCATCTCTTTCTCAGCTTTTGCCTGCGACCACACCGGGCACACCGCCGCGCCATAGCCACTCCACAAGAGCATTAACCCGCTTATCCATCGCCACATTGCTACTCCTCCTTTGTGTTGCAGGAGGTATATCCCGATGCCTGAAACAACGCTAACGGCAACGACTCACAATGCGAGACGCTATCCGGTATTTCTTTGGGTTGCTGAAAACCCCATATAAAACCTGAAAACGGCACGCAAAATTCAATAATCCAGGGGAAAAAGTGTGACAAAGGCTACGTCACACGGCAGTGACGTGTATAATAAGCCCGTATGTAGGACTTCTTCGTTAACACATACAAAAGACTCTCATGGCTCAAGGCACGCTTTATATTGTTTCTGCCCCTAGTGGCGCGGGTAAATCCAGCCTTATTCAGGCACTGTTAAAAACCCAACCGTTGTACGACACACAGGTTTCTGTTTCTCACACCACGCGTCAACCGCGTCCGGGTGAAGTGCACGGCGAACACTATTTCTTTGTGGATCACGACGAGTTCAGAGCGATGATCGGCAGAGACGCGTTTCTTGAACACGCGGAAGTATTCGGTAATTACTACGGTACCTCGCGTGAAACCATTGAGCAGGTTCTGGCCACGGGCGTGAATGTGTTCCTGGATATCGACTGGCAGGGTGCACAGCAAATTCGCAAGAAAATGCCTGACTCGCGCAGTATCTTTATTTTACCGCCATCGAAAGATGAGCTGGATCGCCGCCTGCGTGGCCGCGGTCAGGACAGCGAAGAAGTCATCGCAAAGCGTATGGAACAGGCTGTTGCAGAAATGAGCCATTACGCGGAATATGATTACCTTATTGTGAATGATGATTTTGATGCCGCACTGAGCGATCTCAAAACCATTCTTCGTGCAGAACGTCTGCGTATGAGCCGCCAGAAGCAGCGACATGACGCATTAATCACCAAACTGTTGGCAGACTGAACCCACTTTCAGTATCATGCCCAGTCATTTCTTCACCTGTGGAGCATTTTAAGTATGGCACGCGTAACTGTTCAGGACGCTGTAGAGAAAATTGGTAACCGTTTTGACCTGGTGCTGGTCGCCGCGCGTCGCGCTCGTCAGATGCAGGTAGGCGGTAAAGATCCGCTGGTACCGGAAGAAAACGATAAAACCACCGTTATTGCACTTCGCGAAATCGAAGAAGGTCTGATCAACAACCAGATCCTCGACGTGCGTGAGCGCCAGGAGCAGCAAGAGCAGGAAGCCGCAGAACTGCAGGCCGTAACCGCTATTGCTGAAGGTCGTCGTTAATTAAACCTGCGGGTCGCCCTTGTATCTGTTTGAAAGCCTGAATCAACTGATTCAAATCTACCTGCCTGAAGACCAGATTAAGCGTCTTCAGCAGGCGTATCTCGTTGCACGTGACGCTCACGAGGGCCAGACACGTTCAAGCGGTGAACCCTACATCACGCACCCGGTAGCGGTGGCCTGTATTCTGGCCGAGATGAAACTCGACTACGAAACGCTGATGGCCGCGCTGCTGCACGACGTGATTGAAGATACCCCTGCCACTTACCAGGACATGGAACAGCTGTTTGGCAAAAGCGTTGCCGAACTGGTGGAAGGGGTCTCTAAGCTTGATAAGCTGAATTTCCGCGACAAGAAAGAGGCGCAAGCCGAAAACTTCCGCAAGATGATTATGGCGATGGTGCAGGATATCCGCGTCATTCTCATCAAACTCGCTGACCGCACCCACAACATGCGCACGCTGGGCTCGCTTCGCCCGGATAAACGTCGCCGCATTGCCCGTGAAACCCTCGAAATCTACAGTCCGCTGGCGCACCGTTTAGGTATTCACCACATTAAAACCGAGCTGGAAGAGCTGGGTTTTGAAGCGTTGTACCCGAACCGCTATCGCGTGATTAAAGAGGTGGTGAAAGCCGCACGCGGCAACCGTAAGGAGATGATTCAAAAGATCCTCTCTGAAATCGAAGGGCGCTTGCAGGAAGCGGGAATTCCGTGCCGCGTCAGCGGTCGCGAGAAACACCTGTACTCCATCTACTGCAAAATGGTGCTCAAAGAGCAGCGTTTTCACTCGATCATGGATATCTACGCCTTCCGCGTGATTGTCCACGACTCGGACACCTGTTATCGCGTGCTGGGGCAGATGCACAGCCTCTACAAGCCGCGTCCGGGGCGCATGAAAGATTACATCGCCATTCCAAAAGCGAACGGCTATCAATCTTTGCACACCTCGATGATCGGGCCGCACGGCGTGCCTGTTGAGGTGCAAATTCGCACCGAAGACATGGACCAGATGGCAGAGATGGGTGTTGCCGCGCACTGGGCCTATAAAGAGCACGGTGGCGAAAGCAGTACGACCGCACAAATCCGCGCCCAGCGCTGGATGCAGAGCCTGCTGGAACTTCAGCAGAGTGCGGGCAGCTCGTTTGAATTTATCGAGAGCGTGAAATCCGATCTCTTCCCGGATGAGATTTACGTTTTCACCCCCGAAGGTCGCATTGTCGAACTGCCTGCGGGCGCAACGCCGGTCGACTTCGCTTACGCCGTGCATACCGATATCGGCCATGCCTGCGTGGGCGCGCGCGTCGACAGACAACCTTACCCGCTGTCTCAGCCGCTCGCCAGCGGCCAGACGGTGGAAATTATTACCGCGCCGGGCGCACGTCCGAACGCGGCCTGGCTGAACTTTGTCGTGAGCTCCAAAGCGCGCGCTAAAATCCGTCAGCTGCTGAAAAACCTCAAGCGTGATGATTCCGTCAGCCTGGGGCGTCGTCTGCTCAACCACGCGTTGGGCGGCAGCCGTAAGCTGGCTGAGATCCCACCGGAGCATATCCAGCGCGAGCTCGACCGTATGAAGCTCACGTCTCTTGACGATCTGCTGGCGGAAATTGGTCTGGGCAACGCCATGAGCGTCGTGGTGGCGAAAAACCTGCAGCAGGGCGAAGCAATACCTTCTGCGCCAGGCGCATCCGGCCATGCTCATCTGCCAATCAAAGGCGCGGACGGGGTGCTGATCACCTTCGCAAAATGTTGCCGTCCAATTCCAGGCGACCCGATTATTGCGCACGTCAGCCCAGGTAAAGGGCTGGTTATCCACCACGAATCCTGTCGTAACATTCGCGGCTACCAGAAAGAAGCCGAGAAGTTTATGGCGGTCGAGTGGGATAAAGAGACGGCGCAGGAATTTATCACCGAGATTAAGGTGGATATGTTCAACCACCAGGGTGCCCTGGCGAACCTGACGGCAGCGATCAACACGGCCTCTTCCAATATTCAAAGCCTGAATACGGAAGAAAAAGATGGCCGCGTGTACAGCGCCTTTATTCGTCTGACCGCCCGCGACCGCGTGCATCTGGCGAATATCATGCGCAAGATCCGCGTCATGCCGGACGTGATTAAAGTCACCCGTAACCGAAACTAGTGGTATGAATTCACAACGTTACGCGCGGATATGCGAAATGCTCGCCAGGCGTCAGCCTGACCTGACGGTCTGCATGGAGCAGGTCCATAAGCCGCATAACGTCTCTGCTATCGTCCGTACCGCCGATGCCGTCGGTGTGCATGAAGTGCACGCCGTCTGGCCGGGTCACCGGATGCGCACCATGGTCTCGGCGGCGGCAGGCAGTAACAGCTGGGTTTCCGTCAAATCTCACCAGACAATTGGCGATGCCGTTTCGCACCTGAAAGGGCGCGGGATGCAAATCCTTGCCACTAACTTGTCCGCTAAAGCCGTGGATTTTCGCGAGATCGACTACACTCGCCCGACCTGCATTTTGATGGGTCAGGAGAAAACCGGGATCTCACAGGAAGCGCTGGATCTGGCGGATCGGGACATCATCATTCCGATGATCGGCATGGTCCAGTCTCTCAATGTCTCCGTGGCGTCCGCGCTCATTCTGTATGAAGCGCAGCGCCAGCGTCAGAACGCCGGCATGTACGAGCGTAGCAACAGCATGCTGCCGGAAAATGAACAGCAGCGCCTGCTGTTTGAAGGCGGTTATCCGGTGCTGGCTCGCGTTGCGAAGCAGAAAAAATTGCCTTACCCCCACGTCAACGCGCAGGGCGAAATTGAAGCCGATGCCGAGTGGTGGGCCACCATGCAGTACGCCGGGTAAGCGATGAAGGGCCGCCTGCTGGATGCTATCCCGCTCAACAGCCTGACGGGCGTGGGCGCGGCGCAAAGCAGTAAGTTGGCCAAAATTGGCCTGCACACCGTGCAGGATCTCCTGCTTCACCTCCCCCTGCGTTATGAAGACCGCACCCAGCTTTATAAGATTGGCGATCTCCTTCCCGCCATTTACGCCACCGTTGAAGGCGAAGTCCTGAACTGCAACATCACCTTCGGCGGACGCCGGATGATGACCTGCCAGATCAGCGACGGCACCGGCATTCTCACCATGCGTTTCTTCAACTTCAGCGCGGCGATGAAAAACAGCCTGGCGACAGGCCGCAGGGTGCTGGCCTATGGCGAAGCCAAACGCGGGAAGTACGGCGCAGAGATGATCCACCCCGAGTACCGCGTGCAGGGCGATCTCAGCACGCCGGAACTTCAGGAGACACTTACCCCAGTTTACCCGACGACCGAAGGCATCAAGCAGGCGACGCTGCGTAAGCTTACCGATCAGGCGCTGGAGCTGCTGGATACCTGCGCCATTACCGAGCTGCTGCCACCCGAGCTGGCACAGGGCATGATGAGCCTGCCCGAAGCGCTGCGTACCCTGCACCGTCCGCCGCCCACGCTGCAGCTTAGCGACTTAGAAAGCGGGCAACACCCCGCCCAACGGCGTCTTATCCTTGAGGAATTGCTGGCCCATAACCTGAGCATGCTGGCGCTTCGTGCGGGCGCGCAGCGTTTCCACGCTCAGTCTTTAAACCAGAATGATGCGCTCAAAGATAAGCTGCTGGCCTCTCTGCCGTTTAAACCCACCGGCGCGCAGGCGCGCGTCACCGCCGAGATTGAACGCGATATGGCGCTCGACGTGCCGATGATGCGCCTGGTACAGGGCGATGTAGGCTCCGGTAAAACGCTGGTTGCCGCCCTTGCAGCCCTGCGCGCCATTGCCCACGGTAAACAGGTCGCGTTAATGGCGCCGACCGAGCTGCTGGCGGAACAACACGCCAACAATTTCCGCGCCTGGTTCGCGCCGCTGGGGATTGAAGTGGGCTGGCTGGCAGGAAAACAAAAGGGCAAAGCGCGCCTTGCGCAGCAGGAAGCCATCGCCAGCGGGCAGGTGCAGATGATTGTCGGCACGCACGCTATCTTCCAGGAGCAGGTGCAGTTCAACGGCCTTGCGCTGGTGATTATCGATGAACAGCACCGCTTCGGCGTGCATCAGCGTCTGGCGCTGTGGGAAAAGGGACTGCAGCAGGGCTTCCACCCGCATCAGCTGATCATGACCGCCACGCCGATCCCGCGCACGCTCGCGATGACGGCTTACGCCGATCTGGATACCTCCACCATCGACGAACTCCCCCCGGGCCGTACGCCGGTCACGACGGTTGCCATTCCTGACACGCGTCGCAGCGATATCATCGACCGCGTGCGCAACGCCTGCACCCACGAAGGGCGTCAGGCCTACTGGGTTTGTACCCTGATTGAAGAGTCGGAACTGCTGGAAGCGCAGGCTGCCGAAGCCACGTGGGAAGAGTTAAAGCTCGCCCTGCCGGAGCTAAACGTGGGTCTGGTTCACGGACGCATGAAGCCCGCTGAAAAGCAGGCGGTGATGCAGTCGTTCAAACAGGGCGAGCTGCATTTGCTGGTCGCGACCACGGTCATCGAAGTGGGCGTGGATGTGCCGAACTCCAGCCTGATGATTATCGAAAACCCGGAGCGCCTGGGCCTTGCCCAGCTCCACCAGCTTCGCGGGCGCGTCGGCCGTGGCGCGGTAGCGTCCCACTGCGTCCTGCTCTACAAAGCGCCGCTCTCGAAAACCGCCCAGATGCGTTTGCAGGTGCTGCGCGACAGCAACGACGGTTTTGTGATTGCGCAAAAAGACCTGGAGATCCGCGGACCCGGTGAACTGCTGGGCACGCGTCAGACGGGGAATGCGGAATTCAAAGTCGCGGATTTACTGCGCGATCAGGCCATGATCCCCGAGGTTCAGCGCCTCGCCCGCCACATTCATGAACGCTACCCCGAGCAGGCGGCAGCGTTAATTGAGCGCTGGATGCCGGAAACCGAACGCTATTCCAACGCCTGATTTCAGGCGAACATCGGCAGCATCAGGTACAGCTTAATCACCAGCGCGTTGACGATATCAATAAAGAACGCCCCGACCATCGGAACCACAAGAAACGCCATGTGCGATGGCCCGAAGCGTTCGGTGATCGCCTGCATGTTGGCGATAGCCGTTGGGGTTGCCCCCAGACCAAACCCGCAGTGACCCGCCGCCAGCACCGCCGCATCGTAGTTTTTGCCCATCATGCGCCAGGTGACAAACATGGCGTACAGCGCCATAAACAGGGCCTGCACCGCCAGAATCGCCACCATCGGCAGCGCCAGGGAGGCCAGCTCCCACAGCTTGAGGCTCATCAGCGCCATCGCCAGAAACAGCGAGAGGCAGACGTTGCCAAGCACCGACACCGCACGTTCAAACACGCGGTAGAAGCCCATCAGCGCCAGGCCGTTGCTCAGAATCACCCCGATAAACAGCACGCAGACAAACGTCGGCAGCTCAAACGCGGAGCCCGCCAGCCATTGCGCAACCACTTTGCCCACGGTGAGGCAGATGGCGATCATCGCGATGGTTTCAATCAGCACCAGCGAGGTGATACTGCGCCCAACGTCAGGCTTTTCAAAGGCGGTCGGTACCAGCTCGTCGTCCGGCCTGCCGTTCGGCGTGGTGGAATGCTTCACCAGATAACGCGCCACCGGGCCGCCAATCAGGCCACCCAGCACCAGGCCAAAGGTGGCACAGGCCATCGCCACTTCCGTTGCATTTTCAAAACCGTAACGCTCGACGAACAATTTACTCCACGCCGCCCCGGTACCATGACCGCCTGACAGCGTAATCGACCCCGCCAGCAGCCCCATCAGCGGGTCCAGCCCCAGCAAGGTTGCCATGCCGATGCCAATCGCGTTTTGCATAAGCAGCAGCCCCACCACCACAATCAAAAATACGCCGAGCACCTTACCGCCCGCCCGCAGGCTTGCCAGGTTGGCGTTCAGGCCGATGGTGGCAAAGAAGGCCAGCATCAGCGGGTCTTTCAGGGACATGTCAAAATCGATTTCCCAGCCCATGCTTTTTTTGAGCACCAGCAGGGCCAGCGCCACCAGCAGGCCGCCAGCGACAGGTTCAGGAATGGTGTATTTTTTCAGAAGGGAAACGCTATGTACCAGCTTACGGCCAAGCAGTAACACCAGCGTTGCGGCAACAAGGGTCGACAACGTATCGAGATGAATCATAGAAGGCTCCTTTTTTGCGCGTGTTCCTTACACACGCGGCGTTATCCTGGGCCGGTTTGCGCTCTTCATGAGCATCCGGCGCAAAAAGTGTAATTTTTTTTCCTCATCGGATGTAGAAAACCTGCTCACAGCGGCAGATTTTCTTGTCTTTTTTTGCTGGCAATCGTTTGCTTTTACCAGGTGGTCAGATAAAATGCCCGCTTTTCCACCGTGGGATTGCCGCCGATGTCCGTTAACACCATAGAGTCGCCTGATGCGCAACCGATTGCGCAGAAGCAAAATAGCGAACTGATTTACCGCCTTGAAGACCGCCCGCCGCTGCCGCAGACGCTTTTCGCCGCCTGCCAGCATCTTCTGGCGATGTTTGTTGCGGTGATCACCCCGGCGCTGCTGATCTGTCAGGCGCTCGGTTTACCGGCGCAGGACACGCAGCACATCATCAGCATGTCTCTCTTCGCCTCCGGCGTGGCCTCGATTATCCAGATTAAAGCGTGGGGTCCGGTGGGGTCGGGTTTACTGTCGATTCAGGGCACCAGCTTTAACTTTGTGGCGCCGCTGATCATGGGCGGTACGGCCCTGAAAACCGGCGGTGCGGATGTCCCGACCATGATGGCGGCGCTGTTCGGCACGCTGATGCTGGCCAGCTGTACGGAGATGGTGATCTCCCGCGTTCTGCACCTGGCTCGCCGCGTTATCACCCCGCTGGTTTCCGGCGTCGTCGTGATGATTATCGGCCTGTCGCTGATTCAGGTGGGCCTCACCTCCATCGGCGGCGGCTATGCCGCGATGAGCGACCACACCTTCGGCGCGCCAAAAAACCTGCTGCTGGCGGGCGTCGTGCTGGCCATCATTATTCTGCTTAACCGCCAGCGTAACCCCTACCTGCGCGTCGCCTCGCTGGTGATCGCCATGGCGGCAGGCTACCTGCTGGCGTGGGCGCTGGGCATGCTGCCGGAGAACACCGCGCCAGCCAACAGCGCGCTGATCACTGTCCCTACGCCGCTGTATTACGGTCTGGGCATTGACTGGGGCCTGCTCCTGCCGCTGATGCTGGTCTTTATGATCACCTCTCTGGAGACCATCGGCGACATCACCGCCACCTCCGACGTCTCCGAGCAGCCCGTTTCCGGCCCGCTGTACATGAAGCGCCTGAAAGGCGGCGTGCTGGCGAACGGTCTGAATTCGTTTGTCTCTGCGGTCTTCAATACCTTCCCGAACTCCTGCTTCGGTCAGAACAACGGCGTGATCCAGCTGACCGGCGTGGCCAGCCGCTATGTCGGCTTCGTGGTGGCGCTGATGCTGATCGTCCTCGGCCTGTTCCCGGCGGTGAGCGGCTTTGTGCAGCACATCCCTGAGCCGGTGCTGGGCGGTGCAACGCTGGTGATGTTCGGGACGATCGCGGCCTCCGGCGTGCGTATCGTCTCCCGCGAGCCGCTGAACCGCCGCGCAATCATGATTATTGCGCTGTCGCTGGCCGTCGGTCTGGGCGTTTCTCAGCAGCCGCTGATCCTGCAGTTTGCCCCGGACTGGGTGAAAAACCTGCTCTCTTCCGGCATTGCCGCGGGCGGTATCACCGCTATCGTGCTGAACCTCGTTTTCCCGCCTGAAAAGAACTGATCCCCTTCACGGCAGGCAGTCAATGTCTGCCGTGACATCTATTTACACCATTCCCGCCTTGAGGATTGCGCATAAATCGTGCATAACTCCCTTATGTGCGTTTTGCGGGATGGAAGACCATGAAATTTATTGGAAAGCTGCTCGTCTATCTTCTGGTAGCCCTGCTCATTGTGATACTGGCGCTCTATATTCTGCTCCAGACCCGCTGGGGCGCGACTCAGGTCAGCAGCTGGGTAACGGTGAATACCGACTACGAGCTCAGTTTCGACAAGATGAATCACCGCTTTTCGTCACCATCCCACCTCATTCTGGAAAACGTCACCTTCGGCCGGGACGGTAAACCCGCCACGCTGGTGGCCAAAAAAGTGGATATCGGCCTCAGCAGCCGCCAGATAACCGATCCGCTGCACGTGGACACCATCACCCTGTTCGACGGCACGCTGAATCTCTCCCCGCAGACCGCGCCGCTGCCCTTCCAGGCGGATCGCCTGCAGCTGAACAATATGGCCTTTAACAGCCCGAATACCGAATGGGATCTGAGCGCGCAGAAGGTGACGGGCGGCGTCAGCCCGTGGCAGCCGGAAGCGGGCAACGTGCTGGGTAATCACGCGCAGATCCAGATGAGCGCAGGCTCGCTGACCCTCAACGGCGTACCGGCCACCAACGTGCTGATCGAGGGCCAGCTTAACGGCAAGGAAGTGGTGCTGAATACGATTGGCGCCGATATGGCCCGGGGCTCGCTCACCGGCTCGGCCCTGCGCAACGCCGACGGGAGCTGGATTATCGACACGATGCGCCTGAACGAGATCCGCCTGCAGAGCGATAAAACGCTGACGGCGTTCTTCGCACCACTGGCCACTATCCCCTCTCTGCAGATTGGTCGTCTGGACGTGACCGACGCCCGGCTTCAGGGCCCGGACTGGGCGGTGACCGACCTCGATTTAAGCCTGCGCAACCTGACGCTGAGCAAAGGTGACTGGCAGAGCCAGGAAGGCCGCCTGTCGATGAACGCCAGCGAGTTTATCTACGGCTCGCTGCATCTTTTTGATCCGATCCTGAATGCGGAGTTTTCCCCGCAGGGCATGGCGCTGCGCCAGTTCACCTCCCGCTGGGAAGGCGGCATGGTGCGCACGTCCGGTAACTGGCTGCGCGACGGTAAAGCGCTGGTGCTGGACGATGTCGCCATTGCCGGGCTGGAGTATACCCTGCCGCAGAACTGGAAAACGCTGTGGATGGCGCCTCTGCCGGAATGGCTGAACAGCGTCACGCTGCAAAAATTTGGCCTGAGCCGCAACCTGGTGATCGACATCGATCCCACCTTCCCGTGGCAGATCACCTCTCTGGACGGCTATGGCGCAAGCCTGCAGCTGGTGAAAGATCGCCAGTGGGGCGTCTGGGGCGGCAGCGCAACCCTGAACGGCGCGGCGGCGACCTTTAACCGCGTGGACGTGCGCCGTCCGTCGCTGGCGCTGAATGCTAACGCCGCGACGGTGAACATTACCGACCTGAGCGCGTTTACCGAGAAAGGTATTCTGGAAGCCACGGCGACCGTTTCCCAGCTGCCGCAGCGGCAGACCGCGGTGAGCCTGAACGGGCGCGGCGTTCCGCTCAGCGTGCTGCAGCAGTGGGGCTGGCCTGCGCTGCCGATTGCAGGTGACGGCAATATTCAGCTCACCGCCAGCGGCAGCGTGCAGGCCAGTGCGCCGCTGAAGCCAACGGTGAATGGGAAGCTGAGCGCGGTGAATATGGATAAGCAGCAGGTAGAGCAGACGATGACGGGCGGCGTGGTGTCGGCGATGGCGCCGGCACAGTAAAAAGCCGGGTGGCGGCTTCGCCTTACCCGGCCTACGAGGTTTTGGTTCCCTCTCCCTGTGGGTGAGGGCATCAGACCGCATAATTACCGTAGGCCCGGTAAGCGCAGCGCCACCGTGCATTTTCCACCTCAGAGCTGAACCGCCACCTCATCCCCCTCGGCTTTCACCACCACGCCCCACTCGCTGCCCGCGTGCGAGCCGCCCTTCACGCCGCGCACTTTCTGCACGTTGCGCAAACACACCGACCAGTTTTGCGCGTCTCCCGCGCCGGTAAAGGTCACGACGTCGCCCTGACGTGACGCCTTCAGCGTAAACACCACAGAACCGTCCGCCGCAGGCACTTCACTTACCGCCGTTGCGCCATCGTCCAGGTTAAACAGCTGAAAGGCTGTCCCCTCGTGCCACGCGTAGTTCGGCTTCTGGTTATTGTTGCCCAGCGCCAGCAGCGTGTTGTCGCGCACGTAGACCGGCAGGCTCATGAAATCGTGCTGCTGCTTATGCCAGCGGCTGCCCTGAATTTCGTCGTTGTGCCACAGGTGCGTCCAGCGCCCTTCCGGCAGGTAGAACTGCACGTCGCCCGCCTCGGAGAACACCGGCGCCACCATTAACGAATCCCCCAGCATGTACTGACGGTCAAGGTAATCGCACGCCGGATCGTCCGGGAACTCCAGCATCATCGCCCGCAGCATCGGCGTGCCGAACTCGCGGGCCAGCGCCGCCTGACGGTACAGGTACGGCATCAGTTGACACTTCAGCTGGGTGAAGTGGCGCACCACGTCGCAGGACTCGTCATCGTACGCCCACGGCACGCGGTAGGATTTGCTGCCGTGCAGGCGGCTGTGGCTGGAAAACAGCCCGAACGCGCACCAGCGCTTGTAGACGTGCGCCGGGGCGGTGTTTTCGAACCCGCCGATATCGTGGCTCCAGAACCCGAAGCCGGACAGGCCAATCGACAGCCCACCGCGCAGGCTTTCGGCCATCGACTCATAGTTGGCGTAGCAGTCGCCGCCCCAGTGAACCGGGAACTGTTGCGCCCCCACGGACGCCGAGCGGGCAAACAGCACCGCCTCCTCTTCGCCGACGGTCTCTTTCAGCACGTTCCACACCAGTTCGTTATAAATGTAGGCGTAGTGGTTGTGCATCTTCTGCGGATCGGACCCGTCGAACCACTGCACGTCCGTCGGAATACGCTCGCCGAAGTCGGTCTTGAAGCAGTCGACGCCGATATCCACAAGGCCTTTCAGCTTGTCGGCATACCACCGGCACGCGTCCGGGTTGGTGAAGTCGTAAATCGCCAGCCCCGGCTGCCATTTGTCCCACTGCCACAGGGAGCCGTCCGGGCGCTTGAGCAAGTAGCCCCTCGCTTTCAGCTCCCGGAAGATCGGGGATTTCTGGCCGATGTACGGGTTGATCCACACGCAGACCTTCAGCCCTTTCTCCTTCAGGCGGCGGATCATCCCTTCAGGGTCCGGGAAGGTCACCGGGTCCCACTCGAAGTCGCACCACTGGAAGGCCTTCATCCAGAAGCAGTCAAAGTGGAACACGTGCAGCGGCAGGTCCCGTTCGGCCATGCCGTCGATAAAGCTGTTCACCGTGGCTTCGTCGTAGTTGGTGGTGAACGAGGTGGTGAGCCACAGGCCGAACGACCAGGCAGGCGGCAGCGCCGGACGCCCGGTGAAGCGGGTATAGCGGTTTAATACCTCTTTTGGCGTCGGGCCGTCGATCACGAAGTACTCAAGATATTCGCCTTCCACGCTGAACTGCACCTTAGAAACTTTCTCGGAGCCCACTTCAAACGAGACGTTCTCGGGGTGATTCACCAGCACGCCGTAGCCGCGGTTGGTCAGGTAGAACGGGATGTTTTTGTAGGACTGCTCGGTGCTGGTGCCGCCGTCGCGGTTCCAGGTCTCGACCGTCTGGCCGTTGCGCACCAGCGCGGTAAAACGCTCGCCCAGGCCGTAGACCGTTTCCCCCACGCCCAGATCCAGACGTTCGAACACGTAATTGCGGTGGGTATTGCTGTCCTGCACGTAGCCGTTATTTTTCAGCTGGCTGCCGGTAATACGCTGCCCGTTGCGCAGGAAGTCCAGCGCCCAGAACTCGCCTTTGGTGACGCGCACGCTGACGCTGCCGCTTTTCAGCTCAGCAAATTCGGCGTTGTTTTCAATCTCGACCTTCACGTCTTTCAGAACGTTCAGCGGATAGTGCGGGCCGTTGTTCAGCGCGCCCTGGAAGTGCTCGATGCGCACCCCCACAATCCCTTCCTGCGGGGAAAACAGACGCACCGTGAACATCAACGTGTCGAGCTGCCAGGTGCGCTCACGCACGTCGCGCGGCGCAACATACACCACCAGGTCATTGCCCTGCTGCTCCACGTCGAACACCTGAACCGGACAGGTCACGTTCAGGCCCGGTTGAATAAGCCAGTTTCCATCACTGATTTTCATGCTTTCGTCCTCTTAGTTCTGCAATTCTTTGCTGACCGGCAGGGTTTCAAATTCCTGCTGATTACGGCGCGCGCCCTGTGCCAGCTCGCCCAGGATTTTGGTCAGGAAGGGGGTTTTCAGCGTGTAGTAGCGTTTGGCGATGATGGCGCTCAGCACGTAGCAGACCGCCGGGGCCAGGGTAAACAGGCCGATAATGATGCTGATGGTCGCGCTGTTCTGGGTTTTGGCCGCCGCGTCGTAGCCGCCGCCTGCCAGCATCCAGCCGATCATCGCCCCGCCCAGCGCCAGACCGAGCTTCAGCACGAACAGCGTGCCCGCAAAGCTAATGCCGGTCAGGCGCTTGCCGTTAGTCCATTCGCCGTAGTCGACGGTATCGGACATCATGACCCACTGGATCGGCGTCACCAGCTGGTGCAGCACGCCAATGACGAAGATAAAGGCGAACATCACCATGGTGGCATGCATCGGCACGAAGAACATCGCCACGCTGACCACCGCCAGCGCGGCGTTGGTCCACCAGAAGATGCTGACCTTGCACTTCCAGTCGGTGAGCGGTTTCGCCAGCGCGGAGCCAATCAGGTTGCCGACGCAGTAGGTGGTGAGGAACGCGACGAACACTTCCGGCGAGCCCATGATCCAGGTGCAGTAGTACATCATCGCGCCGCCGCGCACGCAGACGGCGAGGATGTTGAGGATGGTCAGCACGCCGACGATGCGCCACTGGTCGTTGTGCCAGATGTCGCGCAGGTCTTCCCGCATGGAGGTGGTGCTCGGCGGCACCTGGATGCGCTCTTTGGTGGTGAAGAAGCAGAACGCCAGCATCAGGAACGCGACCACCGACAGCACGGCAATCCCGCCCTGGAAGCCGAACGCCTTATCGTCGCCGCCAATCAGCTTCACCAGCGGCATCATCAGCACCGTAGAGAGCATGCCGCCCGCCGTCGCCAGCACAAAGCGCCAGGACTGAAGGGAGATACGCTGCGTCGGGTCACTGGTGATCACGCCGCCCAGCGCGCAGTAAGGAATGTTGACCACGGTATAGAGCAGGGTCAGCAGGGTGTAGGTAACGGCGGCGTAGACCATTTTGCCGTTGAGGCTGAGGTCCGGCGTGGTGTAGGCCAGCACGCAGACGATGCCGAACGGGATCGCGCCGAACAAAATCCACGGGCGGAACTTGCCCCAGCGGCTGCGGGTGCGATCGGCAATCAACCCCATGCACGGGTCGGAGATCGCATCCAGCGCGCGGGCCAGCAGGAACATGGTGCCGACAAACCCGGCGGGAATGCCGAAAATGTCGGTGTAGAAAAACATCATGTACAACATGACGTTATCAAAAATGATGTGGCTGGCGGCGTCTCCCATGCCGTAGCCAATCTTCTCTTTTACTGACAGTACTTCGCTCATCTTTTTTTATCCTTCACGCTGTAGGGGGCGCTGAGACCGGTTGCATTGGTTTTAAACCATTGTTTCAGATGGGGGTATTGCGTTTTCTGGTTAGCAGATTACGTTTCTTGTTTTTTGTGATCGCGGTAAATACTGGAGAGCACGAAAGGTTAACCTGAGGATTTTCTTAAGAATTAACTGAAACAGGGGGGTACAGGTCAAAAGAGAGGTGAAAAAAGTGGTGTGGGGTATGTGGTAAATGCCTGAAAGTAGCTATAATGCGCCCCGCCTCCATGTAGCAATGCAGGCGCGGAAGATCGTCATCTCCGGTGAGGTGGCTGGACTTCAAATCCAGTTGGGGACGCCAGCGTTCCCGGGCAGGTTCGACTCCTGTGATCTTCCGCCAAAAGTTGTTTTATTCATCCCCATGTTGCTCAGCTGCTACTTTACGTTTCTTCGCTATATCTTGAGCCTTAATATGATATTCCCATCTTATCGAGTTCATTATAATTGCGTATATATTAAATATAAACGTCTTAAGCACTAGCAATAAATAAACAATACTGCTACCTATAATACAATATGTGAATGATATTATTCCATTTTTCATCTCTGTAGTTAGAGGAAGTATTGTAAACACATTTGACCCCACACCTTTTGGCTGACAAAATAAAATAACAAACAGATCGGGGCGTTTTAAAAGGAGCAGGCAAAATCAGCAAGAAAGCGGCTGATGAAAAGGCGTGCTCAGAATACATTGAGTTTGAAAAAAAGCAGCGCCTGCTGAAAGAAGCCGAAGGTGAGAAAGATATCATCGGCTTATTAAAATGGGATAAGCAGGCTAAGCGCTAATCCCGGTATTCCTGCTCAGCTTCATATGCAACAACGGAAACGGATTCCCCTGCCCGTCCAGTTCCGAGCGTCCGACCTGCTCAAACCCCATATGGCGATAAAATCCCACGCCCTGCGGGTTCTGCTCATTCACATCCACTTCGTCCGCGCCGAACGCTGCGATGGCGTATTGCAGCAGCAATTTCCCGACGCCCTTCCCCCGGCTCGCATCATCAACAAACAGCATTTCAATGCGGTTTTCATCCACGCCTAAAAAGCCGTGAATAACGCCTGCGTCATCGCGGGCCATCATGACGGTGAGGTTTGGCAAATACGCGTTGAGCAATAGCGGGCGCAGCGCCGCAATATCGCTTTCCTGTAAAAAGTGATGGGTGGCGCGGACGGAGGATTCCCAGATCGCGACCAGACGCTCGAAGTGTGTGGGGAGTGCGGTTTCAATTTTCATGGGGGAGATCATGATTGGAAAATCCTACTAATGCAAATCACGCTATGCGGCCTGTTCCCCCTCACCCTAACCCTCTCCCACAGGGAGAGGGAACTGACCGTGCGGTTTTTCATCCCCTACCCTAATCTCCATCACCGCATACACCCCGTCCTTCGGCACCACCACGGTGACGTTTTCCACCGGCACGCCCGCCGCGAGGTGGATGTCCTGCAGCTGCTGTAACGACCTCGGGTGAATATCCTCCCAGCCGATACCCCGCAGCACAAAGTCAATCTGCGGGCTGTTGGTGAGCATGTTCGACACAATCACCGCGCCGCCGGGCTTGACCAGCCGCAGCGCGCGCTGGAGAAAAATCACCGCGTCAGTATCGTTGAAGTATTCGAAAATCCCCAGCGCGTCGACCAGTTCGGCCTGATGCTCGCCCAGCTCCAGCAGCAGGTCCTCGTTACGCACCAGCGTATGGAGCAGGTTGCGCCTGAGCAGCGTCAGCTGTTCGCCCACCACGATGCCTTCCTGCGCCGCAATGGTTTCCGCCCAGCTCAGCGCTACGGGGTCTTTGTCCACCAGCGTGAGATACACCTGCTGACCGTCGAGCTTTGCTTCGCGCAGCGCCTCCAGCACCGGAATGGCGGCACCGCTCGCCAGGCTGACCCAGTTGTTCTCGCTTTCATTATGAATGTACTTATCCACCAGCGCGGCCAGCACCCGGGCGCGGGAGCGCACGCCAATCGCATCGTTAGCGTGGATAAACCACTGGCGGCTGTCGCTGTCCATTTTTGTGCCGTCGGGCAGGCGGTCCTCCAGCGGGTTTTGCACCACAAACAGCGCCAGCGCGGAGGGGACCAGCCGGGTGCGCCACGCGGTGAGCGCCGGACGGTTGCGGAAGGCCTGTTCGGAATAGCGGTTCTGCGGAACAAGCACGGCCTGCCCGCCCTCGTCGTATTCCACCCGCGGCGGCCGGAGCACTGGCTCGGCTTTCAGGGCGCGGTCAAGGGAGGCGATCTCACGAGCAGCATCGTCTTTCATCGGCCACTGGTCGCTGACGTCGGGAAATGACGCGCTGAAAATCGTCATATTTTCCGGCGCATCGCCGCGAAAAGGCTGCCAGTTCATGTCGTCTTCCCCCGTTAGGCTTTTAACGGAAGTCTATCCAGGCGAGCCAGTAATGCCCCAGGAAGAAAGCACGATTTTTATTGTTTCACCCACACCAACTGGTCAACCCGGAAGCCCAGACTGCGCGCGGTATTCAGGTAATCCTGCTTCACCGCATCCGGGATGGTCGGCGTGCGTGACAGGATCCACAGATAGTCGCGGTTCGGGCCGCTAACCAGCGCGTACTGGTACTTATCGTCCAGCCTGATCACGTTATACCCGCCGTAAAACGGGCCGAAGAAGGAGACCTTCAGCGCGGCCGTGGTCGGCTCGCCGGTAAAGTACGCTTTGCCTTCGCTCTCATCCCACTTGTTCTTCACCGGATCGTACCCCCGGTTAAGCACGCTGATGCCGCCGTCGCTGCGCTTGCCGTAGGTCGCCGTCACCTGCTCCAGGCCGCGTTCGAAGCGGTTTTCCAGACGGGCGACTTCGTACCATTTGCCGAGATAGCGGCTGGCTTCGAAGTTGGTAATAGGCTGCACGCCTTTCGGCGGCGTGGGGGATTTACAGGCGACCAGCGTCAAAGCAATCGCAACACCGGTCACAACAGGCCATAGCTTCATGAGAATTCCTTTCATTTGCACGGTTGGATGTTAAGTGTAGTGCACCGTTTCGGCGCTTCATCCCGTTCGGGAAAATTCGTAGTATATTGAGAGTATTCCTCCACTCTGGACACGGACATGGCTTACTCCATCGGCGAATTCGCCAGACTCAGCGGCATCACCGCCACCACCCTGCGGGCGTGGCAGCGTCGCTATGGTTTACTCAAGCCACAGCGCACGGAAGGCGGCCATCGCCAGTACAGCGATGAGGACGTCCAGCAGGCGCTCAAAATCCTCGACTGGGTAAAAAAAGGCGTCCCGATCGGCCAGGTCAAACCGCTGCTGGAACGCCCGACGCCGGGCCGAACCAACAACTGGCAAACCCTGCAGCAGAACATGCTGCAACGCCTGCAGGACGGCAAAGTCGAGTCCCTGCGCCAGATGATTTACGACGCCGGGCGCGAGTACCCAAGGCCGGAGCTGGTCGCGAACGTGCTGCGCCCGCTGCGCCGCCAGGTCTCGGCTAACGTGGCCGCCGCCATGACCCTGCGCGCGATCCTCGACGGCATCATCATCGCCTATACCTCGTTTTGCCTCGAAGGCGATAAAAAAGCGCCGGGCGATAACATTCTGCTTAGTGGCTGGCACCTGAACGACCCGTGCGAGATCTGGCTCGAAGCCCTAACGCGCACCGGGCAGGGCCACCGCATCGACATTCTGCCAGTTCCGCCAGACGCCCTGGCTCCGGACATTTTCCCGGAGCGAAAATGGCTGCTGGTCACCAGCGGTAAACTCACCGCCGGGCGGAAAAAGCAGGTGGAGCAGTGGCAGCAGCAGGTATCGCTTGAAGTGATTATCCTCTGATCATTTTCTCCTGCGGGAATCTTCACGAAAAGTTGAATATTTTCCCGCGCCGCAAATGCTAACGTTTTCCTGTAACGAATAACTCCACAGGAAAACACCATGAAAAAAACTGCCCCTCTGCTGATCCTGGCCTCAATGGCCTTTGCCCCCGCCGCCTTTAGCGCCCCTGCCGGTACGCTGAGCGTCCACATTCTCGACCAGCAAACCGGGATGCCGCCATCAGACGTGAGCGTTACGCTGGAGAAGCAGCAGCAGGACAAATGGACCCCGATTGCCAGCGGTAAAACCGACCATGACGGACGCATCAAATCGCTTTATCCGCAGGATCAGGACATGCAGCCTGGCGTGTATAAAGTGACCTTCAAAACCGCTGAGTACTTCCACGGCAAAAAGCTCGACTCCTTCTTCCCGGAGATCCCGGTGCTGTTTACCGTGACGCGCACCAACGAGAAGCTGCACATCCCGCTTCTGCTGAGCCAGTACGGTTACTCGACCTATAAGGGCAGCTAATACGCATTGATTCTAAAGGAATAAAAAAAATAGTTCCGCGAATACTTGGACAAATTAGTCATGTTGTGTAAGTTTTAATTATATGAACGGGAGGACCACACCATGACAACGAAACCTGTGCTGGGTATTAGCGGATGTTTGACCGGATCCGCCGTTCGCTTTGACGGCGGACACAAGCGTATGAGCTTCGTCATGGATGAGCTGGCCCAGTGGGTGAACTTCAGGCCCGTCTGTCCGGAAATGGCCATCGGCCTGCCGACGCCTCGCCCTGCGCTGCGTTTGATTATGACCACCAGCGGTGAAACGCAGATGCGCTTCAGCCACGCGCCTCACGAAGACGTTACGCAGAAAATGGCGGACTTTACGGCAGATTTTTTGCCGAAAATCGGCGATCTCGCCGGGTTTATCGTCTGTGCTAAATCTCCAAGCTGCGGCATGGAGCGCGTGCGCCTGTATGATGAAAACGGCAACCGGGGCCGCAAGGAGGGGGTCGGGCTGTTCACCGCCGCCCTCCTTGAAACCTGGCCGTGGCTGCCCGTTGAAGAGGACGGACGCCTGCACGATCCGGTGCTGCGTGAAAACTTTGTCGAACGTGTTTTTGCCCTGCACGAACTCAACACGCTGCGTAAAAATGGCCTCACGCGCCGCGCGCTGCTGGACTTCCACAGCCGTTACAAACTCCAGCTGCTGGCGCACCATCAGGCGGGTTACCGTGAAATCGGCCCGTTCGTTGCCTCGCTGCACGAGTGGGAAGACCTGGACGCTTTCTTCGTGGCGTACCGGGAAAAGCTGATGACCATCCTGAAAAAACCCGCTTCGCGTAAGAATCACACCAACGTGCTGATGCATATCCAGGGGTATTTTCGTAACCAGCTGAACACCCGCCAGCGCGGCGAGCTGCGCGACGTGATCCTGCACTATCGCAACGGACAGTTGCCTATCCTCGCCCCGATCACGCTGCTGAAGCACTACCTGGCCGAATACCCCGACCGGTATCTGATGACGCAAAACTACTTTGATCCCTATCCTGATGATTTGGGTCTGCGTCTGGCAGTCAAGTGATGAAAAAAATGCGAAGGCCCCATTGACCCGTAGAGGCCCAAAGCAGTACCCCGTTTAGACGACATCCTCACTGTCGTCTCTTTTTTGCATTTCATCTCAAAGACTGTGATTATATACAGGTTTATTCTGCGAAAGGGGCCTGCCTGTGATCCACACCCTGCACATTCAAAACTACCGCTCCATCCGCGAGATGTCGCTGGAGCTGGAGCAGCTCAATATCGTCTTCGGGCCGAACGGGACCGGAAAATCCAATATCTACAAGGCGATACACCTGATGCACAGCGCCGCGCAGGGGCAGTTTTCCCAGGCGCTGGCGAACGAGGGCGGCATTCTGAAGGTGTTCTGGGCAGGCAAAACCCGTAGCGACCAGCTGCGGCGGATGAACCTCGCGGTGGAAACAGAGAGCTACGAATACGAGCTGCAGGTCGGGTTTGTGGAGAAGCTGCCCTATCCCTCGCAGTTTCAGCTCGACCCGGTGATCAAAGAGGAGTCCATCTGGCTGAGCGGCCAGCACCGTCGACCTTCGTCACAGCTGATGAAGCGTAAGAACCAGGCGGTGTTTCTGAACAACGTGCATCACGAGAAGGTGACCCACAGCGGCACGCTGTACGAGAACGAATCGGTATTCGGACAGCTCGGCGAACCGCACCTTTACCCGGAAGTGTCGCAGATGCGCGAGTCCCTGCGTAACTGGCGCTTTTATCATGAGTTTTCTGTATCAATCGGCTCGGCGATGCGCGCCCCGCAGGTCGGTTTCCGCTCCCCGGTGCTGGCCAGCGACGGCGCTAACCTGGCGGCGGCGTTTCAGACCATTGTGGAGATTGGCGACGAGCTGCTGCTGATGCGCATCCTCGACCAGGCCTTCCCCGGCTGCGTGTTTTACAGCGACAACTCCGGCGGACGTTTTCGCATGATGATGCAGCGCGAGGGGCTGAGCAGACCGCTGGAACCGGCGGAGTTCTCCGACGGCACCCTGCGCTTTCTGTGCCTTGCGGTAGCGCTGCTCAGCCCGCGCCCACCGGCGTTTATCGCGTTGAACGAACCGGAAAACAGCCTGCACCCGCAGATGCTGCCCGCCCTGGCGAGCTTAATCGCCGAGGCCAGCCGCTACTCGCAGATCTGGCTCACCAGCCACTCGCCGGAGCTGGCGACGTTGATTGAGAAGCAGCGATCGTTTTCGCTGTATCAGCTGTCGATGACGGAGGGGGAGACACGGGTGGAGAGGCTGGGGTAGTCTCAATGGGCACGGAGGCTGTTTTTTCGCATCTCGCTTCAGTGAAGCATGCCAATAAAGAACCCCAGATACCCGGCCCTGCTTAACCATATAAAGGGGCTGGTTAGGCCGGATCGCCGGATATTAATCAACTCTCTCATGGGGGCCAGGCCATCATTTTTGATAACGACATTTTTTGCACAATAGCGGCAATGCATAATCAGAAATAAAATTCCGGCGATCGCAAAACCAAAATAAATTTCGCGACTTCCCCAAAAATGAGTGCTTAATTTTAAATAAGTTAATCCCCAGATACTGACTAGAAAGACGATAAATGAAGATGCTGCGATGTTCATGTCTCGCTTACTACCCAGACCAAAAAAGAGCGCATCAAAGAAAAACATCGTGGTAAGAGGTGACTGAACGCTTCTTCCCGTCACTTTACTAAAACGGACAAACACGACAGTTCCGATGAAAAATGCGAACAGCGCAATTCCTAATAGCAGATAAATCATTTAATTAGTCCTTTTTGAAGGGCCAGGATATGAGGTCGGGACTGTTAGAGCCGTTAGGTTTAGAGAGAAATGACTCAGCAAATGCTGTAAAAACTTTCTTCAATCCTGCTTAGTGCGATATTTTATACTAACCAAAATCAATTAAGCGATTATTTTTTCTCATCTGCGTCCAGATTTTTCAGTTAAGACAGAAGCTGATATATCTCGGCCTCAGCCTTCTCACTTGCGTATTTTGCAGTGAAGGTTGTGATATCCTTATCACCCAAAAACCGATTATCAACAACAACCAAGTCCTATAATTTGTATTTTTTCATTTCAGTTTTCCCCTGGCAAAATCTTCGCCTGCTTTTCCTGTTCTCTCAGATAGATAGCCACCTACTGTAACACCTGCTATTACTGGTAATTGGTTTACGGTACCACGCCGCTATCTAGTCCCAAGCCGAAGTGCATCGGTTGGAAATAGTGGTTGCAAAATCATACGTTCATTAAAAATGAACATTTTTGGTGACAATGCCGCGACATCATAAATATTTTCAAGCACTAATCTCAAATTTGTTCTGAATATAGGTATATTTGCATCGTCTGCAATGACATAAACATTTTCATTTTTTAGCCAGGATTGACAGAGTAACTCATCACTTGTTTCAAAGTCTCTAAAGCTTATTTCAGGCCAAGATATGTTTCCGCTAACAAAGGGATACCCTTCCAGAATAGTATTTACTCGCTCTTCTTCTTTATCAATGATAGTGAAATCAGCACTAAGAGCCTCTTTACACTCTTCGAATAAACTCATGAGATCTACCTGTTCATTTATTTAAGACTTAATGGTTTTTCCATTACCTCAAATAGTATTACTTGCTTAACACCATTTCCTGCCCCTTTATATAATCTCTATCATTCATATGGATACCTTTTACAGGATCATAATCGACTCGCCGCGCTTAGCCCACCGAAAATATTCCAATTATATTTCTCGGACAGAGTTCTTCAGAAGATTCGCGCTAACATTAATATGTAATTTTACCCGATTATAAGCACTGGATACCGCGACTATCCCTCGCCAGATTTAAGACAGACTGCCATTTCTTTATCGAAAGGTTTTTCCTCATTTCAGCTTAAAAACTTACTCTCAGCAACAACTAGTATTTTTTAAAAGAAATATACCAACAACCTACACCAACAATAACCCCACCCAATGATGCGCCCTTAAGAATCCTCACTAACTCAAAAAGACTTATCTCAACAGGGATATTACGAATGAAATAGAGATAGGCCTTTGCAAAAAAATAAGTTAGCAAAGCAATAATATCCATTGTTAAGATCAGCGTCAGCAAAATCAAAATAAAAGATATTAGCCATCTTTTTTCGTTCATTTTGCTGCTCCATTCTTGTTATTAGCAGGAGTAGATGGGTCTACCACCACATTAAATACTTCACCTGCAACGCCGCCGCCTGCAGCTCCAACAATCCCAGGCACTGGACTCAATCGATAAGGCTGAGATATACCATATCCAATATCCTCCCACTGTAAAGATTTCCACATGGGGTTAACAACCTCACCCAATATCGGTTCTATTAATTTATTACCTACTCCATAACCAATTGCTCCACCCAAACCACCGATAGTTCCGTAAAGGAATGGATTTTTTCCATCCAGGTAGCTTACGATGGCGCTGCTACCAGCATTGATAAGAACTGTTGATTCAAATCTAGTATAACGGGTTAAAGCACCGCTCCAGTAGGCAGCAATAACGTTTTTAGGATCAACGGAACCATTCATCACATAATCAACACCACACACAGCTCCGGCGCTGATTACACCAGAAATCACTATTGCTTCAGGAAGAATGCCTCCGTACAACACTGTTCCCATAGCCGCCATCGCCATCTGGCAGGATACCGGTGTGCCTCCGCTGCCGGCTTCTTTAATCGCGGCCTGCTGCTCTGCCTGCCATTTTTCTGTCGTTCCCGATTTTACAGCATTTGCAGCTGCCAGAACGCTGGCAATGTTGTTATTCTCAACAACAACTCTTTCCGGTGCGAACTCAGCCACCGAAACAACTTTTCTCTTTATTTTCAGTTAGTTACAACTGCTTTTCCCTGTTGTATTTTATGCCCAGGATTTTTGCGCTGTTAAGCGTTTTTGGGGCCACAGACGCTACCGCCCTGCCGTGACACAAGGTCTATCGCGCCACCATCATATAAGCAAACTACAGCATCACTGCGGACGCCGAAATCTTGGATTTATATTTCAATTAAGAAGTTCCTTTGATACATTGCCAGTATCGAAGAACTCCCTAAAGATCCTGACAACAAGATCATAATTTTTTGTAAGCTGACTTGCTGGCCAGTAATCTCCGAAAATTAACACTTTTTCATCTGGTTGTGTTAAATCGGTAATTGACATAATCTCATCATCTTCGTTCAAAAACGTAACCAGATAGAAACCTTTTTCCATTCTTACTTGTACTTCTGAGATTAAATAACCTTCGCAGTCTAATCTGTCGACGGTTACACAACCACTAAATAAATGAACTTTGGCTAATAAGTTAACAATATCTTCCCAGCAATCAGGCTTCTTCGTGCCACCTTTTTGTGATATCGACCATGAAAGAAGTAACCTATTCATCATTAGCTCCTTTTACGCGGAAGCCCTTTGTTCCTGACTGCCAATATAAGGTCCTACCAGTAGTTTCGTCAAATAATGTTAACGACTTAAGCCCTGATCTTTCAGCCATAATTTTTATATCGCTTAGACAATATGAGAAAACTTTCTCCCCACTTACCGACATAAACATATCTTTGCCGTTAGTCATTCCTTTTTCATAAGCTTGCTGAATTACACCTACCTCTGCATGAGCTGTTCCCATATTCCCATTGGTAATGGTTTTTATCCGGCCGCTTGTCTATCTTGGCCTGCACAACATCATTAATAAGCATCGGTTTATTGAAATCAGCTAACTGTGAAGGTCTTATACCTTAGTTGGTGTCAGAAAACTTCACTCCATCCATATTTCCCTTGGCTACGGCTTTTAGATTGGCATCACCAACTTTACTTAATTGTTTTGCCGCAGCAGATCCCAAAATTGGTGTTAACGAAGCCGCAATGATCTCCAGACTCTGTTTCGTTTCGGTGTAGCTTTCTGCGGTCTGACGATCCACCCCTTTGGTGACCATGAAATAGTTAAACATGGCATCTTTCACCTGCTGCTGATTCTGTTCATCAACGCTAGTAATATCAAGGAGATTGACTATCTGCCCATACGCATCAGCGTACTGTTGGCTATAATTCGAGTTATAAGGGCCATCTTCATACCCCTCTGGTGACTGAACGCTCCTTCTCGTCACTTTACTAAAACGGACAAATATGACAGTTCCGATGAAAAATGCGAACAGCGCAATTCCTAACAGCAGATAAATCATTTGATTAGTCCTTTTTGAAGGGCCAGGATATGAGGTCGGGACTGTTAGAGCCGTTAAGTTTGGAGAGAAATGGCTCAGCAAATACTGTAAAAACTTTCTTCAATCCTGCTTGGGGCGCTATTTTATACTAACAAACATCCACTAAGCGATTGTTTTAGCTCATCTGCGTCCTGCTTTTTCAGTTCAGACAGAAGCTGATATATCTCGCCCTCAGCCTTCTTACTTGCGTATTTTGCCCCGACGCACCTTCTTTACCTGAACACGTTCACACTATTACCTTGCGAGAGCAAGCTTCTTTTTCTCACGTACCTTTTTTATTGATTTTCAATATATCCTTTCTTAATTCATTATCAATATCTGAAGTGTTTATTTTATTTATAATCATCTTAGCCTGTTCAAAACAGTCCATATGATTTTTTAGATCCTCTGCTTTTACTGTTGCCAGAGCTGCAATGAGTTCACCATCGTAATATTCCCCCGCCAATGGTTCTTCCTCCAATACTTTTAATACTCTTGGCATTAGCTGGTCGATAAAGAGATCCTGACGAATAGCACGACAAAGATCTTCTACGGACAGCTCTTCTATTGGTATATCAATGACACGTTCAAACCATTGTTCAAGCGATGATTTCTGAACAGAGTTTGGTTTTGAATTTATTTTTCCCATCAACTTACGGAAAGTTATCATATCCCATGTCCTTTCAAGGCAGATTCAATTTTATTGATCGCATCTGTTGCGCGACCATATGCCGCTTGAGCTTCAGGATTATTAACATTTTTCAATGTGTCTGCATGATTCCTTAAGCCCCTGAGGGTATTTTGCATTTCCTGCATGTGATCCCAATATCCACCGCTTTCCTTAGGCACAGGGTTACCATCCATATCCTTAAGCGTTCCTGTGATATCATGATCTTTTAAAGCATTTTTTATAGTGTTATCGATCTCCTTGATAGCACTTTCTTGCTTTTGATTGAGTTTATTAACAGGCTTACTTTCTTGTTTTTCATGATCATTTTCTGGTGGAGTCGGAGAGCCTGAACCAGCCCCGCCATATTCAGCCTTCTCATCATCCGTCATGTTTCCGGCTACATTGGGTTTCAAGCCCTGATCTGAATCATCCGAAGAACATGCACGCCCAAAGCTACACTGAGTGGCTTTATCAACTGCATCAAACAGATCATCCACAGCTAACGCTATTTTGTCATTAGCGTTTTTGGTGACCTGATCTCCCGGGCTTACCGGAACCGGAGGTGCAATACCCAGCGTGTTATTCTCAACCGTCGTTTTGCCCGCCTGAGCCGCCGCTACCGCATTCGCGCTGCTGTCTCCGACAAGCCCGCCAGCCAGACCAGAAGCCAGTGTCGCCAGCGCAGATACCGCCTGTTTTCTTCCTCGCTCAGTTCGCTGACCTGTTTGCCAAAACCGTCAACCGCAATCTTACCAGCCAGCTCACCCACCGCTGCACCGGCTGCAGCGGACGCCGCATCTCTGCCGGAAGCGGCTGCAAGTGCCGCGTTGACAACCGCATGGGCCAGCACGCGTCCCTTAAGATCCTTCTCCGGGATGGCATTCGCGATGGCATTGGCGATATACGGCGCGGCACCGCCCGCAATCGCAGCTTTAATATCGCCACCTGCCAGCGCCTGGATGGCCGCCGTTGCTGCCGTGATGGCGCGCTGGGTGCTCTGCCCCGTTCCCATGCCAGACTGGTTAAACGCTTCGTTATAGAAGGTCTGGTACATCTGGTCATGAATCGCCTGATCGGTAACCTCTTTACCGTCTTTTTTCAGCTGGCTGATGGCGGCGTTACGCGCATCGCTGCCCGCGGTTTTCATCTTCTCGTTGGCCGCTTCCGTGGCCGCAATCTTGCCGTTGGTGCGCACAATATCCGCAACCTGATTGCCGATCTCGCCAATCATTTGCGCGGTTTGCAGGCGTTTCTGCTCTTTCTCTTTGTTAAAGATCGGGTCGATGCTGCCATTGGCATGGTCAGTGTCACGTCTGAGCGTGCTGACGTCCTGCTTCTGGTTAGCCTGGTTGCGAACAATGATATTACCGGATAAAAAAGCAGCCTTAAAAAAACCGCAAACTGAAGGCGGGACCAAATATGGGCATTAGCAGGTCCAATCTGCTGAGTTATGCATTTTAATTAAGAATATCATTTACTTAAAGGGGATTTTTCCCATACATCATCTTTTGAGTTCCGCCATGCGCACCACCCCAAAGGGAGGTCTGCTAATATAGTAATAGTATGATCAATATTAACTATTTCTTGAAGGCTAACTAAAACAGCATCATTCTCATTAACAGAATCAGAACCACTTATATGAAATTGCCAGGCGCCATCGTCACTATCATGGGAAACATAAGCTATCCACGCCCCTGAAGTGATAATTTTTCTATTAGCAATAACTGCCATATTTGGTGGCTCTATAAACTTCCATACTGTTTTATTCATTATTCATTACCTTAATTATTCGATTTTAGCCTATTTTTCTTTCAAGACAAACTTGAGCATATCCATAACTATTTGTACCTTTTCCAATAGATAAAGAGATGGTAATTCAGATTGGAATGCGTTACGGGACACCTTTTGTACTAAAATTAATACCCTATGTCTCTATCATCAGGGCGTTAAATTCTATCAAGTAGATAATGGTATTTGGTCAACTAAATTAATTTCTCCAGCACAAATCATTCACGAGGAATAGATAATGCAGAGCTCAAATTCACATTTTCAGCAAATATTTCTAACGAAATATTTTCGAAAAAAAATAATCTTATAGTGTTTTATATGCTTTATTCCACCAAAATGCCTACTCCATGCAATTGCAACCTCAGAGTCAGGATATTCGATCAGGGTTCCAGTTAATGGAGTCCTGGCATCGCTGGAGTAATCTATATCGAGTCTGGACAATCCAGGGAAAGAGGTGTGATGAAAATCACACACGTTATCAAATCGTAATTCCCTATAATTAGGGCCCTGATTCTCATTTGTTACATCATATTCAATCTTAACGATAACTTCTAAGCCTCTGGACTCAATAGACACTGAATTTTCACCATATGATGGTAACCAGTCATAAGGATCTAAGATTGAGACTGCAATTCCTGATTTCATCATTTCCTCCCACGTGGTATATCTGTACTTCCTGTTTCCGGAAGTTTGTTCCTAATTAATTGACCGGTGGCAAGATCATTATAAGTTTTACCATCCATTCCGGGGACTTTCACATTTGTTTGATTGGTTCCGTACCATTCATATCCACATAATCTACAGATAATTGACTCAGTTTGATAGAACCATTCCGAACCGTATTGATGGGTTGACCTGTCATTTTGCTATATATCTGCCCATCAGGGGCTAAATGTATCATTCGCTCTAATTTTGATTGGACAAAGTTGGCATTTGCGACGGAGCCTCTCTCAGATATAGTTCCTTTCCCAACGATATCAGTAACAGGTTTCACCATCTGCCCGCGATCCATATATTGCAGCCGCTCAGCCGTGACACAAGGTCTATTGCGGCACCATCATATAAGCAAACTTCAGCACCAATTAGGATGTAAAAACCTTGGGTTTAGATCTCAATTAAGAAGTTCCTTTGATACGTTGCCAGTATCAAAAAACTCTTTTAAGAGCTTTACAATAAATTCAGAGTCTTTTGTAAGCTGAGATTCTGGCCAGTAATTTCCAAGAATCACCATTCCTGTATCAGGTTTAGATGAATCCCAGTACGTTCTTACTTGGTATTCATCTTGAACAATTTCGCCTAATGTTATCTGATAATAACCATTCTCCGTTCTGACCTGAAGCATTTCAGCGCTATCATCGCTACTGTTCAGTATATCAAGAGTAAGGGTTCCTTTTTTTCCTTCAATTTGTCTAAACTGATTTAGTACCATATCCCAATTTGGGACCAGTTTATTCCCACCTATTTCGTCTAATGTCCAACTCATTTTAAAATTCATTTTAATCCCTAACCTTGAGAGATTTCATGCCAGTCTGCCAGAAGAGGACAGATCCTGTAGCCTCATCATAAATTGTTAACGATTTTAGCCCGGCTTTATTAGCCTGAATCGCCACCGCTTGTAATCACACTCGATATAATTAAACACCGTTGTCCACATCATTTCCCGGCTTATAAAGCGTTCCCCGTGGATACATTCCACCTTCAGTGAAAGGAAGAAGCTTTCCGCGCAGGTATTGTCGTAACAACAACCCTTCGCGCTCATACTCCCGCGCAGATTATACCGCTTCAGTAATGCCTGATAGTCCGCTGAACAGTATTGCCCGCCGCGGTCCGTATGTACGATGACATTTTCCGGGGTTTACATCGCCAAGTGCCATCTGTAACGCATCGCACGCCAGTTGTGCTGTCAACATCGACCAGCCGATGACCGCACGGGACCACAGGTCAATCACCACCGCCAGATACAGTCAGCCCTCATCAGTACGCAGATACGTGATGTCGCCTGCCCACTTCTGATTTGGACCTCCGACGTAAAAATCCTGCTTCAGCAGGTTCTCTGATACCGGCAGACCATGCTCACGGTAGCTGACCGGCCTTAGCCTTCTCGCATGCGTATTTTGCAGTGAAGGTTGTGATGTCCTTATCACCCAAAAACCGATTATCAACAACAACCAAGTCCTATGATTTGTATTTTTTCATTTCAGTTTTGCCCTGGCAAAATCTTCGCCTGCTTTTCCTGCTCTCTCAGATAGATAGCCACCTACTGTAACACCGGCTATTACTGGTAATTGGTTTACGGTGCCACAATGCTATCTTGTCCCGAGCCGAAATGCATCGGTTGGAAATAGTGGTTGCAGAATCATACTTTCATTAATAATGAACATTTTTGATGACAATGCCGCGACATCATAAATATTTTCAAGCACTAGTCTCAAATTAGTTCTGAATATAGGTATATTTGCATCGTCTGCAATGACATAGACATCTTCATTTTTTAGCCTGGATTGACAGAGTAACTCATCACTGGTTTCAAAGTCTCTAAAGCTTATTTCAGAACAAGAAATGTTTCCGCTAACAAAGGGGTATACTTCCAGAATAGCAGTTACTCTTGCATCTTCTTCTTTATCAATAATAGTGAAATCAGCACTAAGAGCTTCTCTACACTCTTCAAATAAAGTCATAAGATCTACCTGTTCAATTGTTTCAATATAGTCTTAAAGGCGTTTTCATTATCCTCAAATGATATCACTTTCTTAACACCTTTCCTGTCCCTTGCTATAATCCCATCTATTAATATGGGTGCCTTTTACAGAATCATAATCGACTCGCCAACCGACCACCCGCTGCAAAAACTTCCGCCGTTCCATGCGTAATGCGCTATTTTTACGCAGCAAGTAGATAGTCCCAAAGCAAGCAGCCCGGCGATATAATCCAGCGAATTATTCTCAACAACAACTTGATCCTGTGCACTTTGCTGTGATGATAACTGTTTTTAACTTTACTATCAGTTATCTAAATCCGTTTTCTCTGTTGTAATTCCGGAACGGCAACTTTTTGCCCCGACGCGCCTTTTTCGCCAGAGTAAACTACCTCCTCGACGACAGTCGGGAATGTTTACTGGATAATTAATTTTCTTAAATGTTTTAAGCTAATGTCATTAACATCCATTTTAAGGTCATTACAAATATTTATGGCTAAATCGTACTCAGACTGACTAATCGGTACGTCATACTCGCTTAAATGATCGCAAATCGTTTCAAAAGCTAACCCTCTTTCACCATGCCCTACATACTCAATGGCATCCTGGAGCATTTCATTATCTAAGCGCCCCTTAAAAAGGTCGCCGAAAAAAACTATTTTTTCATCTAAATCAATCATTTAAATACCCATCTTATTTAATATTTTTATAACTGCTCGGCATCGGTCCATTATCAGGAAAGGCTATAACAATTTTCCCTGTAGCAGGTTGGTAAACAACCCTAGTTCTTACGCCATCCCTAGTTTCATAGGACACCCAGTTAGCAGGTTTCCCTTTACTGGTGTATACACCCCCGGTTCCCGTTTGAGCAAACCATTGTGTATCAGGAGCAGTAGCAATATCACCAACAGCATGTACTACTTTGTCTGTAGACCAATCTTGTGACGGGTGTGGGGATTTTGAGGTGAGAAGCAGGCTATCGTAAAATAGCCTGCCGGGATGAGTTCAGATATTTCCAAACAGTATTGCCGAACAAAAAATGCCGCAGGAGCCGGGATCTTCTCAAGCCATCATATTGGCTAAAATCTGGCCTATATCATTAAGTAAGGCACAGACATCTTCTTTAGAAGCCCCAATCCTGGTTTCAAATTCAGGAACAGAGATACCATTACAGATTTCATTTAAAACTGAATTCAGGATCAATAATTCATTTTCATCAATGGTTAATTGAGCTTGTTTCCCAGCAAGAGATATTACATCCATTCATCACCTCAAATTATCAAAGTACGCCCTACCGTTTACAGGCCTAAAAGCGGTTCCACCATCTGATGCTTTAGGATTGCGTGACCTGGCCGTTTTGGAGTACCGTCGCGGACGGCGGTACTCCAAAAACACATCTTGTCTGGAAGTGAAAAATGCAGGGCAAAAAAATCCCGCGGACAGTTGGCAGGCAGGATTTGTACTCACACAGGTAGCCGAGCAAGTAAGCTATTTACCTTTTCCGTATCTTCCGGGTGAAGCCGAAAATACTTTTCACTTGCAAGTCGTACGTAGTGATAGCAGATTTCTTCACTAACGATAGTAGTATCTGCTTCAGAGGGAGGATAACCAACAGCAAATTCAACACCTTCAAAATGTTCACTTTCGTCATAACTTTCCAAATCAGGAAAGAAGCAGTAAACCCCATCTCTCATAAATGAATGCTTTTTAATAATACTTTCAATAGACATCAAGAAAACACCATCATTATACATGAGGTCAAAGTAAGTTTTTATAACCACGTAAGGGTCTGATTTTATATAAGGTAAATCAAATAAAAATTTCATTCATTTAATCCTATTTGGGATGAAAGTTTGTGACTCGACCTGTATTTTTATCGAGATAAACTCTAAAATTCAACCCGCCAGCTGTAGCATCATATGCTGACTGGCCATTGCGCATTGCATCTCTTTACCCTTTCATTGCAGCCTCTTGCTCAAGGTCTAACATTACTTTGGCAGTATATATTTTCGGATCATAGATAGTTTTCTTTACTGGACTTGGTTTATATTCTCCAGTTAAATTCCCCGCGCGATCTTTGGTAGGAACTAAGTATTCAACTTTAGAAATACCTTTAACATTTGTAGGTTTCTCGCTTACGATTTTTACGCCATATTTTTTAACGGCATTCGACATCGTACTGGACATGTCGTCGCTCGTGATTAATTGCTTAATCGCATCATAAGTGGCGGCAGGATTTGTGACGGCTTTCGATAAACTCTCGACGGAATCACTAATCCCCTGAGGAACACCAACCAGTATACCAGCCCCGTAGGGGCCTCCTGCCCGATATCAATAGCATCCCATTTAGCACCGACTTTCAACTGACATGAGGTGTTACCTTTACAGGAATCAAACTCTTTATCCCGCTCAGAACGTTGTTGGTTGCTAAGATAGTTATTCTCAACAACTCGTTCCGGTGCACATTGCTGCGATACACATGATTTTTCCTTTTATTTTCGCGATTTACACTTTGTTTCGCCTGCTGTAATTCCGGCACAAGAACGTTTTGCCCTGATGTGTATTTTGCTAGTTGACCAAAATATTTCCTAGCAAGCGATCACAGGATAATCCCCACGACTGGTTGTAATAACATAAGATTCAAAACCGTTCTTTTCAGGTATGATATGTATATGATCTTCATTGCTAAAACATAAAGTTAACGTTTCATCATCAAGCATGGAACATGAGTAAACCGTTTGATTAAGCGTAGGGAAAAGAAGAACGCTTGTTGCCAGGTTTTCGCCATGCCCATTTTGGAGATGTTTTTTCCCTCCGCACTGGAACGGACATTGAATCAAAATTCTGCAACCTGATGAAAATAGCAAAACTAAAGATCCAACACCCACAATAATCCCAGTAAATACTGACTGTTCAAATTCCCTCAGCTCATCGTTTGTAATCATTCATAGCTTACCTTTTTGGTGGCATAGTATCTGTTGGTAACGGTAGATGAGTCTCTCCACGTGTACCTGTACCACCTGTAGCCGGATTTATTGGTTGTCCATTTTTGACAAATATCCAGTAACCGTTTTCAAGTCCGGGTACAGGGGTTGAACCTGATGGCATTACCCTTATGTAGGTGCTTCCAGGATTGCTAGGATCTGTATTTGGCGGATAGTAAATTGTACTTCCTGGTGTTCGCCCTAGTTTACTTACCCACCCCTTTGGAATAACAGGCCCTTGAGCAGGGTTTGTAAATAGTTGCAAGTTAGATGGAATTTTTGGAGTACCTTTAGCAACTCCACCACCATTTTTAATCGGAACTGCCCCAATCCCAAGTCCAGCAGTTCCAGGAAGCGGCTTACCATCTTCGTCAAACAACACCCCGGGCCTGGCAATGTTATAAACTTTTGGCAACCGGTCGCCATGCTCTTTCTCAAACTCTTCCTCATCATGCCCTGGGCTGAGCGTGTTATTCTCAACAACAACTCGATCCTGTGCACATTGCTGTGATAATAACGTTTTTTCCCTGTGCTTTCCGTGAGTTACAGCCGTTTTCCCTGCTGTACTTCCGGCGCGGCAACTTTTTGCCCCGATGCGCGTTTTTGGCTAGGAGATGCTACCGCCCCGCCGTGACAAAGAGTCTGCCGCCCTCTATCATATCAGAAAACTATATCACCACAGGCGATGCTGGATGCTGTAGTCTGGGATTTATATATCAATTAAGAAGGTCAATTGATACGTTGCCAGTATGGAAAAACTCTTTAAAGATCTTTACCACAAGGTCAAAGTCTTTTGTAAGTTGGCGTTCAGGCCAATAATTACCACGGATAATGACATGCCCTCCAGATGACGACGTTTTATCCCATATGGATCTTACATCTCCTCCGGATTCATCATATTCAAGTATAGTGACCAGATAAAACCCGTTCTCAGCCTCAACACTAAGTCTTTCAGGTCCAATATCTGGAGCATTGATAATTCTGATATTCACACTGCCACTGCTCTTTTTCAAAATATTTAAAAAGTCGAGCACGTCAGACCATGAAGGATACTTATTTTTGACATACATCTCACCATCACACAAACGAGAAAGTTCATAATTCATCATCATTTTGCAGGTCCTCTATTCTCAATTTTTTTCATTCCTTTTTGCCATTTTTCTCTTCTTCATAATCCTGCAAGTATTTTTCAATAGGGTATGCGGTTCCAAGTTCATGTACCTCACCAGTATCCTTATCGATTATAAATGGAGAATTGCCTATAAGCTGAGCAGAGAAATATCCTGTTTCAAGATATGCTCTGGATTGAAAATAAAAAAACCATCCTTCTGAAAAACGATCTTGTAGTGTAATAACCACGGGCACCTCTGTTTTTTCTAAATGTTCGATCGCCTTATTAACAGCTTCATCAAAAGTAATCATTAGTTTGTCCGCTAAAGTTGGAATGATTTGAACTGGCTGAGATCAGCTGATTTACCCGTTTGTCCATCAAGGAATCGGACTGTACCATTTTGATTCACAACATTAAATACATGCCCTGGCTGCCCTGGGCCATATGAACCAAAAACGATACCTCTTGAAACAGAACCTGCATCTGTCATTTGTTGTGTAATGCTTTCAGATGAAGGGGCTTATTTAAATTTAGTACCATATTGGTTTTCCAAAACAGATAAAGGCACTCCATTATTATGATCAATCGGTAAGGCTGACGCAGGGTTCCCACTTGATGTAGCATCTGTAGCAATCGAGCAGTTTAGACAATTGTGTGTTCCCCCAGATTCAGGGTACCCTGGATTCACATTCTTAATTGATCCTGCTGTCTCTTCACTTACTCCAGAACCTTTCATCCCATAATGAGCACCGCCGACAGCCGCTGCGCCGTGTACAAACGTCATCGAATCATACAGTATTGAAGCCGTTTCCGGACTCACTCGCCAGTTCTGAGCTATACGCTGAATATCTGCCCCGCGCCTGGCTTTCGAATCTGCGGTAGCATACTGCCTTCGCTGCCCGACGATTTTATCCGCACCTTCCTGACGCGCCTTTTTCTCCTGGACAGGCTACCGTCCGACGAAAAGCCCATCGTGAACAGCCACCGGCCATTCAACATAACGCAGGGAGATTATGTCTTGAGTCTTTCAAAAGCCTGCGGAGGTGCAGGCTAACAACCAGGAGACCCGGACGATTAAGAGATTAACTGTCGGGAAGGTTGTCTTTAAAATATAGATAAAACATCAATGTAATTAATTTTCTCGTCTCGCTCATATTCCATTGACAGAGAATCAAAAACTTTAATTTCATCCCCGAGATTAATAATTGCTAAAGTAAGACCTTCATCAAAAACTAATTTTGCCCCAATCACTTTTTGTTCTATTTCAGAATAAATCGCGTAAAATCGTAAGAGTATCTTTCCAATAACTTTATGAAAAAAACATGAATTTGACAAATCCATAATTTTCTCTTTGCCATACTCTCCGAGATCATTTTCTTGCATTGGTAAATTAGTTAGTTCAAGTGAAGCCCCATCTAGTCCACATCTGAACACAACATTTTGATTTTCAATAAAAAAAACGAACTGAAGTTGTTGCGGAGCCCCTAAGTCGGGAACGTTATAAATATATATCAGACCATTGACATTTTGGAGTTTTCGTCCGACTACATTACGTGCCAGCTCTTGATACCCATTATCAAAAAGCATCATTGTGGCGCCCCCTTTAGCACATTTTTCACTGAGGTATTATTTAACACACCATCTTTAAGGATGGTAGCAAAACTACCATCTGGTTGAGTAACAACAACATCATTTCCTTTTATTCTGAAGAATACATCACCACGACTGGCTCCTGCTCCTGCTCCTTGCCCTGCAAATTTCCCTGCAACAACTTTTTCTGGATTAGAGCCTATATCATTTATAATATTTAAGACACGTTCTCGATCGGCCGCATTTGATGCATTCCCACCAAAATCTTTAACATGTTTACCAAGTTTTTCCCAACCTGTGCATTAGTTACTGAGAACTTGGCACTAGCGCTAACACCAGAAATTGGTACGGATATTTTCCCTGGACCAGGAAGATATCCAGAAATTTCATCACTGGCTTTATTGATTAGTTTAGACGCAGTTTCAAGATCGTCCGCTTTGAGTACCTTATCTACACCTTTTAGTAAAGCCCCAGCTTCATCACCCAGTCCTGGCATGATACCGATAACGGCCGCCAGATAGCCCTGCGCACTGTCCGCTTCCTTAAAGCTCTTGATATCCCCGTAAAGAGGGATAAAGTCGCAGCCCGCTTCCGCAAAACCTGCCAGCAGTTCATCACGGTGGGCGTCCATTTTCGCACCACAGGCCGCTGCACTGAGTCCGGCGCAGTTCTTCGCCTTAAACTCATCAACCGCGTTTTTCAGTTGCTGCTGCGCATCCTTGTATCTGTCCTCCGGCTTTTTACCCGTTGCCAGATATTCAGCAACATCACTCAGCGAGTTATTCTCAACAACAACGCTTTCCTGTGCATTCCGGCAGGAACAACACAGTTTTCCCTTTCCAGTCAGTAACTTACAGGGTGTTTTTGCTAAGGTACATCTGATGCAACTTTTTTCGCTGTTAAGCGTTTCAAGGGGTTAAAGGCTGATAAAACGATCCCAGCTCAATGGCTGGGATCGTTTTATCAGTTACTGTTTGTTAAATGCTCGTTTCGCCTCATTTAAATTCGAAGAGTTTGCCCCGCCAGAAAAATCTGGATCAGCCGATTGTACAGGGTCATCTTCCCACCCACATACAGGGCAAATTTCATAACAACCCAGCTCATCAATTGTTTTATTTCCACAGCATGGACAAGGATAAGAGCCATTATTCATCATTGTTTTTTCCAATATTCGAGACCTTTCTCTGGTTTAAACATTGTACGCGGTACACCATTTATATCTTTTGAAGCAAAGACATTAGTCGCAGGATTGTAATACAGCGTGTCTCCGTTAGGGCGAGTTTTAGTTAAGGTACCTTGCGGTGGGGTTGTCATAAAATTATGGGCTGCATCAACATATTGCTTAGCATTCTGATACTCAGGAAATTCTTTCCCATATTTTGTCCAGTGTCCATAGGCATTACCCACAGGTTCTGCTTTCTTGGCTTCTGTCCAAATCTGAGTATCTTTAGATTTACCACCAATCGGAACAGCCCCAATTCCAAGACCAGCAGCTCCTGGAAGCGGCTTACCATCTTCGTCAAACAACACCCCGGGCCTGGCAATGTTATAAACTTTTGGCAACCGGTCGCCATGCTCTTCTCAAACTCTTCCTCATCATGCCCTGGGCTGAGCGTGTTATTCTCAACAACAACTCGATCCTGTGCACATTGCTGTAATGACAACGTTTTTACCTGTCCTTTCCGTGAGTTATAGTCGTTTTCCCTGCTGTACTTCCGGCGCAGTAACTTTTTGCGCTGTTAAGCGTCTTTAGCCCCGCAGACGCTTCCGCCCTAGCGAAGCCCCCTTCGGGTAAAGAGTCTGCAAAGGTGCAGGCTGCGAGTCAGGAGACTCAGACGGTTAAGAGATTAACTGTCGGGGGCTCCTGTTTAATTTACCTAAGCTTTAGCGATGCAACTCATGCAATAACGAACTATATCGTTGGATATTACAGCGCGCTCAGACCGCATGAATATAACGGTGGGTTACCACCAAACGACTCGGAAAACCGATACTGGAAAAAATCTAAATCTGTGGTCAGCTTTTGTTGACCACCTCAACTCAATCTTGTGATGGCATCAATCGCGCAACAAAGTACATCTTGTTCCAATATATAATTGGCATCTTTATTGCGGAAAAAAATCCTCTTCAACAAAAGGTTCTGGCCATTCACTTTCATATACGACTGCTTCAATCTCTAGACAATTATCATCCTCTACAGCAATCATAAAACACCCGCCATAAGGGAGTTTTTTATGGAAAAAACCCCGCTCCCAATATCTATCTTTATTATTTTCCAATGTAAAAATTTGTGGCAACTTGATGGTCGAAAAGAAACCCACACCGGTTTTACTACGTTCAATTACGCAGCCTTCATTAAGTACTATTTTTAAAAGATCTAACTTATTTCTTAAAGTAAAAGTTAATGCAAAAATTTCTTCTTTGGTTAAATTCATTAGAACGGCCTCATCGTTGCTGTAGATATTCTGAACTCACCATTAATGACAATACCTTTTACAGCTACATCATTACCACCGACCCTAACGGTCACCCAGCAGCTACCAGTCTGATATGAGCCTGGATTCTTTGCCAAAGGCTGTACTGCTTCATGCATTCTTTCCAATGCCGCCTCTGGAGAGCCAAACTCAGAAACTAATTTATCCATTTGATGCTTATCAGCAAAAATGTGAGAAACCTTATTGCTATCATAGCCTAAGCTTTCAACCTGCTTTTTGGCTTCAATTTGTGCCTGCTGAGCTCGCGCTTTTTCTTCATCTTCCGGTCCCCAGCCACCCGGCGTTCCTGAACCAGCACCACCATATTCAGCCTTCTCATCATCCGTCATGTTTCCGGCTACATTGGGTTTCAAGCCCTGATCTGAATCATCCGAAGAACATGCACGCCCAAAGCTACACTGAGTGGCTTTATCAACTGCATCAAACAGATCATCCACAGCTAACGTTATTTTGTCATTAGCGTTTTTGGTGACCTGATCTCCCGGGTTTACCGGAACCCCGGGAACAGGCACCGGAACCGGAGGTGCAATACCCAGCGTGTTATTCTCAACCGTCGTTTTGCCCGCCTGAGCCGCCGCTACCGCATTCGCTCTGCTGTCTCCGACAAGCCCGCCAGCCAGACCAGAAGCCAGTGTCGCCAGCGCAGATACCGTCTTCGCTCAGTTCGCTGACCTGTTTGCCAAAACCGTCAACCGCAATCTTACCAGCCAGCTCACCCACCGATGCACCGGCTGCGGCGGACGCCCCATCTCTGCCGGAAGCGGCTGCAAGTGCGGCGTTGACAACCGCATGGGCCAGCACGCGTCCCTTAAGATCCTTCTCCGGGATGGCATTCGCGATGGCATTGGCGATATACGGCGCGGCACCGCCGCAATCGCAGCTTTAATATCGCCACCTGCCAGCGCCTGGATGGCCGCCGTTGCTGCCGTGATGGCGCGCTGGGTGCTCTGCCCCGTTCCCATGCCTGACTGGTTAAACGCTTCGTTATAGAAGGTCTGGTACATCTGGTCATGAATCGCCTGATCGGTAACCTCTTTACCGACTTTTTTCAGCTGGCTGATGGCGGCGTTACGCGCATCGCTGCCAGCGGTTTTCATCTTCTCGTTGGCCGCTTCCGTGGCCGCAATCTTGCCGTTGGTGCGCGCAATATCCGCAACCTGATTGCCGATCTCGCCAATCATTTGCGCGGTTTGCAGGCGTTTCTGCTCTTTCTCTTTGTTAAAGATCGGGTCGATGCTGCCGTTGGCATGGTCAGTGTCACGGCTGAGCGTGCTGACGTCCTGCTTCTGGTTAGCCTGGTCGCGTTTCGGAAGTATAACCGCTGATAACACGATCCCGGCGCGAAAGCCGGAATTGACTCTACTCAGTTAATAAAAATCATCTTGCGTAAACTGTTTCCCTGTTGGGATAACTTCATCTTTATCAAAGGACAAAAGATATTCCTCGTCATAAAGCTTTATTGAGTACCCATAAAGTATTCCATCTTCTTCACTTATCCCCATAACCCCCCCTTTTTTACCTGCGTATTTCTTATTTGTTTCTTTGCAGTCAGGAGATATTTCCACTTCCTGATAAAAACCAATCTTATTTTCCATAATGCTTGCCTTGCTTATTTATGTGTTATTCGCCCATCAAGAGATACATTTAGATGCGAACCATCTCTTGTTGCCCAGCCAAGTTGAGCTTTGCCTTTTGGTGACAGTTGTACATCCCATTCAAAAGCCTGTCCTGCGGTACGCGATGGGCCTTTTACCCATTCATTACCGAATTTATCAAGGTAGCCATTATTCGGCCCCCGTGGTAATGGATTGCTGGGTGAGTAATTGCTATCAGGAACAAAGCGGATTTTACCTTGTGTTCGAAGTTCTACATATTTTATACGACCTTTGGTTGACCACGGTTGCGCCGCACCTGCCGTCCCTGAAGGATTAAATGGAGGCTCTTCAACATATGATAGTTTGGTGACAGTAGATGTACTCTTTGCCGCATTAGCCGTTGTAACTGCACCTTTTGAGACCAGATACGAATTTACTGCCTGTAAATTCGCCCCCAGCGCCACAGAAGCAAGAATAATATCCGCTCCCTGCTTGGTTTTGGCATAACTCAGCGCCGTATCATAATCCACACCCGTGGCAGTCATAAAGTAGTTAGCCAGTCCTTCCGTTACCTTTTGCTGATTCTGTGCATCAGGCGTCGTACTGTTTAACAAGCCAACTAGCTGGCCATAAGCATCCGGATACTGCTGGCTGAACTTCGAGTTATAAGGCCCGGTTTCATATCCGGCTTTCGCCGCATACGCTTTCGCTCTTTCCGTTGCACAACCCGCACTGTCTGCCTTGCCGTTGCCACAGGCATCAATCACCTTCTGGTCACGACTGATATTCAGTTCCGTCAGTTCAGCAACTTTCTTCTGTGCCGCTTCACGTACTGCCGGATCTGGGTCGTTCAGTTTCCGCTTCGCTATCTCAAGCTCAGTCTTTTCTGGCTGGCTCAGATAATTATTCTCAACAACAACGCTTTCCTGTGCATTCCGGCAGGAACAACACAGTTTTCCCAGTTAAGTCAGTAGCTTGCAGGCTATTTTTGCTAAGGTACATCTGCTGCTGCAACTTTTTGCGCTGTTAAGCGTTTTGGCCCCGCAGACGCTACCGCCCGGCCGTGACACCGGATCTGCTACCCCACCAACAGATCACTATGAAGACGTGATGTCACGACACACGCCTCAGAAGCGTCTGTAATTGGCTGAATAATTTTAGCGTTCTTTTCGAATCAAAGAGTCATACTCTCCAAATTCGGGGAACTGCTCATAATTTCCGGCTACATCGACCGTTGTTTGACTTTCGTCCAGTTTATAGGGATTAAACTGTTCTTCTCTTACCACAGCACTACCATCTTCATTAAAGATATATGTAGTGCCATGCGACACATTTAATATACCTGCACCTTCGCCATCGTGTTCAGCAAATTCACGATAAACAGCCATTGATAAAAACAAACGATTATCATCAAGAATTTTAAAATTGTATAGCAAATACTCTTGCAAGTTTTCATTTAAAAAACTTACCCCAACCCATCCTTTATTTTTCATTACTTCAATAAAACATGATGGCGTAGATTCTGAGCCAATGAGTGCGGTGTAAGACTCACCAGTCATATGTTTTTTATATGCTTTCTTTTCTAGCCATACATCAATTGGTTTATTTTTTGCTCTAAACCATGATTTACAATAAAATACATCTTGCTTCATTGATAAACCTTCCCATTTGTATCACGTATTACCACCCCAGCCTTATCTGCTGCATTCAAAACCGATTGTGGAATGGGTTTTACCTGAGGAGGAACTTCTAAAATATTAGTCCCACGCAACGCATCACCGCCCAATGAACCACTTGATGGAACTTTAGCAATGGTTGCACCTGCAGGGTATTTATTCACAGCCTCCCGGATGTAATTAGTCGCTGTTGATTCAGTGATATCAGAGAACTGCGTGAACTTACGTGACACTATCTCACCTGTTGCCGGGTTATATGAATCAACACGATAATAGCCGTTTCCGTTGGGTTTGTTTACATACAGTTCATTATACGGATAATTTTTAGACTGTTCTGCGTTAAACTTATTACCGGCCTGAACATTCTGCAACCAGCCAGGCTTCGCGGAACTCGCCGCCGTAACCTCAGCTTTTGCTGCTGCAATCTCTGCTGCATTCTTACCGACGGTAAGGATCCCCGCAGCACCCACCCCGCCTGGGGTTGCAACTTCAGCAGTCAGGATCCCCGCCTGATTCAGGCAAAGTATCGCTGCCGATTGACATCCTGCCAGTACCGCCTGTGCTGCTGCGGCCAGTTCAGGGGTAGCTGCAGCCAGTAAACCGCCACCAAGCCCGGCAGGCAGCGCTACCATCAACGCATCCTGCATCGCCAGTCCTTTCTGGCAAGAGGCACTACCAGGGGCAGTGCTGCAGGACATGATATTTTTCGCATGCTCCTGTGCCGCTTTTACCTGCCCGTCCTCTGTTCCACCACCCATCAGGTTATTCTCAACCGTCGTCTTGCCCGCCTGAGCCGCCGCTACCGCGTTCGCACTGCTGTCTCCGACAAGCCAGCCAGGCCAGAAGCCAGTGTCGCCAGCGCAGATACCGTCTGTTTTTCTTCCTCGCTCAGTTCGCTGACCTGTTTGCCAAAACCGTCAACCGCAATCTTACCGGCCAGCTTGTCTACCGCAATTTTGCCAACAAGCTCACCCACCGCTGCACCGGCTGCGGCGGACGCCGCATCTCTGCCGGAAGCGGCTGCAAGTGCGGCGTTGACAACCGCATGGGCCAGCACGCGTCCCTTAAGATCCGTCTCCGGGATGGCATTGGCGATATACGGCGCGGCACCACCCGCAATCGCAGCTTTAATATCGCCACCTGCCAGCGCCTGAATGGCCGCCGTTGCTGCCGTGATGGCGCGCTGGGTGCTCTGCCCCGTTCCCATGCCAGACTGGTTAAACGCTTCGTTATAGAAGGTCTGGTACATCTGGTCATGAATCGCCTGATCGGTAACCTCTTTACCGTCTTTTTTCAGCTGGCTGATGGCGGCGTTACGCGCATCGCTGCCCGCGGTTTTCATCTTCTCGTTGGCCGCTTCCGCGGCCGCAATCTTGCCGTTAGTGCGCGCAATATCCGCAACCTGATTGCCGATTTCGCCAATCATTTGCGCGGTTTGCAGGCGTTTCTGCTCTTTCTCTTTGTTAAAGATCGGGTCGATGCTGCCGTTGGCATGGCCAGTGTCACGGCTGAGCGTGCTGACGTCCTGCTTCTGGTTAGCCTGGTCGCGAACAATGATTGCACCGTCGGCTACCGCTGACTGCGTGGCCGCAGCCGCTAAAGCTGATACGTATCCTTGACCTGGCCTTCCCCATCTGCGTGTTTTACAGCGACAACACCGGCGGAGTTATCCGAAGGTACCCACAGATGCTACCCGCCCTGGCGAGCTTAATCGCCGAGGCCAGCCGCTACTCGCAGATCTGGCTCACCAGCCACTCGCCGGAGCTGGCGACGTTGATTGAGAAGCAGCGATCGTTTTCGCTGTATCAGCTTCGATGGCGGAGGGGGAGACGCGGGTGGAGAGGCTGGGGTAGTCTCAATGGGCACGGAGGCAGTTTTTTCGCATCTCGCTTCAGTGAAGCATGCCAATAAAGAACCCCAGATACCCGGCCCTGCTTAACCATATAAAGGGGCTGGTAAGGCCGGATCGCCGGATATTAATCAACTCTCTCATGGGGGCCAGGCCATCATTTTTTATAACGACATTTTTTGCACAATAGCGGCAATGCATAATCAGAAATAAAATTCCGGCGATCGCAAAACCAAAATAACTTTCGCGACTTCCCCAAAAATGAGTGCTTAATTTTAAATAAATTAATCCCCAGATACTGACTAAAAAGACGATAAATGAACATGCTGCAATGTTCATGTCTCGCTTACTACCCAGACCAAAAAAGAGTGCGTCAAAGAAAAACATCGGGGTAAACGGTGACTGGACGCTTTTTCCCGTCGCTTTACTAAAACGGAAAAAACGACCGTTCCGACGAAAAATGCGACGGTCATTTTTTTAGCAAATTGGCGATCCATAACATTACACCGGCGAAAATACCAATACATATACTTATTTTACCTAAAAACAAAACAATATCCGATGAAAAAGACATTGGTATTCCTTTATATGCTAAGAAAAAAACCTCCCCACATGCATATAAAACGATCCCTGTCAGAAAAATCGAAACCATACTAAATGCTATAAAAAAAACCAAAGGAAGAGTGTATTTTAGTATTTTCATTTGCCATCTCCTGCTTGCTTCATTTTATACTCTGTATACTTACCTCCAAGTTCTGACGAGATACTACCACCAATGTCACCAATCGAGCTTGGGACATTGCTTGGTTTCATTTCTTTTGAAAGACCATAATCTCCTTTTACTCCAGTAAACTGTCTCAACTCGGCGTTAAACTTGGGATCCCAGCCACCTTTCCACCAGTTAGCGCCAGCATTAACTCCCCATTTAAGGCCGTTGCCAACGCCATAACCCACAAGAGAACCTGCGCCATTTACTACCGCACCAGAAATTGGGTCTTTCCCTTCAAGACAGTTTCCTAATGCACCTCCAGCCGCATTCCAGCCAATCGTTCCTGCAATACTATTCCCGGCACTGATCACGTTAACCCAGCCACCGATAACAGCTGTTGTTGGGTCTATAGTTCCATCAGACAGATAGTTGATACCGGCATTAGCACCTGCGCCTAATCCCCATAAGGCCTGAGCGCTACCTGGCAGCAAAGCAACAGTACCTGTCGCTAATGCCCCAGCATAAGCTTTATTAACGGCTTCGCCTCGCTTACAGGCTTCACCACCTGGAGCATCGGTGCATGAAAGTACATCAGCTCCATGTGCTTGAGCTGCCTTAACCTGATCGATTTCCGTTCCAAGGAAATTATTCTCAACAACTACAGCACCACAAGTGATGCTGTAGTCTGGGATTTATACATCAATTAAGAAGTTTCGTTGATACGTTGCCAATATCGAAGAACTCTTTAAAGACCCTGACAACAAGATCAAAATCTTTTGTCAGTTGTCGTTCAGGCCAGTAATCCCCATAAATCTGTATTTTTTTCTCCATACCAGATTTCGATTTATCCCAATAGGAACGAACCGTTAAATCAGATTCCGAGCACTCTAGTAACGTCAAGAGATAGAAGCCATCATCTGTAGATACTTCTAAATTCATCGGCCCAATATCAGGTTCGGGGACAATGCGGAGTCTTACACCGCCAGTATTCCCCCTCAATTTCATCAGGAATTCTTCTACATCATTCCACTTGGGGGCACGAACCCGTGAAAAAGAGTTTCTGGTGTACAGATAGAAATCGACTTCAAACTCATCTTTCATAAGTTTCGTTCCTGGTGAATTTTTTCATCCCTTTTTCCCAATACAAAGTATCTCCGCTTTTCTCTTCAAAAATAGTAAGCGATTTCAAGCCAGATTTTTCAGCCATACTTTTTATATCGCTGAGACAGTAACCGCAAACTGGCTTACCAGATACTTTCATTTCCATGCTACGACCCGTTGTCATACCCTGCTCGTAGGCTTGTTGGATAGTACCAACTTCTGCATGAGCGGTAGCCATATTTCCATTTGGGAAATTTTTATCCGGTTGGTTAATTACTTTTGCCTGCACTACATCATTGATAAGCGTTGGCTTGCTGGCATCCCCCAAGAAGAAATCAGCTCTGTTCCCCTGATTCGTATCCGTGAAGACTTTTCCTGTCTGAGGATCTGTCAATTCAGCAGTAACTTTGGGAATAGAAGAATGGGCATTTTTATCAATAGACTGAGAATTCTCTGTCCAGCCAGCACCTTTATTTGGAGAAACAATACCTGTTTCAGTTTTGGTGATAACGCTGTTCCCTGCTGCGCCACCAAATATAGCAGCCGTTCCGAGACCAACATTCAGAGCTCCGTTACTATAGTTACCATCAGCAATCTGACCTATCCCCGTACCTGTCTGGTATGCACCTCCCGCAGCCACAACTCCACGCACCAGAGTACCAGGGGCTCCAGGAAGGACCATCAAAGCATCTGTACCCACTGCGGCTTGACCTGACTGAACACCGTGCATTTTCAGATAGCTCAGCGCCTCATTATAGGCTTTGGCATCAGCTGCCGATGCCACAAAAGCTCCGCCCTTCGCCAGGGACTGTATCGCTTGTGCCGCTTGCTGCTCTGAGTAACCGTAAACAGTCTGGAGTTCATAGCCATACTGATTAAGTAACCCGGCAAGTTCTTGCTTTTCTGCATCATTCAGCTGACCATTCTGGTATTTATTCAGAAGCCCATTATTGGCTTTGTCCTCATTGGTCAGACGAACAATATCCTGTGATGCCTGAAGAAGGTTCTTACCATTTTTTTGATCTTCAAGCGCTTTATTAAGTGCATCATTTTTTGAAGCGCTAAGGAAGTTATTCTCCACAGTATTCTTTCCTGCACTGGCTCCAGCCGCCGCACCAGCCGTATTTCCCCCGGCAATCCCGCCAGCTATGCCCGCTGAAACAGATGCCAGCGTACTCACGGTCTGCTTCTGCTCTTCCGTCAGCTTCGACGGGTCAGTATCGGGATAGAACTGTTTGGCAATCGCTGTCGCAATCAGTTCGCCGGATGCGGCCCCCACAGCACCCGCTGCGGCACTGTTGCCCTGAAGGGCTGCGGTTACGCCGCCGAGGATGGCATGGGCAATCGCTTTTGCCGCCGTATCGTCATCAATGCCTGCATGATGGCCGATGATGTTCGCCAGCTCCGGTGCTGACGCGCCCGCCAGCGCCCCTCCGATATTGCCGCCCGCCAGTCCCTGCAGCGCTGCCGTAGCCGCCTGGATGCCGCGCTGCATGGCGCTGCCGGTTCCGTAGGTCACCATCACGTTTTTGTATGCCTGGGTATCACGCAGTTTCGCAAGATAGTTCTGGCGCTCTTTTTCTGTCGCATTTGCGGGGAGTGTTGCGCCGGTTTCTTTCTGGGCCGCCTTCAGCCCGTTAAGATCACCCTGCGTCCTGGCAATATCCGCCACCTGGCTACCAATGTCGCTGATCATCCCAACTGCGTTCAGGCGGTTCTGCTCTTTCTCCTTGTCGAAGATTGGGCTGATGCTGTCGTTGGCATGTTCGGTGTCGCGGCTCAGATCGGCCACGTCCTGCTTCTGGTTTGCTTTGTCGCGGATAGTGAGGGAGCCCTCTGCCACGGCGGCATGCGTGGTGCCTTCCTTATGGCCTTTATTACCCGCAGCGGAGATCATGCCGCCCGGCAGGTTACCCTGGAATTTATCCCCGAAGCTGCCGCCGCCGCTCAGGCTGATACCGGAGTGCGAGGTTTTAAAGTCCGCTTCGTTGTGGATATCGCTGAAGCCCAGCGTCCCGGTATCGAGGCTGTTTTTGTCCGGCGTGGCGGTAGAGGCGATAACCGCTCCATCAAGCTGGGTATGATGCCCCACGGTGATATCGAAGCCGCCGTCCCCGGCATACAGCCCGGTTTGTTCGGCCACCGAATCAAAGCGGCTCTTCATCTTGTCCTGGCTGGCGTTGATATAGCCTGAACCGGACATAGTGCCGAAGGTGAAGCTGCCACCCGCCGCAACGCTGGTCTGCTTGCTGTCGTAGTCGCTGTTGTTCTGCTGGCTGCGCATCAGCAGGTCGTGACCAACATCTGCCACGATTTTATTGCCGTTAACCTGAGCGCCATCAAGCACGGTGTCGTGCCCGCTTTTTAGGATGACGTTTTTGCCGCTGTCGATGGTGGTTTCGGTCCAGTCGGTACCGTTGCCTTTATCCTTGCCATGCGCGGCGTTGACGTTGGCAAACACGCTGATACCCGCACCGTTGCCGCCGGCACCGATGCTCACGCCAATGCCGCCACCGCTGCTGCTGTTCTTGCCGCTGGTTCTTTGGGTATTCGCCGCGCCGGACAGCAGAATGTCGTTCTGTGCATCCAGCGTGGTGTCGCCCCCGGCTTTCAGCTGGCTGCCCGCAATCACGATGTCGCCGCTGTTCGCGCCTTTGTTTTTACCGTTCGCGGTGATAGCAAGATTGTTGCCTGCGTTCAGCGTGCTGCCTGCCACCGCATCACTCTCAGCATGCTGCTGTGATTTCGACTTCTGGGTCGTCAGCGAGAGGCTCACACCCATTGCGTTCGGGTCACCGGTGGTTGCCGCCATATCCGCTGCCTGCCCGGCCTGCACGCCGGACAGCACCGTTTTGGTGGCCTGAAGGGCTTTCAGACGGCCATCACTTTGCTCTTTGGTCTCCTGCGCCGCGCTCACGGCATTGTTAATAGCGCTACCGACGGTGCCGGAGAGCGCCACGGTGAGCCCGCTTTTCTTCTGCTCGAAGGTTTCATCCCGGGTGCGCTTGTCGTGCCCCGGCTCGATGATGACGCTGTCGCCGCTGAGGCTTAAATCTTTCCCGGCGATAAGATCCGCGCCGCCGATATGGGCCTGGTTTCCGGCAGAAATCGCGACGTTACCCCCCGTCGAGCCCACCGTACTGAAGCTCTGACTCTGGGTGGTGCCTTTCTCACGAAGATCGTGCGTGCTTTTGCTGCTGCCGATGGTGAAACCAATCCCGCCCGAGCCCATCAGGCCGGATTTTTTCTCTTCCTTAAAGCGCCAGGAGGTATCGCTGTTCGTCGCTGCCACGATATCGACGTTGTTGCCCGCCTTAAGCTTCACGTCGCCGTCGCCCGCCACGGCGGAACCGTTCACCAGCAGGTTATTGCCCGCCACCACCTGCACGTTATCGCCGCTCAGCAAAGAGCCGGATTCACGCGTCGCGCTGTTCTCCTCGATGGTGTGGGTGGTTTTCTTGCTCAGGAACCCTTTTTTGGTTTTGGTCTGCTCTTTGTAGTGATAATCGCTCTCGGTTGCGGTATTGAGATTGACGTCACGGCCCGCCGCCACGCCGATATCGCCCTTCGCCGTCACCTGCGCGGCTTCGGTGGTGACATCGCGTCCGGCGAGGATCTGGGTATTCGCCCCGCTGGCGATCTCGGTTCCCTGCTGGCGTACCGATTCGTTGATGACGGTTTTCTTGCCTGACCTATAGCTATCGCCCTGCGTGGTCTCTTCCGCAGCCAGATTCACGTCGCGACCCGCCTGCAGCCCGACGCTTTTCTCCGCCGCCAGCGCGGCGGCCTGAGCGTTGATATCCTGTCCGGCCTTCAGGACCAGGTTATCGCCTGCGGAAATCGTGGTGCGGTCGAGCCCGGTGCTGTGGGACTCGCTTTTCCCTTTACGGCTGCTTTCGCTGGTCTGTGCCGCGTTCAGATTGAGATCGTTGCCCGCGCTCAGCCCCGCGCTGCCGCCCGCCTTCACGTCGCTGGCGGTCACGTCAAGGTTGTGCCCGGCGTTCACCAGCAGATTGCCGCCCGCGGTGACGTTACTGCCCTGATACGTGACGGACGAACGGCTGGTTTTCGCCCGGCTGGAGCTGAATGCGTCGTTGATCTGATTCGCGTTGACGGCAATATCGCCCCACGCGTTCAGCAGCATATCGCCGCCGGAGGCCAGGTTCGCCCCGGTAACGGTGATGTTTTTCCCCGCCTCAAGCGACAGGCCATCCTGCGCGGTAATCGACGCCGTGTTGCCCAGCAGGGTGTCTTTCAGGCCGATCTTGCCGTACTTCCCTCCGGCGTTGATATCAATCTGCTCAACCTGGGTCAGGTTGTTGATGCTGCCGTCCAGGCTCTCCAGCGCGACCGTTTTGCCGCTGATGGTGGAGCTGATGTTATTGATATCGCCGATGGCGCTCAGGTTCAGGTCGCCGCCCGCTTTCATCAGGCCGTTGTTGAGGTTGCTGATGCTGTTCTGGCTATCGAGCGTCAGGCTGTTTTTCGCCAGCAGCGAGCTACCGCTGTTGGTGATGTCGCCGCCCTTCAGGGTGACGTTGTTACCCGCGATCACGCTACCGTTATTGACGGTGACGTCCTTCGGCGACAGGTAGAGTTTCGGCACCATCACGGTTTCGCCGTTGACGGTGGCTTTCTCCCACCACAGCAGGCTGTGGTCGAGCGCGGCAATCTGATCGGCGGTCAGCGAGACGCCAAACTGCAGGCCCAGCGACTGCTGCGCCGCCGCGGCGTTGTCCATCAGATAGCGCATCTGATCCAGATCGGAGCCGATGCCGTTCAGGTAGCGGTTACCGGTCTGGTTGAGCACCACGTTGGAGACATAGCGGGTATCGAACGCCGCATCGCCGAGGAAGCGGTAGTCGTAATCCGGGTTCAGGTTGAGGCGGCCGAGCATGTAAGACGAGCCGAGGAACTGCTTCTCGTCGGTAAACGCCAGCCGCGTCTCCTGCGGCGCCGTGGACGACGGTTTGACCCCGAGCATTGCGTTCAGGTCGGCAAACAGGGCGGGATCGAGCTGTCCGAGACCGTTCAGTTTCGGGTTGATGCCGATCAGGTACGGGCTTTTCGGGTTGTCGGAGAAGACAAAATAGCCGTTGTTGCCCGACGGCAGCGGGTAAGCACTGGTATCGACGCGCTGGCCCTGGTAATGCCCGACGGCGCCGCCCTGAGCGGTTCTGAGATCGGCGGTGGTGACCCCGGCGTTCGCCAGTGCGCCCAGCTGGCCGAGGTTCGCGTTGCCTTTCTGCGTGGTGCCAATGTTGCTGAGAGGCGTGCCGGACGCGCCGCCGTTTTCCAGCGCGCCGCCGCCGTTAAGCTGCTGCAGCGCACCCTGGAGCTGATCGTTCCACTGCGGCGAGTTCACCGCCACGGTGCCGGTATTGCTCAGCCCCTGTTTTTGTACGCCGCTGCCGACGCTCTGGTTGCTGAGGGTGTTCAGCGACGGCGTGGAGATAACGTTGCTAACGCCGCCCGCGTTCGCAGTGGTATTGGTGTTGCTGATGTTACTGGTGAAGTTTGCGGTGACGTTACCGCCCGCCTGGATGACGGCGCGGTATAACGAACCTGCTTCAAAAGAGGAATCATGTCCAGTTAGTGCAAAGGTTACCGAATCATTATTGAAGGTAATATTTTTTGCTGAAGACATCTCATTTGTGGCGTACTTAGGCTTAACATTTTTGTATTTAGAAGCATATTCATAAACCAGATACTCATTCTGAATACCTTCTTGCCAACTTTGGTTATTAAGCGTCCCGCCTGCAAGAACGATGTTTCCTTCTGCAAGGATATTACTAGCCTGGTTATCCAGAGACGTTGCGTACAGATCTAAGTTTTTTCCTGAATTGATACGACCAGCAGGATTATTGCCTCCGATAACCGATGTTACAGTACTTGAAGTTACAAATTTTTGCGTCGAAGTGTTCTTAAAAGGTGCATAGTAATAAGCCATCGCCTTATGGTAATTACACCCACCATTCTGCCCGCCTGCACAAGTACCTGTTTGCCATCTTTCTAACTGGGAGTAATAACCATAACTTCCTTCTGCTAAGGCTGTGACAGGAACATTTATAATCGATTCACCCGTCATCCAGCTTTCTGTTGGTACTGCGTTACGCACAGTTGTTGCTTGCAGACCATCCCTTTGGTTCAGCAAATGCCCCGTCCTGATCGCAATATCCCCGCGCTGCGTCTCAATATTCCCCGACGTATTCACCACCTGGCTGTTCGCATTCCCTGCCGCATCCCGCTGCATCCACAGGTTGTTTCCCGCCATGATGTCGCCGCGCTGGTTGGTGATGCTGTCGGCAAACAGCGCCAGGTTATTCGCCGCGTACAGCAGCGCGGTGTTGACGATGGCGCCCGGCGCGCTCAGAGTCAGCGAGCCGCGCGTGCCGGTGAAGCCGTCCACGGTAATGTTGCTCCGGCTGGCCACGGTGATATCGCCCCCGCCCTGCACCGAACCCGCGGTGTTCAGCGCCACGCTGCTGCCGGAGAGCGTACTCGCGCCGCCGCCGGTGGTGATTTGTCCGTTGTTGCTGAGCTGCCCGCCCGCGTTCAGGTTGACCGACTGCCCCTGCAGCACGCTGCGGTTATCGATGTCGCTGCCGCTGTTGATGGTGAGGGTTCTGCCTGCCGCCACAGCGGTTCGGCTGGTAAACGCGTTCGTCAGCTGCAGCGTTAAGTCCCCCAGGGACACCAGCTGGCCGGTAAGGTCCAGCCCCCGGCTCTGCAGCCACAGGTTGCCGCCGCTCAGCAGCTTGCCGCCCGCGCTCTGGGTTACCTGGTCCGCGCCAATATTCAGCTGCGTGTTGCCGAGCAGCGTGCCGCTGTTGTTCAGCTGGCTGTAGTTAACCGTCAGCTGTCCCGCCTGGGTGGTGCCCTGGCTGGCGAAATTGGTGCCGGTCAGGGTGGCGCGATCGGCCACCCACGTGCCGCCGTTGGTGGCGTTTGCCGCATTGAGTATCAGGTCGGTGGCCTGCAGCCAGCCGGTGCCGGTGAACTGCGGCGTGCCGAGCGTCAGGCGCGCGCCGGAGAGGAGTCTGCCGTCGTTACGCGCCTGCGAGGAGGCGGTCACGCGCGTCTCGCCGCCGCCCTGGATCAGGCCGTAGTTAAACAGCGCGGGCGTGGTCAGCGTCAGCGCATCGCGGCTGACGATTTCGCCTCCGCTGTTGTTGGTCAGCGTCCCGCTGAGGGCCAGCGTCGCGCCGTTATCGCCCTGCAGACGTCCGTTGTTGGTGAGCGCCCCGGTGGTGATGCCGAGCGTACCCCCCTGCATTTTGCCGTCGCTGGTGACGGAGGCCGCCGTGACGTTCAGCGCCCCGCCGGACAGCAGGGTGCCGCCAGACTGCTGGCTGACCGCGCCGGTCTGGCTGAGGGTCAGGCCATTCACGCCGCTGATGGCGCCGCTGTTGCTGAGCGTGCCGCCCGTCAGCGTCAGGTTTTGCGCCGCCCACTGGCCCTGGTTCGCCAGCGTCGCGGCCTGCAGCGTTGCCGCCCCCAGCGCGGTGATCCTGCTGCCTGCGGTTCCGGTGAGCGTATCGGCCAGCGTCATCTGCAGCGCACCGGCGCTCTGCACCGCGCCGCTGTTGGTGAGCGACCGGGCGTTAAGCAGGATGTTCTGTGCCTGCCAGCTGCCGGCGTTGGTCACTGCCCCGGACGCAATCGTCAGCGCGCCCTGGGTAAGAAGCTTGCCGCCTGCGCCGTTGATCAGCTCCTGCTGCGGCGCGGCCATCGCCATGCGCGCCATCAGCCGCTGCTGCCCCTGAACGGTCAGGCTCTGCAGACCGGTTAATGTGCCCTGGTTGTTAATGCTGTTCTCATGCAGCGCGAGGGTGTTCCCCTGCACGGTACCGCTGTTTTTAAGCGTGCTGCCGCCGAGCGTCACCTCGCCCTCGCTGAGGAGCTGCCCGCGGTTATCCAGCGTCTGGGCGGTGATATCTGCCCGGCCCTGGCTCATCAGCGAGCCGGCTGAGGTCAGCGTGCCGCCGGTCGTGGCCGTCAGCGTTCCCTGGCTGAGCAGAGACCCGCCGTGCGTCCAGTCGCTGGCGCGGATGTCCGCGCCGTTCCCCTGCAGCGTGCCCTGCGTGGTCAGCTGGCCTGCATCCAGCGTCAGCATGCCGCCGGAGAGGGTGCGCGAGGTCGCGCCCGTGGTCAGCGTGGTACCGGTGAGCGCCAGGCCGTTCGTTCCCTGCATCAGCCCGCCGTTGTTCATATCGCGGGCAGTGAGGGACAGCGTACCGCCCGTGATGCGCCCCGGGTTCGCCAGGGTATCCGCGGTGAAGGCGGTCGCGCCGCCGCTCTGCAGCAGCCCGGTATTCGTTAACGCCCCGCTGAGCGTGCCGCTGAGTCCCGTCTGCCCGTTCACCGTGCCGCTGTTGGTGAGGGTGGTGCCGGTCATGCCCAGCGTGGCGCCCTGCAGCGTACCGGCGTTCGTCAGCTGTCCGCCCGCCAGCGTGAAGCCGCCGCCGGAGAGCCATTTACCGTTCAGCTCGTTGATAAAGCGGTCGGCGGTGGCGTTAACCGCGTTGCTGCCCTGCATCAGGCCGCTGTTGCGCAGCTCAGTACCGCCTGCTGTCAGCGTTTTGCCCGCCACCGTGCCGCTGCTGGTCAGCGTCGTCGCGTTAAGCGCGGCATCGTCGGTGGCAACGATGTTCCCCGTGTTGGTCAGGGCATTGCTCAGGCCAAAATCCAGGCTCTGCGCCTGAATATCACCCCGGTTCGTCAGGTCGCTGCCCCGCAGGGTGAACCCGCCCTTCACCAGCAGCAGGCCGGCGTTATCGAGCGTGTCGAGGGATAAGTCCAGAGGACTGCCGCTCACCAGCTGCCCGGTGGCGCCGTTGCTCAGCGCGCGGGTGGTCAGCGCCAGCGTGTCGTTGCCCTGAAGGATCCCGGTGTTGTTCAGCTGCGCAGCCTTCACCGTGAGGGCTTTCCCGGCCAGCTGGCCGTCGTTGAACAGCTGCGCCGCCGTCAGCGTGAACAGATTCTGGCTGAGCAGGGCGCCCGTGTTATCCAGCCTGCCGGTCGCGGAAAGCGTCAGGGCGTCCAGCGTCTGAACGCTGCCCTGGTTATTCAGGCTCCCGGCGTCAAGCGTCGCGCTGCGCCCCTGAAGGCTGCCCGCGTTGCTGAGGGTTTGTCCGCTGAGCGTCAGGGTCTCGCCGCCCGTCACCTGCCCCTGAGGCTGGTTCGTGAAGGTGTTCCCGGACCAGGCCAGCGTGCTGCTGCCCTGAAGCAGGCCGCTGTTCTGCAGGTCGCCCCGCAGGGTCAGCACTTTCGCCAGCAGCTGGCCCCGGTTATCGGTCCTGTCGGCCTGGACGTCCAGTGCCTGCTGGCTGAGCACCTTACCGCTGTTGGTCAGCGTGCCGGTTACCGCCGCCGTCACGCCCGCTTCCCCCAGCGCGTTACCGGTATTCATCCACTCACCGGTGGCCAGGTTCAGGGTGTTGCCCTGCAGCAGCCCGGCGTTGTTCAGGGTGGTGTGGTGCAGGTCGAGCGCGCCGCCGGAGAGCAGCATGCCCGCCTGCTGGTTGCTGAGCTGTGTCCCGGTCGCCGTGAGGGAATGTGTCCCCTGCAGCGTGCCGCCGTTGGTCACCGACGCGCTGTTAAACTGCGCGTCGGTACCGGCCATCAGCCCGCTGTTCGTCAGGCTGGCGGTGGTCAGCGTCAGGCCGTTCCGGGCAATCACCCGCCCGCCGGCATCGTTGCTGGCCTGTCGGGTCAGGTTCAGCAGCAGCGCGGTGGCGCTGAGCTCGCCGCTGTTGGCCAGTGTGTCGCCGCCGAGCGTCAGCGCTCCGCTGCTGCGCAGCGCGCCACGGTTAGTGAGGTCTGCCACGCCGAGCGTCAGCGCCGAGTCCCCCTCGACGGTGCCCTGGTTTTGCAGGCTGTCCGCCGTGATGTGCAGGTCGCTGGCCGCAATATTGCCCGCGTTAGCAAACGCAGTGCCGTTCAGGGTGAGCCGGTCGTCCGCCAGCAGGCGTCCGGTATCGGTGTTGGTCAGGCTGAGGTAGTCGCTGCTCAGGCTGACGCCGTTGATTTCTCCCTGGTTTGTCAGCGTATCGCCCCGGAGGCGCAGCGTGCCGTCGGTGGTGATAAGCCCGCTGTTAGACAGCACCGGAAGGTTCAGCGTTAAATCCTGCGTGCTGTAGACCGATCCGCCCGCGAGGTTTGTGAGTGACCCGGTCTTCAGGCCGAGCAGGGTGGTCCCCTGCAGCAGTCCGCTGTTCTCCACCGAGGCAGCGTCCAGCGCCAGCGTACCGGCAACCAGCGTACCGCTGCTGGTGATGCGGTCAGGAGCCGTCAGGGTCATGCGATCCGCTTTTGCGACGCCGGACTGGAGGATGTTCTGTCCGCTGAGCGCGATGGCGCTGGCGGTAAGCTCTCCGCCGCTGGTCAGGTCGCCGGTTGCGTTAAAACTCAGCGCGTTACCGGTGGATTTCCCGGCGTGCGCAATCGTGCCCGCCGTCACCGACAGAGCGCCTTTCGCCGCCTGCGTGCCGTTCAGCGCGGCATTCTGCGCCTGCAGGGTAAGCCCCTGCCCGCTCTGCAGATGCGCATCCTGGCCGGTGGTCAGGTCGCCGGTGCTGACGGTTAAGGCCCCCGCCGCGTCCGTCTGCCCGTTCAGGCTGGCGCTGCGGGTCGCGGAAATCTGTACATTGCCCTGGCTGGTGGTGCGGGACGCCTGACCGCTGGTCAGGGTGCCGGCCTGCGCCGTCAGCGCTGTCGCGCCGGACAGGGTGCCGTTCTGTTCAAGCGTGTCTGCCGTCACGCTCATCGCGCCGTCAGCCAGCAGGCTGCCGCTGTTACGCAGGGCCTGCTGCGCCGTGACGTTCGCATTGCCTTTCGCGCTCAGCGTGCCCCGCTGCTCCAGGGTATCAACGCTCAGCGCCAGGTTGCCTGCGCTCTGCAGGGTACCGCTGTTAGTGACCGTCTGCCCCTTCAGGGTGACGTCGTTACCCTGCACCGTGCCGCCGTTTGTCAGCACTCCTGCGTTCACGTCAAGGTGGCCTTTCGCCGCCAGCTGGCCGCTGGTGGATACCCTGTCGCCGGAGAGGGCAATGTCACGCCCCGCATTCACCTGCCCCTGATTACTGACGGCGCTGCCCGTCAGGCGGATATCGCCCGTGGCATCGGCCCGGCTCTGGCCGTCCAGCACCAGCTGCCCGCCGCTCAGGGCCAGATTCTCTCCTGCCGAGACCGCGCTGGCCGTGGATGACAGCGTGCCGCCGCTGCTGAGGGTCGCGCGGGTATCGCTACCGCTGCGGGTATTCGTCAGCGTGATATCTTTCCCGGCCGCCACGCTGAGCGCGCCTTTGCTGGTGGCGCTGCCGCCGCGCTGCGTCAGGCTGCCGTCGGTGGACAGCGTGGTGTCGGCCTGACCCGTCAGCGTCGCATCCGCAAGCGCCATTCCCTGTTTGCTCGTGACGGTTAGCGCCCCGCCCTGTGCCGACACGCCGCCGCCGTTTACGGTCAGGGTAGCTTTACTGTCCAGCGTCGCCGCGCCGCGGGAGACCAGGGAGGTATTGCTGAGCGTCATCCCCTGCCCGCTGCTCACCGACAGCGCGCCCGCGCTGTTTGTCCCGCCGCCCGTCGTCTGCACTTTCCCCGCAGCGGAAAGGCGCATATCGCCCTGGCTGGCGAGCGTGCTGTTATTGAGTTCCATATCCTGCGAGCTGGCCACATTCAGCGCGCCACCGGCCTGATGGCTGCCGTTGAGGACCACTCCCGCGCCGTTCGCGGTAATCGAGCCGCTGGCCAGGCTGTTCGTGACCGTCAGTTTCCCGCCCGCGTCCAGCTGAATATCGCCCTGGCGCGCGGTGAGGTTGCCGAGGTTCACCCCCACGCCCGTCTCGCTGGAGACCAGGCGGATACGGTTCGCATACATCCCGCCGAGCGCGCCGGTATCCACGGCCACCACGGGCGCGGCACCCTCACCGGCAATCGGCCTGACGCTGCCGTCCGTGCCCACGCGGTTCGCCCCTGCCGTCACCTTCAGGTCGTTCGCATGTATCGCGGCGTTCACTTCCGTCGCGCGCGCAATAATCGACAGCGCGTCGCTCTTGCTGGCATCCAGCCCCTGGCCTTCAACCGTGATGGCGCCTTTCGTCACCTCCAGCGCCTGCAGGTTACCGCTGGCGTCGAACTGCGGTTTCCCCGTGGTCAGGGTGACGTTCGGGGTGTTGATAAATCCGCACCCGTTACAGGTAATGCCGTACGGGTTGGCCACCATGACGTTTGCTGCTTTACCGGCGACTTCCGTATAGCCCTGCAGCTGCGAGCGGCTGGCGCCCGTGACTTCGTTGATAATGCCTTTCGCTTCCCGCCCGGCCTGCAGGTTGGGGTTGTTCTGGATAAGCCCGCCCAGCTGGGTCCGGGTTAAACGGTCCGTGCCGTTGTTGAGGATAAGCCCCTCTTTGCCGACGTTATACTCACCGAACTGGTTATGCGAGATACCCGCCCCGTTGGGCGTGGCGATGTTGACGACCGGCACCCCGTTCCCCGCCCGATCGACCGTGGTCTGCCCGGTCGGCGTCAGCGCCGCCGCGACGGCAGGTGCCATCGGCTGCCAGACCATCAGGCCGCAGACAATCCAGCTGATCAGACGCTGCGAGAAACGAACGGGTGGGTGACGGGTATCCATAGTCGTAGAGTCTCTTAAAGCATGAAGGCAATGCGCCAGTTAACGCTCACATGATCCGGGCCGAGCCAGTCGGGGTAGTGCAGGGGCGTCCCGACCGAAATCTGGCTGCTGTACCCGCGCCCTGCGCTGTTCAGTCCCACCGAAGCGCCCCACAACGTGCCGGAGGCAAAGCGGTCCTGACGGTCTTTTTCCAGCCAGCCGCCGTCAACGGCGACCGTTGCGCTCACCGCGCCAATCACCGGAAGGGTGAACAGGGAATATCCCAGCTCGTTGCGCCAGTAGCCGCCGTTGTCCCCGGACAGGTACTGCTCTTTAAAACCGCGCACGGAGCTTTCGCCGCCGAGCGTCAGGCGCTCGGAACCGTACAGCCGATCGGGCGACCACTGGCCGTAGGCGCTGGTCAGCCACCAGGAATTACGGGTAATCGGCCGCTGGAAGCTGGCGTTCAGACTCCATTTACGGAATTCCGCGCGCGGCATATCCCCGGACTTATCTTCGTCGGTTTCGGCATTGAACCACGGCATGCCGTGGCTCCAGGTCGGGTTGAAGGTCGCCACGCCGCCCAGCATTTTTTGCGTGTGCGTAATGCCCAGAATCAGGCTGGAGAGGTTGCGCGTGCTGCTCTGAAGCGGCGCGTCGTTGAGCCAGTTGCGGCTGGATCGCTGAACCACGCCTGCCGCAATGCCGGTTTTCACCTCCCCGTTGCGGAAGACCACCCAGGACGCGTTAAGGCGGTGGGTTTTGGTATCGCCCGTGGAGAGCCAGTTGAATCCCTGGTTACTGATGGTGGTCCGGTAGTTACTCCAGGCGTAGCTGTAGTCCAGTAATCCGTAGCCAAACGGCACGCTGACGCCCGCCTGGAAATTCTGCGCATCGTACGCGCTGGCAAAATCGCTGCTGCGCCCGCCGCTGACAAACCATTTATCCGCCAGCCCCAGCATATTATTGGCGGTGAGCACGCCGCTCAGCTGATCTTCGCCGGTACTCTTCTGCCCGCTATTATCCAGGCTTACCGATGCACTTAAGGGAAATTCCGGCTTTGCCGTAAGATTAACAATGGAATATCCGGCCTGCGTTCCCGGAAGAATTTCAATCTGAACCGGCTCGGTACGCAAACGGTTAATTTGCTCCATGCCCTGTTCGATGTCGCGTAAATTAAGGATGCCGCCCACCCGTCCCGGAAACGCCATTTTTAGCATGCGCGGCGTTTCGCCTTCCAGACGGATCGCTTCCAGTCTGCCTTCCAGCACAACAATATTCAGCTGACCGCCGGAGAGATCCTGCTCGGTAAGAAAAGCGCGGCTGGTGATATATCCCCGGCTGATATACCAGTCAGAAATATGGGCGAGAAGTTCCGTTATTTTCGCCATATCCAGACAGCGGCCCTGCCACGGCGCGACAAGGGTCTGCCGGTTTTTCGGGGAGATTAAGGTCGCACCGGAAAGGGTAATGGTATGAATGGTGAAACAGGGTCCGGAGCCGGAAACAGGCAGCGGTCTGGCGGGCGCGGGGCGAGGAATACTCCGCTCCAGCTCCTCACGCTGTTGCTGGTTCTGTAATAAAAGCTGCTGCTGTTGCTGTTGAATGGAATCGCGATCGGCTGGCGATAAAGGTGCAGCACTCACCCTCGCTGAAAAAAGCGAAAACAATAAGATAGCAACGGCATAATTTACTAATGAAATTATTCTAATTTTTATTTCGGCGCTATTCATCCATGCCACAAAAATGTCCGCAATGATTATTTCTGTAATATAAGAGTTTTCTTAAAGCGAGTATATCTAATTTGAATTAGGGCTCCTAAAATTAATAGTTATTTCAGAAGAGTGAGAAGGATATTAAGAGAAAATAAGAAAGGATTTAACTCACCCTTAAATCTTGAGTTAGCCGTAATACACTAGGCATGAAGCCGAAACGTCTTTCGCCACTCCGCCGGACTCACCCCAAAACGCGCCTTAAACTGCTGTCGCCAGGTGACGGCGGAATTAAATCCCACCAGCTCAGCCACGCGTTCAATCGGCATATTTCCGGCTTCCAGCAGGATTTGGCTGCGCCGCAGGCGTTCGGCGGTCAACCAGTCGGCGACGCTCATCCCTGTAGCGTTAACAAAATGACGAGTCAGGGTGCGGCGGCTCATCGAGACCACCTCAGCCAGCGAGTCCAGACTATGTTGTTCGGTGATGTGCTGCTGCAGGTAGTCGATCAGGCAGTTAATGCGCCCGTCGCGGGTATCTTTAGGCACCGGCTGGGCGATGAACTGCGCCTGCCCGCCCTCGCGGTGGGGCGGAACAATCATCCGGCGGGCAATCTGGTTAGCAACCACGCTGCCAAAGCGCTGGCGAATGATATACAGGCAGCAGTCGAGGGCTGCGGCAGTCCCGGCGGAGGTGATGATATTGCCGTCATCCACGTAAAGGGCATTAATATCCAGCCGAACGTTCGGGAAGAGCGACTGAAACTGACGTTCGAACTCCCAGTGGGTGGCGGCACGTTTGCCGTCGAGGATCCCCGCCCAGGCCAGCACAAACGACCCCAGACACAGCCCGACGATTTCTGCGCCGCGGTCTCTCGCCTGTACCAGGCTGTCGAGCAGCGTCTGGGGCGGGCGTTCAAGAACGTGCTGCCAGTAGGGAACGACAACAATATCGGCCTGCCCAATGGCGGTAAAATCCTGCGTGGCGTTGAGGGCAAATCCGTCTTTTGAGGTGAGGAACCCTGGCGTTTCGGCGCAGATCGTCACGTTAAAGCGCTTTTCTCCGGAGACCGAGTCCCCAAACAGAATGCAGGGAACGGAGTAGTGGAACGGGCTGAACCCGTCTACTGCGACAATCGCGACGTTGATTAGCGACATCTGTCTCTCCTTTCCCTTTCAGACACTCAGAATATAACGGTTTCGCCATCCTGGGGAATACTCACCGCGTCACTCACCTGGTTGGCTTCTACGTACTCACGCAGCGCGCTGCGGGTTAACAGACAGTGGTTAATGGCCTCCATATGGCTCGCCACAATGTTGGCCTGCGGCAGCAGGAAATGAACGTTAAGCACATCTTCCTGCCCCATAATAATGGGCCCAAAACCAATGACGTGGGCATAGCCAGCGTTCAGCACCACCACGTCCGGCTGGTGCTTTTGCAGATCGGCCGCCACCTCGTCACGCCAGACGGTATCCCCGGCAAGGTAGAGCGTCTTCTCATCAGGATGACGCAGCACCACGCCACAGGCTTCGCCCAGCCGCTCCGCCAGTTCGGGCACGGCGTATGCGCGATCGGTACCGTGCTGACCGCCGTGGGTTTTCGCTATCCGGATATCACCAAAGGTGGTTGCGTCGGCCATGACCGTCAGGTTGCTAAACCCCTGGCTGCGCAGCAGCGCGGCATCACGGTCGTTTTGCACGTAGATCGGTTTGTCTTTGGCGATCAGCTCCGCCGCGGCGCGATCCCAGTGATCGTCATGGGTATGGGTGACGATCACCGCGTCGGCGTCCAGCAGCGTGTTGACGTCTACGGGGAGTTCGACCGTCGGGTTACGGCGTTCGGCATGGGCCGTGCCGGGGAAGCCCGGATAAGCGCCCTGCGGAGCCAGCATAGGGTCGATTAAAAAACGTTTTCCGGCGTAGGTAATCAGCTGGGTGGCGTTGCGAATGTGGGTGATGTTCATGGGCTATCCTCCGGTTGGTGTGATAAGGAGGATAGCCAGCCGTCGCGCGGCACGCTGTGGGTTAAAGAGCGATTACCGATGAAATCGGGCCAATTTACGTCACCGTGCTTTATGCGGGTACTTTTACCAGCCCGGCACCGCCCCGCCATTAAAGATCGTCTCCGCCGCTTTCGCCACTTCAGGCGACTGATACGACTGGATAAATTCCTTCACGTTCTCCGCGTCTTTGTTGTCTTCGCGCGTCACCACGATGTTCACGTACGGCGAATTTTTGTCTTCGATAAAGACGCTGTCATGCACCGGCGACAGCCCGGTTTGCTGGATATAGGTGGTGCTGATGATGGCGACATCCACTTTCGGGTCGTCCAGCACGCGCGGCAGCTGCGCCCCTTCGAGCTCCATGATTTTCAGCTGCTTAGGGTTGGCGGTAATATCCAGCGCCGTCGGCAGCAGCCCGGTATCTGGCTTCAGGGTGATGAGCTTCTCTTTTTGCAGCAGCAACAGCGCGCGGCCAAGGTTGGTCGGGTCGTTTGGAATGGCAATGGTTGCGCCGTCCTTCAGGCCAGACACGGATTTGATTTTGCGGGAATAGCCGGCCATCGGGAAGACAAAGGTGTTCGCCACGGCCACCAGCTTGTAGCCATGCGCCTTGTTATCCTCTGCAAGGAACGGGCGATGCTGGAAGACGTTGGCATCCAGTTCCCCCTGGTTGGTGGCATCGTTAGGCAACAGCGAGCCGCTGAAGCCCACCAGCTCCACGTCAAGGCCATATTTCTCTTTCGCCACCTTTTTGGCGACTTCCGCCACGTCCTGCTCGGCGCCGTTGATGACGCCGACTTTAATGTGTTTGGCATCGCTGCCACTTTGATCGCACCCGGCCAGCAGCAGGCCAGCCAGTACCAGAGCACCCAATCGACGTTTCACAAGACAGTTCCTTTTGCTGAATGTTGTAGTGACTATATCGACAACGAGGCGGTGAAATAAAAACCGAAAAAGAATCAATAAGAAGGATAAGTTATATGCGGGTATGGCCGGGTGGCGCTGCACCACCGGGCATCAGGGATCACAACGTTGTCGTCCAGTCCTCAACGGCAAGCTCCTGCACCATTCTGAATGCACGATCGTTAGTAACGATCGTTGTTCCCCGACTGATAGCATGTGCAGCGATCAGTTGATCGAGATCCCCCATCACTTTCCCTTTCTTTTCCAGGGTTGCACGGAGTTCACCGTACGTTGCTGCGGCGTCGCTGTCCCAGTCGCAAATCGTGATGGTATTGAGAAACTCCCGGATTGTTTCTTTCAATCTACTGCTTTTCTTCTTGTCAGCACCATACAGCAATTCCGCTTCGGTAATGCTTGAGATACAAACGTCACCCGGCGCCAGACATGTCATTCTGCTTACAACCTCCGGGTGTCGTTTAAACAAGTGACTCACAATATTCGTATCCAGCATATGTCTCATGAGCATGCTCCATCCAGAGGGTCTCTTGTCGTAACACTCTGATTGCGTTCCTCCTTGCTCAAAAACGTATCTGGTACGTTCGTTTCTGCCAGCATGCGGAGAAAATTATCCCAGCTCTTTATTAGAACAGGTTTTGCCGCCAAAACGACATTCCCCTCCTCATCCCGTCGGATGTAGACGCTCTCCGTATCAAACGCGAATTCAGCAGGCAGCATAACGACCTGATTCTGACCCTTTTTGAATAGTTTTGCTGTGCGTTCCATTGCTATCTCCATGGATGACTTGACCAGGCCAAAGCATGCGCCACGGCCCGAAAAGAAGACAAGCAACACGTTTTAAATTAGGAAAGCGGCTCGCAATAAATAGCAGAATGCATAATGACAGAAACGGGCTTAAAGGGCTTTCGCCAGGTAATGTCGCTGCATGCCCGGGTACGGATAATCCTGCAAAGACATCTGCAGCTGGTACCCCTGTTTTTCATAGAACGGACGCGCCTGGAAGCTGACGGTATCCACCAGCGCGTGCTTGCAGCCTTTGCGTCTGGCTTCATCTTCCGCCGTTTTGATGAGCTGGCTGCCCACGCCGGATCCGCGCACGGCATCGCTCACCCAGAGAAAGTCGATATTCAGCCAGTCGCCTTTACGCACCCCAATGAGCCCGCCGAGCATGGTGCCGATGTCGTCCCGCACGTAAACGCCAATATCCCCGCTGAATGTGGAGAGATCCAGAAACTGCGCATTGTAGGCTCTCAGACCCGTGAGTAACTCTTCTTTTTCCTGCGCCGTAACCGCATGAGTAATGCTCAGGTGCATATTTTTCTCCTTGTTATCTGTGCCGTTTCACTATCTCACACACGCAACGTGGAGAAAATTCATACTTTCGGCTGGCGTCGCTACACTGAATGTAACGATATATTTCATGGGAAGCCTGTGACGTCAAAAGGGGGTTGTTGATGAAAGCTGCACACCTTGTCTGCCTGCTGGTTTGTCTGCTGTTCGCCGCGTTTGTCCATGCTCAGGAAAAGGACGATCCGGCGAAAGAGGCGCAGATTAAGCAGCAGGTCCTGAAAGATATTAAGAAAACCTGTACGCCACAGAAAAAGCAGAGCGATAAGGCCTGGCAGGCGATGATTTTGTCGTCAGAGGCCAATCAGCTGCTGATCAAAAATGCCGTTACCGCCGTGAAGCGTGACAACCTGGACGCCTACTGGGCGGCGATTGGTCAGGTGGATTGTATGGAAGATTACTGAGGGCTGGAAACGTGCTTCTCGCCGGGTGGCGGCTGCGCCTTACCCGGCCTACACAACATGTTTAACGCTTACGCACGTCTGGAATGATCAAATCCCCGCGCAGCACATACGAACCCAGCATCTGCGTTTTCTCCGTCAGCCAGCTCACGATACGCGCCGCCATGGCATCCATAGAATATTCAATCGCCGGGATTACCGGAATACCCGGCAGGTGCAGCGATCCGGCCAGGCTAAAGACCATAATGTCGTCCGGCACGGATTTATTAAACGCCTGCAGCTGCGGGATCACCCGCTGGGCTTCCTGCTCGTCCGCCACCAGCAGCGCGTTGAAGTTCAGCGTGCTGGCGTTATTCAGCAGCTCCTGTAGCGCAACGGACGACGAGGTCGCGTCCATGAACACAAGGTTGCGATTAAAGGGCAGGAAATTTTTCTCCAGCGCGTGCTTGTAGCCGAGCAGCACCTGGTCAGCAAAACCGCTGCCGTGCGGATGGATCAGGGCAATCTGGCGTCGCCCCTGGCTGGTCAGGTAGTTACAGGCGGTTTCGGCGGCAAAGGCGTGATCGAACTGGATGCTGTTGGAATTATCAGACTCCATGCAGTCCACCAGAATGACGTTGTCCATGTCGACGTCCAGCGGGAAACGCGCGCCAATCACCAGGATGTCATCGCAAAGCCCGCAGGAGAGTTCCTCAAGAGCGTGCATCACTTCCGCTTTGCTGTGCGCGAAACGCAGCAGCAGGTGTTTTTGATGCTGGCTGAGCTGTTTTTCCAGCGCGTAGAGATAACCGGTGGTCTGGTTAATGTTTTCCTGGGCGCAAATCACCCCGATACAGCCCGTCGACTGGCTCAGCAGCGACTGGGCAATCACATTAGGCCGGTAGTTAAGCTCATCCACTGCCTTCAGAACGGCCTGACGGCTGGCTTCCTTTACGCCACGCGACCCACTCAACACTCGCGATACCGTGGCTTTAGACACCCCGGCAAGACGTGATACATCATTGATTGTCGACATCTCTTTCCCCTGGCAGGCTTACCTCGCGCCTGCAAATTCCATGACCGCTTCGGCTCACATTATAGCCAGAGCGGAGTATATCCGTTTCCGTTTTCCATGGAAACCGATTTTCCGTTTCCACTCAAAATGATGTCAAAACAGCCAAATTATGTGACCTGCATCCGGTTAATTAGCCTCATAAGTATTGGATCTTGATGGTTGTCACAGTTCTGTCTTTTATCAATGGAAACCGGTTTCCGTATAATGTCCAATCATCCTCGCAATAACTTTTTACATTTAGAGGATGGTTGTCGATGTTCAAGATTATGCTGTGCTGCTCTGCCGGGATGTCCACCAGCCTGTTGGTCAGCAAAATGGTCGATGTCGCGAAAGAACGTGGTTTGCCGGTGAAGATTGATGCGTACGGTGTTTCCGAATTTGATACGCAGTTTCCGCAATACCAGGTGGTACTTCTCGGACCGCAAGTGAAATACATGTTACAGACACTCTCAGACAAGGCGGCGACGCATGGCATTCCGGTGCAGCCCATCGACATGATGGACTACGGCATGCAGCGTGGCGATAAAGTACTGGACTTTGCTCTGTCGCTCATCGAAGCGGCACACTAAAAGGTGTTCACATGAGTTCGTTATATCAATCCATGGTTGCGGTGATTGAGCAGTCAATTACCCCGCTGGCCGCGAAGCTCGGTCAGCAAAAGTACGTGATTGCCATCCGCGACGGCTTTACCGCCGCGCTGCCGTTTATGATCATCGGCTCGTTTATGCTGGTGTTCATCTTTCCGCCGTTCTCGGCGGATACCACTAACAGCTTCGCCCGCGGCTGGCTGGATTTCTCCCAGACTTACCGCGAACAGCTGATGCTGCCGTTTAACCTCAGCATGGGCGTGATGACCTTCTTCATCTCGGTAGGGATTGGGGCGAGCCTGGGGCGTCAGTTTAACCTCGACCCGGTGATGTCCGGCCTGCTGGCCTTTATGGCCTTCCTGCTGGTCGCCGCGCCGTATGCCGACGGCAAAATCTCAACCCAGTACCTCTCCGGCCAGGGCATCTTCACCGCCCTGATCACCGCCATTTACTCAACCCGCGTGTACGCCTGGCTGAAGCAGAACAACGTCACCATCCGCCTGCCGAAGGAAGTGCCCACCGGCGTGGCGCGTTCGTTTGAGATCCTGATCCCGGTGATGGTGGTGATCGGCACGCTGCACCCGCTGAACCTGTTCATTGAAGCGCAGACCGGGATGATTATCCCGCAGGCGATCATGCACCTGCTGGAGCCGCTGGTGTCCGCGTCTGACTCCCTGCCCGCCATTCTGCTCTCCGTGCTGCTGTGCCAGATCTTCTGGTTCGCGGGTATCCACGGCTCGCTGATTGTTACCGGCATCATGAACCCGTTCTGGATGGCGAACCTCTCGGCAAACCAGGCGGCACTGGCCGCAGGCGCGGCGCTGCCGCACGTTTATCTGCAGGGTTTCTGGGATCACTACCTGCTGATTGGCGGCGTCGGTTCCACCCTGCCGCTGGCCTTCCTGCTGCTGCGCAGCCGCGTTACCCACCTGCGCACCATCGGCAAAATGGGCGTCGTGCCAAGCTTCTTTAACATCAATGAACCCATTCTGTTCGGCGCGCCGATCATCATGAACCCGATGCTGTTTATCCCGTTTGTGTTTGTTCCGCTGGTCAACGCCTGCCTGGCGTACGGCGCAACCAAGCTCGGCTGGCTGGCACAGGTGGTCTCGTTAACCCCGTGGACTACGCCCGCGCCGATTGGCGCCTCGTGGGCGGCGAACTGGGCGCTGAGCCCGGTGGTAATGTGCCTCGTCTGCATGGTGATGTCGGCGCTGATGTACCTGCCGTTCCTGCGCGCCTATGAGCGTACGCTGATTAAAAACGAAGAGCAGAAAGCCCAGGCTGCAACCGTGGGTGCCGCTGAAGCCACAAGCAATTAAGTCAAAGAGGAAGGGTCATGAAATACGCATTTCCCGATAACTTCTGGTGGGGCAGCGCAAGCTCCGCTCTCCAGACGGAAGGGACACGAGAGGGTGAAACCACGTGGGACTACTGGTTTGCCCGCGAGCCGAACCGTTTTCACAACGGCGTGGGGCCGCAGCACACCTCCACGTTTTATCAGCACTGGAAAACGGACATTCAGCTGTTAAAACAGCTGAACCACAACAGCTTTCGTACCTCGATTAGCTGGGCGCGCCTGATCCCCGACGGTATCGGTGAAGTGAACCCGGACGCGGTCGATTTTTATAATCAGGTCATTGATGAGCTGAATGAACAGGGCATCACGCCGTTTATCACCCTGTTCCATTTCGACATGCCGATGGCGATGCAGGAAATTGGCGGCTGGGAAAACCGTGACGTGGTGGACGCGTACGCTCGCTATGCGCAGATTTGCTTCGAGCTGTTCGGCGACCGCGTGCTGCACTGGTTTACCTTCAACGAGCCGATCGTGCCGGTGGAAGGCGGTTATCTGTACGACTTCCACTACCCCAACGTAGTGGATTTCCGCCGGGCGGCCACCGTGGCGTATCACACGGTGCTGGCCCATGCGAAGGCGGTTCAGGCCTACCGCGCCGGGCACTACGCGGGGGAGATCGGCATCGTGCTGAACCTGACGCCGTCGTATCCGCGTTCGCAGAACCCGGCAGACGTGAAGGCGGCGCACGTTGCGGATCTGATGTTTAACCGCAGCTTCCTCGACCCGGTCCTGCGCGGCGAATACCCGGCCGATCTGGTGGCGCTGCTGAAATCTTACGACCAGCTGCCCGCCTGCAAGCCGGAAGACGGTTTCCTGATTGCGGAAGGGAAAATCGACCTGCTCGGCATTAACTACTATCAGCCGCGTCGCGTGAAGTGTCGCGACAGCGCGGTGAACCCGCAGGCGCCGTTTATGCCGGAATGGTTCTTTGATAGCTACGAGATGCCGGGCCGCAAAATGAACCCCTACCGCGGCTGGGAAATCTACGCGCCGGGTATTTACGATATTCTGATTAACCTGCGCGACAATTACGGCAACCCCCGCTGCTTTATTTCTGAAAACGGCATGGGCGTCGAAAACGAGCAACGTTTTATTGAAAATGGCCAGATTAACGATCAATACCGCATCGAGTTTATTTCCGAACATTTAGCCTGGCTGCATAAGGGTATTAGCGAAGGGTGCAATTGTCTTGGTTACCATATGTGGACGTTTATTGATAACTGGTCGTGGTGTAACGCGTATAAAAATCGCTACGGATTTATCCAGCTCGATTTAAAGACGCAGCAGCGCACCATTAAGAAAAGCGGGGAGTGGTTTGCCGCCACCGCCTTAAATAATAGCTTTGATAAAGAGTAATGATGATGATCGCACTAGAAGAAGCCGTAATGGAAATTATCGTCAACGCCGGGCAGTCCCGCAGCCTGTGCTTTGAAGCGCTGCACGCGGCGCGTCAGGGCAACATTGACGAGGCCAAAAGCCTGCTGCGCGAAGCCGATGGCTACGCGCGCCAGGCGCACAAGATGCAGACCAAACTGATCGAGCAGGATGCGGGTGAAGGCCGCCAGCCGATGACCTTAATTATGGTGCACGCGCAGGATCATTTAATGAACTCCTTATTAGCGCGTGAATTATCCGAAGAAATTATTCATTTATATCAGAGATAGTCTATGGCGAAATAAATTACTGTAATACCTCTGCACCTTAAATAGAAATCCACTTGTTCTGATGATAGCGACATATTCTGTCAGATCGGAGCGGGATGGTTATTGTCTGAATAAAATTAAACTATATTGAGATAACCATGAATACGATTAAAAAACTTCCATTAACCATGGCGGTTATCGCCGCGCTTTGCCCAATTTCCGTGCTCGCCCAGGAATTCACGCAGGAGCAAATCGACGCCATTGTGGCGAAAGCGGTGGATAAAGCCCTGGCCGAACGTCAGGCCAAAATGGATGCCGCCGTCGCGAAAAAAGCGGACGTGGTGACCGAGCCGCAGAGCGCGGCGCAATCCCCGGACATGGCGATTCCGTTCGGGATTAAATTTACCGGCTACGCCCGCTACGGCGCGCACTTCCAGGCCGCCGATCAGAAATATGTGGCGGTGGATGGCTCCTACAACGGCGCGTCCGCGATCGGTCGTCTGGGTAACGAAGGCAACGGCGGCGAGTTCCAGCTCTCTAAAGCCTTCAAGGGCGACAACGGCGCCATTTGGGACATCAACGTGATGATCGACCACTGGGGCGACGAAGTTAACCTGAAAAAAGCCTACGCGGGGGTGACCAATATTATGGCCTCCAACCCGAACGCCTACTTCTGGGCCGGCCGTGACTTCCACCAGCGTCCGCAGCAGGGCATCAACGATTACTTCTGGATGAACCACGACGGCCAGGGCGCCGGGGTGAAGAACTTCGATATCGGCGGCGTGCAGTTTGACGTCGCTGCCGTGGCGGCAGTGGAATCCTGTAGCCCGGAAGTGATGGAAGACGAAGCGAACCCGTCACGCATCACCTGTACCGGCGGGTCCGGCACGGGCGACAAAGGTAACTACGCGGCCACCTCTAAAATCCACGGTATGAAGCTCGGTCCGCTGGATCTGGAGCTGTACGCCAACTACGGCTTTGATTCAAAAGCGGTGGAGAGCGACGAGCGTCTGAACGCCTGGCAGGGTGGCGTGGTGCTGAGCCATACCAACGACAGCGGCGTGAACAAGGTGATTGCCCGCTACTCCGATAACTCGGACAACAGCGTGTTCAATAAAACAGAAGACCTGACCACGGTCTACGCCAGCTTCGAAGGGCTGTACAAATTCACCCAGGCTACGCAGGTGGAGTACATCCTCGCCTTCCACGACTACGACAACAGCCGTGATAAGACCGACAACCGTAAGAACTACAACGCCATCGTGCGCCCGATGCACTGGTGGAACGACGTTCACTCCACCTGGCTGGAAGCGGGCTGGCAGCACGTCGATTACGACAACGGCGGCGACAACAAAGGCTGGAAGCTGACCCTGTCGCAGAACATGTCTATCGCCATGGGGCCGGAGTTCCGTCCGATGCTGCGCTTCTACGTGACCGGCGGCAAGGTGGATAACGCACGCACCGCGCGCGTGAATAACACCAAAGACGAGACGCTCGACGACTTCAACATCGGCGCGATGTGGGAGGCGTGGTTCTAGTAGAGCGCCGTTTGTTTCGCCCGGCGGCGCTGCGCTTGCACGGGCCTACAACGTTTTGTAGGCCGGGTAAGCGTAGCGCCACCCGGCAAGATCCCATGTTATGCTACAAAAAAACCAACATAACAGGGGAGAAAATGGGTTCCACACGTAAAGGGATGCTGAACGTCCTGATCGCCGCCGTTTTATGGGGCAGTTCCGGCGTTTGCGCGCAGTACATCATGGAGAAAAGCCACATTTCTTCGCCTTACCTGACCATGGTTCGCCTGCTGTTTACCGGCGTGATCCTGCTGACGCTCTCCTTCGTTCACGGCGACAAGATTTTCTCGGTCATCAAACATCGCAAAGACGCCCTCAGCCTGCTGTTTTTCTCGCTGGTCGGCGCGCTCACCGTGCAGCTCACCTTCCTGCTGACGATTGAAAAATCCAATGCGGCAACGGCCACCGTGCTGCAGTTTCTGTCGCCAACGATTATCGTGGCATGGTTCGCGCTGGCGCGGAAAAAGCGCCCCGGCGTGTTTGTTTTGTCCGCGATTGTGACCTCGCTTGTCGGGACGTTCCTGCTGGTCACCCACGGCGACCCAACCTCGCTCTCCATCTCGCCTGCCGCCCTGTTCTTCGGTATCGCCTCGGCGTTTGCCGCCGCGTTTTACACCACCTATCCGTCAACGCTGATTGCCCGCTACGGCACGCTGCCGATTGTCGGCTGGAGTATGTTGATTGCCGGATTAATGCTGACGCCGTTCTACGCCGGACGCGGCACCACCTTCGTGATCGACGGCAGCCTGCTGCTGGCGTTTTTCTACCTGGTGGTGATTGGCACCGCGCTGACGTTCAGCCTGTATCTGAAAGGCGCACAGATGATCGGCGGGCCGAAGGCGAGCATCCTGAGCTGCGCCGAACCGCTGAGCAGCGCGCTGCTGTCGGTGGTGTTGCTGGGCGTGGCGTTCACCCTGCCGGACTGGGTGGGGACGCTGCTGATCGTGTCGTCGGTGGTGCTGATTTCGATGGATTCGCGTAGAAGGGTTAAGGCATCGGCGTAGCCTGATGCCCTCACCCCAACCCTCTCCCACGGGAGAGGGAGAAAAACACTACTTCGCTTTAACCTTCCCTGCCACCAGCAGCGCCGTCAGCAGCATCAGCGTGCCGGAAATCACCAGCGGTGACGTCAGCCCCAGATGGTCGAGCGCCACGCCGCCAATGGCCGCGCCGCAGGTGTTCGCCAGCTGGATCACCGCCACCTGAATCGACCCGGCTTTTTCCGCCTGATCGGCAAGCGAGCGGGTGATCCACGTCGACCAGCCCACCGGCACCAGCGCAAAGGCAAAGCCCCAGATAATCGCAATGGCAGACGCGACCCACTTATCGCTGCCCCACAGCACCAGCACCGTGGCGCTCGCAGCCAGCACCAGCGGCGCACCCGCCAGCGCCACTTTCAGGGAGCGTTTCAGGAACTGCGACGACAGCGAGGTACCGACAAAGCTGGCGATACCGAAGCTCAGCAGCACCAGCGTCAGGCCGTCCACGTCAAAGCCCGCCATGGTCATAAACACCGGGCGGATATAGGTAAAGAAGGCAAACTGCCCGGCAAAGGCCATGAAGATGGCGGTCATCCCCGCCAGCACGCCGGGGCGCTTCAGCAGCGCGAACATGTTCTGCTTATGGTGCGCCGCTTCGCCCGGCAGGGACGGCAGCGCTTTCCACACCCAAATGATGCAGAGCAGGCCCATCACCGCCGCGGCGTTGAAGACGTTACGCCAGCCGATAATCCCGCCGAGGAAGCTGCCGAGCGGCGCGGCAATCACCAGCGCGATGGAGACCGCACCGAAGATAACGGAAAGCGCTTTCGGCACCGTCCGCGCGGGCACCAGGCGCATGGTGAGCGAGGCCGACATCGCCCAGAAGCCGCCGAGCCCCAGCCCCAGGCAGGCGCGACCGAGCAGCAGCAGGGTGAAGCTTTCCGCGAAGGAGACCAGCAGGCAGGAGAGCGTCAGCAGCACGCTGAACAGTATGACCACCTTGCGGCGGTCGATGGTGCCAATCACCTGGGTGATAAACAGGCTGGCGAACATCGCCACGAAGGCGGTGACGGTAACGGACTGCCCCGCCACGCCTTCGGAAATGCCCAGGTCCTGCGCCATTGGCGTCAGCAGGCTCACCGGCAGAAACTCAACGGTAATCAGGCAGGCGACGCAGAACGCCACGGAAAAAACCGCCGACCAGTTGGGGCGTGAAACCTCTTTGGTCTGCGGTCGGGTCGTGGGCTGGATATGTTCTGTCATGGCGTCACCTGAAGATAAAAACGTGCGGAAAAGTCGCGCAGTTTATCATCAAAAGTGTGACGAATTTAACGTTTAGACAACTTTTGTGGTTTTAGAGGGGATCAGTGCAGGTAAAACACGCCCTCTTCCGGCAGGAAGAGCTGGTTATAGCGTAGCTGGAAGGCGTTCAGCTCCTGCGGATCGGGATCCATCTCGCGCATAAAGCCAAGCGCCAGACGAATTTGCGCATCGGTAATGGGTGCGGCAAGGCGGGCTTTACGCAGCATGCGGTGCCAGGCGTGCAGGTTCTCCTCGCTGCCGTCGACAATGCAGACCTGCCAGATCAACAGCACCTGCGCGGCGTTTTGCAGATGCGCCTCGTCCGGCCGTTCAAGGTAGCGGATAAACTCATTGCCCGGCGTTTTACCGAACTGATCGATCATCGACTCAACCGGCATCGGGGTGATGCCGAGACGCTCGCTTAAACGTTTGATGGCGCGGCGGGAATCTGAGGTCAGGACGCGAAATCCCACCACAAACACCACGGCAAGCGTTGCCAGCATTATCCAGACCATGCGTTCTCCTTTGACTAGCCGCTCATCATAGCGGGAAACGCACGGCGTCAACAGCGGGCATAACCAGAATAGTGCTCTGAAAAGACGTTGCGGAATGGGGGATCAGGTATTAACGCCGTCGGCGCAAATAAAAAAGCCCGGCATCACACACCGGGCAAAGACGTTACCTGCACACTCAGGCCGCTTTTAATTTCTGCGCGCGATTTTCACGGCGAATTTTACGTTCTTCCAGCACCGCGACCATCGCCATCAGGACGATACATCCGATCGCTGCCGCATCCAGCGCCGCGAAGGTGCCCGCCCAACCGGTGAGGCCGAAAATCGGCGTACCGTCGGCGATCATCCCCAGGCCAAGCTTGGCAAAGCTGTCGCCGATCAGGTAGGCGAAGGTGCCTTTAATCCCATCGGCGGCGCCGATCGCTTTTTTCGGCACGAACCCTACGGCCGCCACGCCAATCAGCAGCTGAGGGCCAAACACCAGGAAGCCGAGCGCGAACAGGGACGCCAGGTAAACGTACTGGTTGCTGGCGTGCTGGTAGATGCCGAGCGTGGCGATAATCAGCGCCAGCGCGACGCAGGCCACCAGCGCGCGACGGCCGTTGGCGAGGTCGGAGAGCCAGCCCCACAGCAGCGTGCCGACCAGCGCGCCCACTTCGAACAGGGTGAAGCCCTGAATCGCCACTTCTTTAGAAAGCTTCAGCTCCTGGAAAGCATACACGGTTGACCACTGGTCAATGCCGATACGCACCACGTACAGGAAGATATTCGAGAAGCAGAGCAACCAGATCACTTTGTTTTTCAGCACGTACTCAACAAAGATCTGCCATTTGGTCATCTCGTTCTCTTCGGTCTCTTTGTCCTCTTCGCTGATCTCCTCGCCGAACAGCTCTTCCGCTTTGCCGAGGCCGTACGATTCCGGGGAGTCGCTGCCGTAGCGCAGGCCGATAAAGCCGACAATCAGGGCGATAATCGACGGGAAGATAAACATCCCGATGACGTGGCCGTCGAACAGGTAGTTTGCGCCAAACAGCGCCACGCCAGCCGCGCCCGCCCCGCCGAGGTTGTGGGAGATGTTCCACATGCCGAGGTAGGAACCACGCTTGCGGCGCGGGGTCCATTTGGTAATGGTGGAGTAGCTGCACGACCCGCCGGTGCTCTGGAAGAAACCGCTCAGGGCGTAGAAGGCGATCATCAGGAACAGGCTAACGGAACCCGCGCCCATGCTGGCGCTGAAGCCGAGCATACAGATGGCGGAGAGGATCAGCATAAACGGCAGGAACTGCTTGGTGTTTTTGCCGTCCGCGTAGTAGGACACAACGGTTTTCCCCACGCCGTAGGTAATGGAAAAGCCCAGGCCAATCATCCCCAGCTGCGTCATGCTCAGCCCGTAGGTTGAGATCATGTCGTTCTGCGCGATGTTAAAGTTTTTGCGGATCAGGTACATGGTCAGGTAGCCGATGAAGACCACCAGATAGGACTGCATGAACGGTTTGAACCACATCTTGCGCCGCACGTCGAGCGGCAGATCCAAGGTCGGCTTGCGCACCTGATTTAAGAAGGCCAGCATGGTTGGTTTACTCCTGAGCTGATTTTTGCAGCATTGTAAAAATCAGCCGGGAGAGATGCCTGAGACAGCGTCCAGGTAAAACCGGGAAAATTTCCTAGTTTTGCGCCATACGGGGTGAAAAGGTGAAGCGCATCACATCACGCTGGCTTCGCGCGGGGCCTGCGCGTGCAGGAAAGGCAGCAACAGCAGGGCGGAAATGCCCGCCGCGATGGCGATCACCGCGAAGAAACCGCTCCAGTGCCAGACGTCGATCACCCGCGCCAGCGGCCAGCCGGAGAGCGATGCGCCCAGGTAGGCAAACAGCCCGACAAAGCCCGTCGCCGCGCCTGCCGCCTCTTTGTGGGAACACTCAGCCGCCGCCATGCCAATCAGCATCTGCGGGCCAAACACGAAGAAGCCGATGGTGAAGAAGCATGCCGCCTGCATCACGTAGCTGGCAAACGGCATCAGCCACAGCGAGCCGACGGAGAGCAAAATCCCGGCGGCGAAGATCAGGTTCATCGGACCACGGTTGCCGTTGAACAGCTTGTCCGAGCCCCAGCCCGCCACCAGCGCGCCGATAAACCCGCCCAGCTCGAACATCGTCACCGCGGAGTTGGCAGTCACCAGGTCCACGCCGAGCGTCTCGGACATGTACAGATTGCCCCAGTCGTTGATGGCCGCGCGCACCACGTAGACCAGTACGTAGCAGAGCGACAGCAGCCAGATGTACGGGTTTTTCAGCACGTATCGGGTGAGGATCTCCCTGCGGGTCAGCCCCGCGCCCTCCTGCTGCTGGGCGATCTCCATCTCGTCGTGCCGCCAGTCGCCCACCGGCGGAAGGCCGACGGTTTGCGGCCTGTCGCGCAGGCGCCAGCAGAGGAACAGCCCGGCGACAATCGCCAGGCCACCGGCAATCATCATCCCCGCGCGCCAGCCGTAGTGCAGCGCCGCGGCACCCACCACCATCGGGATCAGCGCCCCGCCGACGTTATGCGCGGTGTTCCAGACGGCCCACCAGCCGCCGCGCTCGTTGCGCGAGTACCACGCCGTGAGCAGGCGGGCGCAGACCGGCGCGCCCCAGCCCTGGAAGAAGGCGTTCAGCGCCCACAGCAGGGCAAAGGCCCACAGCGAGGTGGAGAAGCCAAACAGAATATTCACCACGCCGGTGGCGATCAGCCCAACGCCCATGAAATAACGGGCATTTGAGCGATCGCTGACGATGCCGGAGAAGAACTTCGACAGGCCGTAGGTGATATAAAACAGCGTCGCCAGCAGGCCGATATCGGTGCGGGTCATCACGCCGCTCGCGAGGATCTCCGGCGCGGCGGCGTTGAAGCTTTTGCGGGTGAAGTAGAACAGCGCGTAGCCGAGCCAGATGGTAATCAGAATATGACGTCGCCAGTAGCGGTAGCGGGCGTCGATTTCCGCTTTGTTGCTTAACGGGGCTGCGCTGGCTGGGGTTTTAAACATGGTGCGTCCTTAACGGCAGGCTGACGCTGACGCGCGTCCCGTGGGTGCAGGAGAGGCTCAGCGTGCCGCCAAGCGCCTTCACCCGCTCGCGCATGCCCGCCAGGCCAAAGCCCTGCTGGCCGGAGCCCGGCGGCAGGCCGCAGCCGTCGTCTTCAATCACCAGCATCAGGCGCTCGTCCTGCTGCCAGCCCTGGATGGTGACCGCGCTGGCGCTGGCGTGCTTGACGATATTGTTCAGCCCCTCCTGACAGACGCGGAACAGCGTCACGCGCTGGCCTTCGCTCAGCGCAGGTTCGCTAATGCGCCAGTCGAGATGGCTGACAATGCCGCGGCTTTCCAGCTCCATCTCGCGCATCAGGGAACGCACCGCCTGCTCCAGCGACAGGTCGTCGAGCTGGCGCGGCCGCAGCCTGCCGAGCAGGCGTCGCACCGAGTCATACACGCCCAGCGAAAGCTGTTCAATATGCGCCCCGCCCTGCTTCACGCCTGCGTTTTCTGCCGCCAGGCGCTGGACAATGCCCGCCTGGGTGCGGATGGCGGTAATGGTCTGGCCGATGTCATCGTGCAGCTCGCGGGCCACCTCCTGCCGCACGCTCTCTTCCGTCTCCAGCAGGCGTTCAGCCAGACGTCGGTTGCGCGCCAGCTCGGTCTGCAGGGACTGGTTCAGCTCGCGCAGGCGCTGAATGCCCGCCCCGAGCAGCAGCCCGGTCAGGCTCTGAGCCAGCAGCGAGAGCAGCAGATCCACCGGATGGTCGTGCCAGGTCTGGCTGGCGATCAGCGCGATGGCGTTCATCAGGGTCGCGATCAGCGCCCCCTGCCAGCCGTAGTGCCAGGCCAGAGCAATAATCGGCAGCGCCAGGCAAAACGGCGTGAAGCGTGATAATTCAGCGGGGAGACCAAGCTGGAGCCACAGGCTCACCACAAACAGCAGCAGATACCAGATCAGGTGCCGGGCGCGCCAGTTCACCGGCTGGGAGACCAGCGCCGGGCCGAGCGGCTGCCAGACAGTGCTTGTAAGATAATGCCAGATCACAAGGCAGGTCGGGGCCAGCGTCAGGCCGCCGGTAAGGGTCAGCAGCAACGCGTTGAGCATCTCCTTGTCGCCAATCCACGGCAGTGACTGCAGCAGTGCGGCGGCAATCAGCGCCGCCCCCTGGCGCAGCAGCGTGCGCCAGTCGCGCTGGTGACGATAGCGGGAAATGAGCGCAACGGGGAGAAGCGTGAGCAGACTTCCGGTCATCAATAAGGGCAGATGCGCGAGGGCCACTTCCTGCGCCAGCCAGACCAGCATGAGCCACTCTGCACCGAGCAAAACGGGCCAGTAGCCGCGCGGGCACTGGAGCATTAACCCCAGACGCAGGCCGAAGGGAAACAGCAGCACCGCCAGCTCAGGACGTTCCACCAGATGCAGGCTGATGCTCCACAGGCAGAACCACGCGGCGGAGAAGATGAAAAAGCTGGCAACGACGGCGATCAGCCGCGAAAAGACGGGACTCATTGCCAGCTGTCGAACATGCAGCGCGCCAGCTCGACGTCGTTGCTGACGTTGAGTTTTTCCATCAGGTTGGCGCGATGGACGTGCACGGTCTTCGGCGACAGATCCAGCTCGGCGGCAATCTCTTTTACCGACATCCCCTGCGCGAGCTTCTCCGCCACCTGACGCTCGCGCCGGGTGAGCGGATCCTGTCGTCCAGCCGCCAGCTTGATGGCGATTTCCGGCGTCAGGTAGCAGCCGCCGGTGGAGACGGTGCGCACGGCGGCAATCAGCTCGTCCGGGCTGCAGCGTTTAGAGAGGAAGCCCCGCGCCCCCGCGTTAAGGGCCTGCTCCACCAGCGCCGGGCTGTCGTGGACCGAGAGCATAATGGTCGCCATCCCTTTCGGCAGCTGGCTTAACAGCTCCAGCCCGGAGAGATCCGGCATCGAAATGTCGCAGATACAGACCTGCACCCCGCGCCCCGGCAGGCCCGCCAGCGCCTCGCGGCCGGAGCCAAACTCGGCCACGACCTGGAAATCCGGTTCGAGGTTGAGAAGCTGGGCAAAGCCAGAGCGGACGATGAGGTGGTCGTCGATAAGGGCGATGGTGGTCATGTGTGTTCCTGCGGTCTGAAAAAGCCGGATGGCGCTGCGCTTATCCGGCCTACAAGAGCGAAAGACGCTTACCTTAAGCGATCTATTCGAAGAACACCGCAATTTTGTTAAACATGGTGGGATCGGACTGGTTGCGCGCCACGTTGGTGACGTCCTCCAGCTTGTCGATCTGCGCCATCATCTGCTCCAGACGCTGGTCATCGTTGACCAGTAGCCAGATGCGGCTGTGCTCACTGCCCTGAATCGGCAGACAGAGAATGCCTTCCACGTTAAACGCCCGGCGGGCAAACAGCCCGCAGACGTGGGTCATGACGCCAGGGTGGTTGCGGACGGTGAGTTCCAGAATGACGTTATCATGTTGTTTCTGCATGGCTTATTCTCCCACCATCTCAGTATTTGCCGCACCCGGCGGCACCATCGGATACACTTTTTGTTCAGGGTCGATACGCACGTGGATCAGCGCCGGGCCCGGACGCGAGATCGCCGCCTGCAGCGCCGCGTGGGCATCCTCTTCCGCGTTCAGATCGCAGGTGTGCAGGCCAAAGCCGGCGGCAATCTGCATAAAGTTAATCATCCCCGGATAGGTCGCCGCAAACACGCCCTGCTTGTAGAACAGGCTCTGCTGCTGGTGCACCAGCCCCAGCGCCTCGTTGTTCATCAGGATGATTTTCACGTCTAACTGGTTTTCGGCTGCGGTCGCCATCTCCTGAATGTTCATCATCAGGCTGCCGTCACCGGAGAAGCAGATGACCTTGCGGTCCGTATTCGCCAGCGCCGCGCCCACAGCTGCGGGCAGGCCAAAGCCCATGGTGCCGAGGCCGCCGGAGGTCAGCCACTGGCGCGGACGGTTCAGCGGGTAGGCCTGGGCGGTCCACATCTGGTGCTGGCCCACGTCGGTGGTGATAATCGCGCTGTCGTCCACGCAGGCGGCCACGGCGTTGATCAAGCCGTAGTGGCTCAACGGGTCGCCTTCAGTTGGGATCGCGCCCGGGAACTCGCGCTGCAGATCGGCCACCAGCTGGCGCCAGTCGGCGCGATCGGTCGCGTCGGTTTGCGGGATCAGCTGCGCCAGCACTTCGGCTACGTCCCCCTGAATCGCCACGTGCGGCTGCTTGATTTTACCCAGCTCGGCGCGATCGATATCCACGTGAATAATTTTCGCGTTCGGGCAGAACTCCTCGGTTTTGCCAATCGCCCGGTCATCAAAACGTGCGCCCATCACAATCAGCAAATCCGCCTCTTGCAGGATATAGTTGGTGCTGCGCGCGCCGTGCATGCCCAACATCCCCAGGGACAGCGGGTGCGCTTTTGGCAGCATACCCAGCGCCATCAGGGTCATGGTGGTCGGCAGGTTGGCTTTTTCCGCAAACTGGCGGATTTCATCCGCAGCGTTAATCGCCCCGCCGCCCAGATAGAGCACCGGACGTTTGGCGGCGTTAATCATGGCGGCGGCGTCGCGCACGCTCTCAGCGCTGAACTCCGGCGCAGGGGCACGCTCGCCCGGCTCCGGCAGCACGTCGATCTCGATCTCTGCGGTCTGGACATCCTTAGGAATGTCTATCCACACCGGGCCCGGGCGGCCGGACTGCGCAATGCGGAACGCATCGCTGATAACCTGAGGAAGCTCGGCGATGTCGCGAACTAAATAGTTATGTTTGGTGATGGGGATAGAGATGCCGTAGGTATCGACTTCCTGGAACGCATCGGTGCCGATCATCGAGGACGGCACCTGGCCGGTAATGCAGATCAGCGGAATGGAGTCGAGACGCGCGTCGGCGATGGCGGTCACCAGGTTAGTGGCGCCCGGCCCGCTACAGGCCATACAGACCGCCGGTTTACCCTGGGTACGCGCCATGCCCTGGGCGATAAAGCCTGCGCCCTGCTCGTGGCGCGCCAGCACGTGGCGGATCTGCGTGCTTTGGCTTAACGCATCGTACAGCGGCAGTACCGTGCCGCCGGGGATGCCCGCAACCGTGGTGATGCCCTGTCGCTCCAGCAGATGAACGATCAGCTGCGCGCCGGTAAAACGCGTCTTGGTGGATGTTGTGCCCGAACTTGCCATGCTCCAGTCCTTTTCTTCTGAGCCGACTATCCGGGGAGGGTCCTAAACGAAAAACCCCGCCCGGTTTGCGCCGGCGGGGTTTTGGATTCGTGTGTTGATCCAGTCCCTACGGCGCATTGCCGACGACCACCACCACACGCACGACGACCACTGCGGCTGGTTGCGCAGTTTTTAGTAGGGTCGAAGTGAAGATGGATGAAGTCATTGGGGACCTGTGTTTGGAATCATTGATGGAATTTATACAAACACAGGTTTTCGGGCGTGACAATGGAAATATTTTCATCTGCGCAAAAATGCGTCAGGGATCACGTTTCGTTTGTTGGGGGATGAAAACAAAAAACCCCGCCGAAGCGAGGTTTTTATCAGGGTTTTGCGGTTGGTCGCCGCAGAACACACTGTGTTACGTCAACGCAAAAAGTATACGCGATCGAAGACGAACGCGCAATTCCGGCACGGATTTTGACGTTTTTGAGTATGGATCGCCTTCCAGATTTTGTCTACAAAACACTGTTCATACGTACAGTATTTATCTATACTGAGGGTGTTCGCAGTGAGCGAGGGGGCCGCAGTTCTACCGGCGCAACGAAGTCCTGGCTGAAACGGGTGGTGCCGTCAGTGCCTTAACCCCTGAAGTGAGCACACTGTGTTACGTCAATCCAGGTGCTGGCAACAGGCGGCGGAAAGGTACGCCAGCATCGTGCTCCTTTTAACCAAAAGGAGACGCGTATGAGCGTAGTGGATATGGTGATACTTATCCTCAAACTCATTGTTGCAGTACTGCAACTGCTTGATGCTGTCCTGAAATTCGTTCGGTAATTCAGGTTCAAGTCGCACCTGAGAGGGGCGGGCAACCGCCCCTCTTTAATAACGAGGGAATGCTATGTCGCGTCTGTTAATTGAGCCTGTCACGCCCGACGAGCCGGGGTATATCGCCCTGAAGGCGGAAAGTATCGCATCGAATTTCAACATGCTGCGCAGGCTGGAAGAGAGCTGGCAGCGGGGTGAGAACCGCTTTAACGCGCCGGGTGAAAAGCTGCTGGGGGCGTTTCTCAACGGCAAGCTGGTTGGCGTGTGCGGTCTGAATCGCGATCCGTTCAGCCAGCAGCCGCGCGCCGGGCGTATTCGCCATCTCTACGTCAGCGAGAAGTGCCGTGGGCTGGGGATTGGCAAGCAGCTTTTAACCGTCGTGATGGCCGATGCCAGCATCTGGTTCGATTTCCTCAATACCCATGCGCCGGACGCTGCCTACGGGTTTTATCGCCAGGCAGGGTTTACGCTGGTCTCGGACGAACCGCGGGTGACGCACCGCCTTTTTTGTGCGGTGTAACCGGCTGGCAGCTTCAGGACGTGAATGTTACAGTTGAGTGACAACTCATCACCCGACACGCCATGACCCTCACCGTATTCTGCATTTTACTCTTCGCCGCGCTGCTGCATGCCAGCTGGAACGCCATCGTCAAAGCCGGAACGGACAAGCTCTATTCCGCGATTAGCGTCAGCGGCTCCGCCACGCTGATTGCCCTGGTGCTGCTCCCCTTCTCTCCACAGCCCTCTGCCGCAAGCTGGCCGTTTTTGATCGTCTCCTGTGCCTTACAGGTGGTCTACACCGTGCTGGTCGCGAAGACCTATCAGGTTTCCGATATGAGCCAGACCTACCCGCTGATGCGCGGCACCGCCCCGCTGCTGGTGGCGCTGATCGGCGTGCTGGCGCTCGGCGATCGTCTCTCCTGGCTCGCCTGGTCCGGCATCGGGGTAATTTGCCTGTCGATTCTGGCGATGGCAATGAACGGGCGCATGAAGTCACGCAAGGGGATCTGGCTGGCGCTGCTGAACGCCTGCTTTATTGCGGGATATACGCTGGTGGACGGCACCGGCGTGCGGCTGTCGGAGACCGCGCTAGGCTATACGCTGTGGACCTTCTTTATGAACGGCTTCTGCCTGCTGAGCTGGGCGATGGTCGCGCGTCGGCGCGAGGCGTCCGGCTACCTGCGTCTGCACTGGAAAAAGGGGCTGCTTGGCGGGGTGGGGACCATGGGCTCTTACGGTCTGGCGCTGTGGGCGATGACGCAGGCGCCGCTGGCGGTGGTCGCGGCGCTGCGTGAAACCTCCATACTCTTTGGCGCGCTGATCGCTTTTTTGCTTTTAAAAGAGAAGGTTGCGGGCCTGCGCATTGCAGCAGCGCTGGGTATCGCCGGCGGCGCCATTCTGCTGCGCCTGGCGTAAAGCACTGGCAACATTAGTTGCCGTTATTGTTTACAAATCCTGCCTTTACCGGTTTTTCCATTCACCGCGACAATGCTTAAATTGTCATCTCTCTGTGGTAGATTCCTCGCGCATTTATGGGAATGCGCAGTCACTTATTCTTCATTTTTATCTTTTGGCAAAAGTATTCAGCGACATGAAAAAGCAACGGAACGTTAACTTATTGTTGATGCTGGTGTTACTGGTGGCCGTCGGTCAGATGGCGCAAACCATCTACATTCCGGCGATCGCCGACATGGCAAAGGAATTGAACGTCCGCGAGGGCGCGGTACAGAGCGTAATGGCGGCCTACCTGCTGACCTATGGCGTTTCGCAGCTCTTCTACGGCCCGCTCTCCGACCGCGTCGGGCGTCGCCCGGTGATCCTGGTGGGCATGAGTATTTTCATGGTGGCGACGGTGATTGCCATTACTACCCATAGCCTGACCGTACTGATTGCCGCCAGCGCCCTGCAGGGCGTTGGGACCGGCGTTGGCGGGGTGATGGCGCGAACCTTACCGCGCGATATGTATCAGGGTACCCAGCTGCGCCATGCCAACAGCCTGTTGAATATGGGGATTCTGGTCAGCCCGCTGCTGGCCCCGCTGATCGGCGGCCTGCTGGACACGATGTGGTCCTGGCGCGCCTGCTACGCCTTCCTGCTGGTGCTGTGCATCATTGTCACCTTCAGCATGGCGCGCTGGATGCCGGAAACGCGCCCGCAGGACGCGCCGCGCACGAAGCTGATCGCCAGCTATAAAACGCTGTTCGGCAACGGCGCGTTCACCTGCTACCTGCTGATGCTGATTGGCGGCCTGGCGGGCATCGCGGTGTTCGAAGCCTGCTCCGGCGTGCTGCTGGGCGCGGGGCTGGGCCTGAGCAGCATGGTGGTGAGCATTCTGTTTATTCTGCCGATCCCGGCGGCGTTCTTCGGCGCGTGGTTTGCCGGTCGACCAAACAAGCGCTTCTCCACCCTGATGTGGCAGTCGGTGATCAGCTGTCTGCTGGCGGGTCTGATGATGTGGATCCCGGGGCTGTTTGGCGTGATGACCGTCTGGACGCTGCTCATCCCGGCGGCGCTGTTCTTCTTCGGCGCGGGGATGCTGTTCCCGCTCGCCACCAGCGGCGCGATGGAGCCGTTCCCGTTCCTTGCAGGTACGGCGGGCGCGCTGGTGGGCGGTTTGCAGAACATCGGTTCTGGTGCGCTGGCCTGGCTCTCGGCGATGATGCCGCAGACCGGGCAGGCTAGTTTGGGCCTGCTGATGACGCTGATGGGGCTGCTGATTTTACTGTGCTGGCTGCCGCTGGCGTCGCGTGTCCCGCATCACGAGCAGCCGGTTTAACCGCATGATGGCCCGGCTTCTCGCCGGGCTTTTCACAGACAGGGGCGATCATCGCCTGCAATAACGGCTCTGGCGCAGGCCGCCAGGCGCCCTCTTCCCCGTCGTAAAACTGGAAATCCGCGTTAAGCGCATACGGGATTTTGGCCTTTTGCAGCTCGCAGGCCATAAAGGTGGCGAACGCGACTTGCGAGGCGGTTGGCGTAAAGCGGCTTGACTCCCCCACGCCCCAGCCCCCGACCCAGCTAACGTGCCCGGTTTTTTGCTGCCAGTGCAGCGCGGCATTGATGCGGTTACGGATTGCCGCTTTCTCCGCCGCCGTGCCGGACGTCCACGGGTATTTGCCGCCATTTTTCAGCGGCCCCCACGGGAAAATATGCCACTCCGCCAGCAGATAGGTTTGGCTGTGCGCGGGCAGCTTCAGGCTGGATAACTCCTCCGGCGCGGCACGCAGGCGTGGCGCAATGAAGATCATGCGCTGCGGGTCGATGTCGTGGATCGCTTTAACGGTTTTTTCATAGACACGGTTTAGCGACGCCAGATTGTGGTTAAGCTTGTCGGCCGGCTCATAAATGAGATCAAAACCCAGCAGCGGGTAGCTTTGACCGAAATAGTGCGCCACGGCAATCCACCAGTTGACCGTCTCTTTCTCGTTATCGGCTTTCGGGTCGTTTTTATATTCATCAGCCTGATACGCGACTATCGGGATCACGCCATACTGCTCACAGGCTTCTACCAGCTTGCGCAGGTGGATCAGCCGCGCTTCCGTCGGCTCGTCGGCCACGCGGATGCGCACGTGGGTAATGCCTTTAGCCCGAAAATCGCGGACCACCAGCGGGTCGAATTCGCGTATGCCGCGCTCGGTGCGCGCCCAGTCCACATCCATCCCGACGCCAAGCTGCTGCGCATAACGGGCAGCCGTCAGCGGCGGCTCAGCGGCAATGGCCCAGCCGGAAGAGATCAGTAACGCGGTCGCTATAAGAGGCTTTAACACGGTTTACCCTGGATAAATCGAAAGCATTACCTGTATTTAGCACGCTTTTTCACATTTGGTGTAGCGCGAAAGCGTAATAATTCTTCAACCTGCCAGTTCTCTCAGCCAGCCGATAAAGGCGTCTATTTTCGGCCACTGACGGCCAGAAAGCGTCGAGACATAGTAGTGCTGATGGCATTTCAGGGTCTTGTCACCAAACGGGGCGATCAGTTCGCCCCGTTCAAGCCGTTTTTGCACCAGCCGCTTTCTCCCCATCGCGACGCCGACGTGGTTGATGGCCGCAATAATCGCTAAGTCGGAACGATCGAAACCAATACCCGACGATGGCGGCATATTCACCGCAAAGTGCTGCGCCCAGCTCAGCCACTCATCCGTACCGGAATCATTGCTCCAGGCCTGACGGTCGTGCAGCAGCGTGCAGTGGCTAAGGTTATCGGGGTTTTTCAACAGCTCATGCTCGCGGGCATACTGCGGCGAGCAGACGGGCAAAATCTCTTCGTCCATCAGGAAGTGATGAGACAGATGGTTTGGCGGCGTATCGTCGAAATAGAGCGCCAGATCGACGCCCGTTCGCTGCATATTGACGTAATCATTGCCGGTCAGGACGGTGAGCGAAATCGACGGATAGCGGCGGGTAAAGTCACCCAGCATGGGTACCAGCCAGCCTTGAGCGATCGACGGCCGGGAGTAGACCGTCAGCGTGCCGGACAGCGCCTGGTTTTTGATGTCCAGGATCTCCTGATTCAGGGTGTCGAGGGACGATTTTAGCGTCCAGTAAACGCGCTTTCCCTCCTGCGTCAGCTCGACTTTACGGTGCGAACGGACAAACAGCTGAATACCCAGCTCCTCTTCCAGCAGGTTGATGCGGTGGCTCACCGCGCTGGGGCTGAGCGACAGCTCCTCCGCCGCCAGCGCGAAGGATTCATGCCGGGCCGCCACTTCAAAGGTGTACATTTTCGACAGCTGCCAGCCGTTTAATAGCCGGTTTCTGGCTTCATTTGCATCGGTCATCACAATTCTCACGCGTGTTTTCTGCGCCCAGCATACCGTTCATGGGTGAATTTATGTGAACCTAATGCGGATTAAGTGCGTTTTTTAGAGCGCAGTCACTCAGTTGATTCAATCTGGCTCACCTGAACGCCAATTTATATCGTTTGTCAGCCCACGCCGCTTTTTCGTCCAATACCCCCAGATGACATGAGGGTGAGGTGAGATATGGGATCTCAGGTCTGGGTTGTGGCAACGCTGCTGGTCAGCATTGTGTTGATTGTTTTAACCATCGTTAAGCTGAAGTTTCACCCGTTCCTCGCGCTGCTGCTGGCGAGCTTTTTCGTCGGCGCAATGATGGGAATGAGCCCGCTGGATATGGTAAACGCCATTGAGAGCGGGATTGGCGGCACGCTGGGCTTCCTGGCGGCCGTGATTGGTCTGGGCACCATTCTCGGCAAGATGATGGAGGTTTCCGGCGCTGCAGAGCGCATCGGGATCGCCCTGCAGCGCTGCCGCTGGCTGTCAGCAGACGTGATTATGGTGCTGGTGGGCCTGATCTGCGGCATTACGCTGTTCGTGGAAGTGGGCGTGGTCCTGCTGATCCCACTGGCGTTTTCCATCGCCAAAAAGACCCACACGTCGCTGCTTAAGCTGGCCATTCCGCTCTGTACCGCGCTGATGGCGGTGCACTGCGTGGTGCCGCCGCATCCGGCCGCGCTGTTTGTGACCAATAAATTAGGGGCGGACGTTGGGACGGTAATCGTCTACGGCCTGCTGGTGGGCCTGATGGCCTCTCTGGTCGGCGGCCCGCTGTTCCTGAAGCTGCTCGGCAATCGTCTGCCGTTTAAACCGGTTCCGGCGGAATTTTCAGACCTGAAGGTGCGGGAGGAGCATACCCTGCCGTCGCTGGGCGCCACGCTGTTTACGGTGCTGCTGCCGATTGCCCTGATGCTGGTGAAGACCATCGCTGAACTGAATATGGCAAAAGACGGCACGCTGTATACGCTGCTGGAGTTTATCGGCAACCCCATCACCGCCATGTTTATCGCCGTGTTTGTCGCCTACTACCTGCTGGGCATCCGCCAGCATATGGGCATGGGCGCGATGCTGACCCATACGGAGCACGGCTTTGGCTCTATCGCCAACATTTTGCTGATTATCGGCGCGGGCGGCGCGTTCAACGCCATTCTGAAAACCAGCGGACTGGCGGACTCGCTGGCGCAAATTCTCTCGAACCTGCACATGCACCCTATCCTGCTCGCCTGGCTGGTGGCGCTGGTGCTGCATGCCGCCGTAGGCTCCGCCACGGTCGCGATGATGGGCGCCACGGCCATCGTCGCGCCGATGCTGCCGCTCTATCCGAACGTCAGCCCGGAGATCATCACCATTGCCATCGGTTCCGGCGCCATTGGCTGCACGATCGTGACCGATTCCCTCTTCTGGCTGGTGAAGCAATACTGCGGCGCGACCCTGAATGAGACCTTCAAATACTATACGACGGCGACGTTTATCGCCTCGGTGCTTGCACTTGGCGGCACATTCCTGCTTTCTTTCATTATCTGAGCGCGAAGAGACGTATTATGGAAAACGCAACTATCACCACTTTAACCGCACAGTTTCCTCTGGTTGAGGATCTGATTGCCCTGAAAGAAACCACCTGGCTTAACCCGAACACGACCACGCTTGAAGAAGGGCTGCCCTATGTCGGGCTGACCAAAGCCGACGTGGACGATGCCCATGCGCGCCTCAACCGCTTCGCGCCATATCTGGCGAAAGCCTTCCCGGAGACGGCCGCAACGGGCGGGATTATTGAATCCGAACTGGTCGCCATCCCGGCAATGCGGGCGCGGCTGGAGAAAGAATCTGGCAAATCCATTCCCGGCACGCTGCTGCTGAAAAAAGACAGCCATTTGCCAATCTCCGGCTCGATTAAAGCGCGCGGCGGTATCTATGAGGTGCTGACCCACGCGGAAAAACTTGCGCTGGACGCCGGGTTGCTGAGCGTTGAAGACGACTACAGCATCCTGCTGGAGCCGCGCTTTAAGGACTTCTTCAGCCAGTACAGCATTGCGGTAGGCTCAACCGGCAACCTGGGGATGTCCATCGGCATCATGAGCGCACGCATCGGCTTTAAGGTGACGGTGCATATGTCCGCCGACGCCCGCGAGTGGAAGAAAGCCAAACTGCGCAGCCACGGCGTCATCGTCGTGGAATATGAGCAGGATTACGGCGTGGCGGTGGAGCAGGGACGCAAAGCGGCGGAAAGCGATCCGAACTGCTTCTTCATTGACGATGAAAATTCCCGCACCCTGTTCCTGGGCTACGCGGTGGCGGGCGAGCGCCTGAAGGCACAGTTTGCCGCTCAGGGCCGCGTGGTGGATGCCGATCATCCGCTGTACGTCTACCTGCCGTGCGGCGTCGGCGGCGGCCCCGGCGGCGTGGCGTTTGGCCTGAAGCTGGCCTTTGGCGATAACGTTCACTGCTTCTTCGCGGAGCCCACGCACTCCCCGTGCATGCTGCTGGGCGTTTACACCGGCCTGCACGATGAGATCGCGGTGCAGGACCTGGGCATTGATAACGTGACGGCGGCGGACGGGCTGGCGGTAGGACGCGCCTCCGGCTTCGTGGGCCGCGCGATGGAGCGCCTGCTCGACGGGTTCTATACGCTTTCCGATCAGAGCATGTACGACATGCTCGGCTGGCTGGCGCAGGAGGAAGGCATTCGTCTGGAACCGTCCGCGCTGGCGGGCATGGCCGGACCGCTGCGCGTGCCTTCAGATGCCAGCGTTACTCACCTGGTGTGGGCGACCGGCGGCGGCATGGTGCCGGAAGACGAGATGGCGAAGTATCTGGCTAAAGGGCAGTAATTCTGCCGGGTGGCGGCAGTTGTAGGCCCGGTAAGGCGTAGCCGCCACCGGGCTTTAAAAGCTCACAATTTGCTGAATGTGAGTCACTGCGAAGAGTAAAGACAGCAACAGCACGGCCAGGGCGATGAGGAACTTATCCCGCACCGCCTTCGGCTGCACAAAGTCGTCCTGCGCTACGTCCATCAGGTTACGGCTGCGGGTATAGCGCCATAAAACGATTGCCACCAGCGCCAGCACAACAAGCGAGATCCAGAACGGCACCCCGGTGCGGTGCCAGTTGTGCTTAATAGCCAGGGCGATCAGCGCGCCATACCCCAGCAGCGTGCGCAGCCAGGCGAGCGACGTCCGCTCCGGCTGCAGGCCGGGGTCCGCTTCGCGTCGCGCTTTGCGGCTATCCGCCATAGAACACCAGCACCATCACCACGCCCGCCACCGCCAGCAGAATCACGCTGATGATGAGTAACCCACGCGTATAGGGCAGATCCTGCTTCAGTCGCATCGCCTTCTCATTGCGCAGCCAGCGCAGGTAGCCGTAAATCGCCAGCACGCCCGCGAACAGGCACAGCAGCAGCGCCAGCACCTCGCGAATCAACGGCGTGGCGAAATCAGGCGCGAGCTGGTCGAGCCCCACCCCGGCGGCAAGAAACCCCAGCGCGGTGCGGATCCACGCTAAAAACGTGCGTTCATTAGCCAGCGAGAAGCGGTAGTCCGGCGCTTCGCCGAGGCGGGAAATTTTCATGAAGGTTCCTTGTCGAGCTACGGGCAGGCTTCAGCATAGCGTAAATCGACAAGGACAAGGAGACCGGCATCGGGCGATGCCGGTCAGGACGATCAGTGCAGCGCTGGCCAGTAATCCTTGTTGGCCTCGATCAGGTCATCCAGAATCGCTTTTGCGACGGACGCGCTCGGCACGGTTTTCGACAGGGTAATCGCCTGCCAGAGTTTCTGGTACGAGCGCTGCTCCCAGGCATCCACCACCAGTTTTTCCACCGCCACCTGCTGGCTCATCAGCCCTTTCTGGAAGTGCGGAATATCGCCCACCGTGAGCGGCTCCGGTCCGTTATGACCCACCAGGCACGGGATCTCCACCATCGCGTCGGCATCAAAATTATGGATAGCCCCGTTGTTAGGCACAATCAGCAGCATGCGTTCCTGGGTATTAAAGGCAATCGCGGTTGCCAGATCGACGATGTACGACGCATGTTCGTCGATTTCCAGCTCACCGGCGGAGGATTTGCCCGCCTCGATAATCGCCCGGCATGAACTGAATACATGCTTCTCACGGTGATCCATGACCTCATTGGCGCGGGTGCGTTCCGGGTTGGAATGCGCGACCACGTAGTCCGGGAACAGATAATACTTCAGGTAGGTGTTCGGCATGGTGTCCGAATCCAGCGCCTGCACGTCTTTGGCTTTCGCGAACGTATCGTTCCAGCTCGCCTCGGTATGGGCATCGTCAGAAGGTGGAACATAGCCATGTTTCGCCACGTATTCGCGCAGCTTCGGCATCAGATCGTTACCTTTCAGGTCTTCAATCGACGTCCACCAGCCGAAGTGGTTCAGGCCATAGTAGCGCACGCGCATCTCTTTCCGGTCCTTCAGGCCGACAATCTGCGCCATGCGCCCTTCAATGCCGATCGGCATATCGCAGATGTTGAGAATTTTGGCGTTCGGACGCAGGCGGCGCGTGGCCTCCGCAACAATCGCCGCCGGGTTGGAGTAGTTCAGCATCCACGCGTTCGGGGAGTACTGCTCCATGTAATCCACCAGCTCCAGCACGCCGCCGATAGAGCGCATGCCGTAGGCGATCCCGCCCGGGCCACAGGTTTCCTGGCCCAGCACGCCGTGGCGCAGCGGGATTTTTTCATCTTTTTCGCGCATCGGGTATTTACCCACGCGGATATGCGCCATCACGAAATCGACATCGCTAAACGCCGCTTTCGGATCGGTGGTGTAGCTGAATTCAATCTCCGGAGCCTGCTCCTTAAGGATGATTTTGCACGCTTCGGCGATGGTCTCCTGACGCGCGCCGTCGTTGTCATAGAACTTCAGGGCGCGCAGCGGGAAACGGTCACGGTTGGCTAACAGCATCAGGACGATACCAGGCGTGAAGGTGCTGCCGCCGCCTGCAATGACAACTGAGAATTTTTTCATGATATAGCCTCTGTCAGGGTGGTTTGTTCATTCGTTAAGGGGGTTTTCATCAGCGATTCCAGCTGGTCGCGCACCTGAGGAACGTGCAGACCGACAATCACCTGAATGCCGTTGCCGCGTCGCACCACGCCGTGGGCGCCGAGGGCTTTGAAGACGTCATCGCTTTGCGTTTTCGCCATTTCGACCAGGGCGATGCGCAGGCGGGTGGCGCAGTTGTTGATGCTTTCGATGTTGGCCGCGCCGCCCAGCGCCTGCAGGAATCCGGCGGCCTGCCCGACCTGCTGGCTGGCCGCGGCCGGGGCGGTGGTTTGCCCGCGCGCCGCCTTATAGTCGGCCTTGCTGTAGAGCTTGATTTCGCTCTCTTCCCGGCCCGGGGTTTTCAGGTTCAGACGCGCAATCAGCGTTTTGAAGACCACGAAGTAAACTCCGGTAAAGCAGACGCCAATGCCGATCTGGGTGAACACCGTCGAGGCGTGGTTGTGGAACATCGGGATCCAGTTTTGCGGCAGGAATTGGTCCAGCAGGCCGCCGCCCATGTTCCCGACCACGCCGAAGGTGTACATCACCGTTGCCATGGTGGCCGCCAGCACGGCGTGAACGGCAAACAATAGCGGCGAGATAAACAGGAAGGTGAATTCGAGCGGTTCGGTAATGCCCACCAGCACCGCGGTAAGCGTGGCCGGGACCAGCAGCCCCGCGACCTTGACGCGGTTTTCCGGCGACGCGGTGTACCAGATCGCCAGCGCAATCCCGACCGAGCCGAACACTTTGGAGTTGCCGTGCAGCGCGAACCCGCCTTCCGGGAAAAGAGTTTTCAGCGGCAGGGTGCTCTGGCTGAATTCCTGCAGGTGCTGCGCCCAGTAGACCTGAATTCCCCCTTCCACCGCCGCCGGGCCAAAAATGAACGGACCGTAGACGAAGTGGTGCAATCCGGTTGGGATCAGAATGCGTTCCAGGAAGGTATAGACCCATACGCCCAGCGCACCGGCAGAACGCAGGAACGCCTGCAGGGACTCAATGCCCATCTGCACTTTCGGCCAGCCCAGCAGCGTCAGCCAGGCGCAGGGGATCATGACGAAGAACGCGAGGATCACGACAAACGAGCTGCCCTGGAAAATCCCCAGAAACACCGGCAGCGGCTTGTCAAAATAGCGGTTGTGGATGGCGGTGACGATGCCTGAAATCACGATAGCGCCGATGATGCTGGTATCGAGCGTTTTGATCCCGGCAATCATCGCCAGCCCGCTTCCCGCTGTCGGTTCGGCGGAGAAGTCGACGCCGAAGAAGTGGCCCCAGGTCATCCCCATCGCGTTGATGAAGTAGTTCCAGGTCAGGAAGCTAATCAGCACCGCCAGACAGGCGCGGCCCTGGGCCTGCTTCGCCAGGCCAATCGGCAGGCCGACGGCAAAAATCAGCGGCATATTGCGGAACACCGCCCAGCCGCCCTCTTCAATGATGTGAACAATCTGCGCGAAAAGATGATCGGGGGCCGTTAAGGCTTCGCCGACAAACAGCGGGTTGCGAAGCATGATGGCGATTCCCACCACGATCCCGGCGAACGGAAACAGCAACACCGGGGTAAACATGGCACCGCCAAAACGTTGTATTTGACTGAGCATTTTTAAATCCTCATGAAACAACCTGTAGGGGTAGAGGCCTTTATGGTTTTTTGCTGGCCTGAGGTGAGCATAAGAACTTACTGATGCGCGAACATGGCGTGCCGCTGCGATTCGTGATCGCATTCATGGTTTTATTTTGACCAATCAGGTCTACTTTTTACGGTAAATATGGACATGTCAGGACGCCATCCACGCCCTGATAAGGGCAGAGAGGTCTACTGGTGATCTACAAATCGATTGCCGATCGATTGCGGCTGCGGCTGAATTCGTCGGACTACAATATCGGCAGTCCGCTGCCGGGCGAGAAAGCGCTGGCGCAGGAGTTCGGCGTGGCGCGAATGACCATCCGCAAGGCGCTGGATCTGCTGGTGAGCTGGGGGCTGGTTGAACGGCGGCACGGCAGCGGCACGTTTGTGTCACGCAAAGACGTTCACCACGAAACCACCAACCTGACCGGGCTGGTGGAGGTGCTGCGTCAGCAGGGAAAAGAGGTGCAGAGCAAGGTGCTGCAGTTTGAAGTGATGCCCGCCCCGCCCGCCATCGCCAGCCAGCTGCGAATTCAGGTGGATGAGCGGATCTACTTTTCCCGGCGGGTGCGCTACGTGGACGGAAAACCGCTGATGCTGGAGGACAGTTTTATGCCGGTGAAGCTGTTTCGCAATCTGTCGCTGGCGCATCTTGAAGGGTCAAAGTTTGATTACATCGAGAAGGAGTGCGGGATCACCATCAGCGGCAACTACGAGAGCCTGACGCCGGTGCTGGCCGATAAGCAGCTGGCGGGTTATATGAACCTGCCGGAACAGACGCCGCTGTTGCGTATCACCTCCCTTTCCTACAGCGACAGCGGCGAGTTTCTCAACTATTCCGTGATGTTCCGAAATACCAGTGATTACCAGGTGGACTACCATCTGCGGCGCATCCACCCGGAAGATTTACTAGCTCATCCCCCAGAACAGCACCGCCAGTAGCTGCGGGGTGATGATGCGCAGGAACATCACCAGCGGGTAGACGGTGGCATAGGAGAGCGCGGCCGCGCCGCTGGTGGTGTGCAGGTTATTGGCAAAGGCCAGCGCGGGCGGATCGGTCATGGAGCCCGCCAGCATGCCGCACAGCGTCAGGTAGTTCATTTTGGCGAACATCCGCGCCAGTATGCCCACCGTCAGCAGCGGGATCGCCGTGATAAAGATGCCGTAGCCGACCCAGCTCATCCCTTCGCCCTTGATCAGCGTATCGACGAAATCCCCGCCGGACTTCAGCCCGACCACCGCCAGGAACAGCACGATGCCCAGCTCGCGCAGCGCCAGGTTGGCGCTCGGCGGCATAAACCAGTAGAGCTTACCGATGCAGCCGATACGCCCGAGGATCAGCGCCATAATCAGCGGCCCGCCCGCCAGGCCCAGCTTGAGCGCCACCGGGAAGCCCGGCACGTACAGCGGGATGGAGCCCAGCAGCACGCCAAGCCCAATACCGATAAACACCGGTAGCATCTGCACCTGCTGCAGTTTCTGCTGGGCGTTACCCACCATATCCGCGACGGCGTCGATGGAAGACGGGCGCCCAACCAGGTTGAGGATATCCCCGAACTGCAGGCTGGCCTCCGGGCTGGCGACCAGCTCGACACCCGCACGGTTAAGGCGGGAGATCACCACGTCATAACGCTCTTTTACCTGCAGATCGCGTATTTTTTTGCCAAGGACGTGCTCGTTGGTTACCACAACGCGTTCCACCCGCATATCGGTGCCGCGCGTTGAGAGCGAGGTATCCACTTCCTGACCAATCACCAGACGGGCATTGTTCAAATCGCCGGGCTGGCCCACCAGGTGCAGCAGATCGCCTTGCTGAATGATGGTGCCGGGCGCGGGCACCATCAGCATATCGTCGCGCTTAAGGCGGGAGCAGATAATATTGGCGCTGTTCAGAATCGGCACGTCCTGAATCGCCATATTGTTCAGGTTGGGGTTATCAACCCGAATGTTGATGGTTTTGATCGGCATATGGCCGTTGGTAAGCGTGGTTTCGTGGTCCTTCGCCTCTTTATCGACGTTAATGCGAAACAGGACGCGGACCAGCCACATGGAGAGCAGAATGCCGCAAATACCAAACGGATAGGCCATGGCGTAGCTCATCCCCATCTGGTCGACGATGCCAGGTTCGATGCCCAAATCGCGCAGGATTTGCTGCCCCGCGCCGAGCGCAGGCGTGTTGGTGACCGCCCCGGAGAAAATGCCCAGCACCACGGGCAGCGGGATAGCAAAGATTTTATGCAGAATGGCGGTGACCAGCCCGCCCATCACCACAATGCCGAGGGCAAACAGGTTGAGCCGTAAGCCGGAGACCCGAAGTGAGGCGAAAAAACCCGGCCCCACCTGAATCCCGATGGTATAGACGAACAGGATCAGGCCGAACTCCTGGGTAAAGTGGAGCATTTCGGCGCTCAGCACCAGCCCGAGCTGGTCGGCAAAGTGGCCGACAAAAATGCCGCCAAACAGCACCCCGCCTATCCCAAACCCGACGCCGCGGATTTTGATATTCCCTATCCACAGGCCAACAACAGCGACCAGGGCCAACACGCTGACGGTTAACGCGATATCACTCATGATCCACTTCCTTGGCATAACCTTAGTTATGCTAAGGATTCTCTCAGAGCCGTGGGCGGTTGTATGGGCGATGGCGCACAAAAAAGCCCTGCCGGGGCAGGGCCTTGTGCGGTCTGTGAGCAGTGTCGGGTGGCGGCTGCGCCTTACCCGACCTACAGGTTCGGCGGGCTTGTTAACTATTCAACGCCGGCCGGTCGCTAATGGCGATACGCTGCGGCGCGATGGCTTCCGGCACGTTACGGGTCAGGTCAATATGCAGCAGCCCGTTGGTAAACGTTGCGCCGGAGACGTCCATATGGTCTGCCAGGGTAAAGCTCAGGCTAAACGGCTGATTAACCAGCCCCTGATGAAGCCATTTGGTCTCGGTCTCTTGTTTCTCCGGCGTACCTTTCACGGTCAGACGCGTGCCTTCGAGCTGAATATCCAGATCCTCCTGACGGAAGCCGGCCAGCGCAAGGGTAATGCGATAGTGGTTATCGTCGCTTTTTTCGATGTTGTACGGCGGAAACGTCTGTTGCTCAGCGGTGTTTTGCAGGGCATTAGCCAGTTTGTCAAAACCAATCCACTGACGAAGTAAGGGGGATAAATCGTAGTTACGCATACTAAATCTCCTTCTGAGAAGCGAGTTCGGCACAGTTTAATGTTGTGCGCAGTTGTTCCTGCAAATCCTGATGGATTCGCATATGCTCCCGTTACGGCAAGCAGGTCTGGGTGGGCCGCTCGCGCGACCCGCATAATTAGTTAATTTCGATACGACGCGGTTTTTTCTCTTCCGGAATCACACGTTCCAGTTCGATAAACAGCAGGCCGTTGACCAGGTTCGCGCCTTTCACATGAATGTTCTCAGCTAACTGGAACTTGCGTTCAAAGTTGCGCTCAGCGATGCCCTGGTAAAGGTAGGTACGTTCTTTCTGCTCGGCCGTATGGGAACCTTTCACCACCAGCAGGTTGTCCTGCGCGGTGATCTCCAGTTCGTTTTCTGCAAAACCGGCGACGGCAATGGCGATGCGGTAGTGGTTTTCGTCAACCAGCTCAACATTGTATGGAGGGTAGCCGTTGCTCTGGCTTTGGTTATTTTCTAAATGGTTAAACAGGCGGTCAAAACCAATTGCAGAACGGTATAGCGGAGAAAGATCGAAGTTACGCATAAATAAAACTCCTGAAATCAGCGAGAAAATTAAGCCTTCCACCATGGACAGGCCTTTACGCCCCCCGAACACCCATCAGGCGAGTTCGTTATCGGGTCGTATTCTTAAAATGGGTCTGCAACCGGGCTTTTCAAGCATGACAACTGCACTTTTTTTTGCACTTTCCTGCATCTCGCATAGACTGGGACAACAGCACAAAGGGTTAAATTGCGATGGCTGCCACAGTGCGGGGTTATCGGGCTATCCATTTTGGATAAGGCTCGCTATAACCCTGAGTTGCAGGTCTATGCAGTGCCATTAACGATGACTGAGTGATGATGAAAAATGTTCTGATAAAGCTGACGACGTTCAGCGGGGTAGTTTTACTTTGCGGGTGTTCGAGCGTGATGTCTCACACCGGCGGTAAAGAAGGAACATATCCGGGGACGCGCGCCAGCGCGGCGATGATCTCCGATGACGATACAAACTGGGGCACCAAATCCCTGGTTATCCTGGATATGCCGTTTACGGCTGTGGCGGACACGCTTCTGCTGCCGTGGGATTTATTCCGTAAGGACGACTCCGTGCGCTCACGGGTAGAGAAAAGCGAGCAGGAAAATCTGGCGACAAACGCCGTCATTCCGCCCGCAGAGATGCCGCCGCGCTAGTTCTGCGCGGTTTCCGCTAACCAGAGCTGACGGAAACCGTCCGTCTCTTCCATCCACACAATAAAGCGCCCGTCCGGGGAAAATACGACGGCATCCGCAGACGGCGGATTGCCGTGATCGGACGTCAAAAACGTCACTTGTCCGGTCTGCGCGTCACAGCAGGCGATCCGGTTTTCGAGCACAAACCCCAGCCGATCACCCGCCGGATGCCAGTTAAACGCAGACTGAATATCGCTCCCGTTACGCGTCAGCTGGCGCGGCTCGCCGCCATCAGGTGAGATCAGCCACAGCTGCACAATGCCGTTATCGTCGCGCATCAGAAACGCGACCTGTGTCCCCTCCGGGTTGCTGCGAACCCAGTGACGCGGCACGTTCACCAGGCCCGGATAGGCCCTTTGATGCGTAAAGGTCAAACGACGCTGCTTCACCCCAGCAGGCGGGGCCGGCAGGGTCTCTGCGGTGCCCTGAAGCGGCGCATCGCCCGCCCGTTTCCAGCTCTGTTCATCTTCTGGCAGGTTAACAATAAACAGTTCAGGCACTTTCTCGCCCGTTGCAGACAGGGTATCGCCGATAAACGCCAGTCTGTCGTTGCCCACCCAGCCCTCTTCGTAGGCGCGGTTAATCTCGTCGCTGCCCGGCTGCGGGTTGGGCGTCGTGCGGCTGACCAGCACGCTCCAGTAAGTCCCCGGGTATTCACGAGGATGGTTTCCCGGCGGATTCACCGGGCCATAAGGCGCCGCCACGCCGACGTTGCGTAAATCAAGCTTCGCATCGCGCACGTGCAGCACGTGGTCGTTATAGGTAAAGCTGACAAGCTGGCCGTTCGGGCTGAAGACATGGACGTGGCTGCCGCCGCGCAGCGCGCCCGGGGTGAACGGTGAAGTGATATCCATTGCGTCCAGGTTACTCACCTGCCCGTGATGCGCAATTACCCCCTGGCGATGATGAAAATCATAGTGCCAGTCCGCATCCGGGTTTTTCGGGCCGTGGATAAAGACGTATTTCTCCTGCGCGGGATGAACGGTCACCACGCCAACGTGCGCGCCGTCAGTGGCGCGATAAATCACCTCGACCTCGCCCGTAACAACATTAACCCGCTCGATGGTTTCACCGGTGAACGATGCACCTGACGGGCGCACGTCATAGACCAGCCACTGGCTGTCCGGCGTCCAGGTATTGATGTTCGTAAGCTGGTGGTTGCGGGAAGCGAAGGTGATTTGTTTCATGAGGATACCCTGATGCGCAGTTATCGCATCAGGGTATCGCAAGCGGGTGTTTAGTTCAGCACAAACTTCTCAATGGCGTAAGCCACGCCGTCTTCGAGGTTGGATTTGGTGACAAAATTAGCCACTTCTTTCACCGACGGAATAGCGTTATCCATCGCCACGCCCATGCCCGCGAATTCAATCATCGCGATGTCGTTTTCCTGATCGCCCAGCGCCATGATTTCGTCTGGTTTGATGCCCAGCGCGTCGGCCAGCGATTTCACGCCGGTGCCTTTATTGACGCGTTTATCGAGGATTTCAAGGAAGTACGGCGCACTTTTCAGCACGGTGTATTTCTCTTTCACTTCGGCCGGAATGCGCGCAATCGCTTTATCCAGGATCTCCGGCTCGTCGATCATCATCACTTTCAGGAACTGGGTGGCCGGATCCATCTTCTCGGCTTCGCAGAACACCAGCGGAATGGTCGCCACGTAGGATTCATGTACCGTGTAGTAGCTGATATCACGGTTGGCGGTGTAAAGCGTATTGCGATCGAGAGCGTGGAAGTGGGAACCCACCTCACGGGACAGTTTTTCCAGGAACCGGTAGTCATCGTAGCTTAGCGCGGTTTGCGCAACCGTACTGCCATCTGCGGCTTTCTGCACCAGCGCGCCGTTATAGGTAATGCAGTAGTCGCCGGGCTGATTCATGTGCAGCTCTTTCAGGTAGCTGTGCACGCCCGCATACGGACGCCCCGTGGTGAGGACCACATTCACGCCCTTTGCGCGTGCCGCGGCGATCGCGTTCTTAACGGCTGGAGAGATAGTGTGGTCTGGCAGCAACAGCGTGCCGTCCATATCGATTGCAATAAGTTTGATAGCCATGAGTTCCCCGGGATAAATGAGTGCTGCCTCATGCTAACGCGATTAAGCACACAAAAATAGAGCTACCTTGCGCAACAAAAGCCCCCTTTTACGCCTATCCCGAGGAACAAAGACCTACTCGCGAGTGAGAACGATTTTACCAAACGCACCGCGATCCAGATGCTCAAGAGCCTGTTTAAGCTCGTTAAAACGGTAGCGATGCTCAATCACGGGTTTCAACCCGGTGACATCCACGGCGCGGACGAAATCCTCCAGCGCCCGGCGGTGCCCCACGCCGATCCCCTGAATGACGGGAGATTTCAGCAACAGTTCGCCAGCAGAGAGCGAAATGTCAGACCCGGCCAGCACGCCAATGACCGAGATACGTCCATGAACGGCAACGGCGCGCAGGGAGTGCTTCAGGTTCTCGCCCCCCACGGTTTCGATAATATGGTCGATGCCGCGATCCTGAGTCAGCGCCAGCGCCTCTTCAGCCCAGTCGCCTTTCAGGCGGTTGATGCCCTGGCTGGCCCCCAGCTTTTTGGCCAGCGCCAGCTTTTCATCGCTCCCGGACGTAACAATGACCTCTGCGCCGTGCGCTTTTGCGATTTGCAGGGCGAAAATCGCCACGCCGCCCGTCCCCTGTACCAGCACCGATTGCCCGGCGCGCAGCTGACCGCGTTCCACCAGTGCGAACCAGGCGGTAAGCCCCGCGCAGGGTAAGGTGCTGGCCTCTGCGTCATCCAGGGTTTCCGGCGATGCCGCCAGCGCGTCTTCCTTCACAATCACGTACTCGGCCAGCATTCCCTGGAAGTATCCACCGGACGTTCTATAGGGCAAATTGCGCGCGTCCGCCTGCGGTTTACCGTCGATCCACTCCGGAAAGAAGGTTGAGATGACGCGCGCGCCGGGCTGGAAACGCGTGACGCCTTCACCAATGCTGTCGACGACGCCCGCCATGTCAGACGCCGGGGTAAACGGGAAGGAAAGCGGAATCGGCATCGTGCCTTCTATCACCATTTTATCGCGATAGTTGAGCGCGACGGCATTCACCCTTACGCGCACTTCACCCGGACCTGGCTGTGGAATGGGCTCCTGAATAAGCGTGAGGCTCTCGCGCCCGAGGGCGCTCATCGTCCAGCGTTGCATTGTCTCGGTCATTTTTTTCTCCGGCCATCAAGTAAGCTTTAGTACTGACAGTCTACCGTTGACGCATGGTCGCCAGTGGCGATAAGTTTTCTCTATATTGACGCCAAAAAAGATACAATTCATGACCGACACGCTGAAGGATATCCCTGTTTTTGTGGCTGCCGTAGAGGCGGGAAGTTTCGCTCAGGCCGCCATTCGTCTGCATTTGTCACGCTCGGCGGTAGGAAAAAGCATCGCTCGTCTCGAGGAGCGACTGGGGGTACGGCTGTTTCAGCGCACCACCCGCAGCCAGAGCCTGACCGATAACGGCGCCCTTTTTTATGAACGGTGCCTGCTTGCGCTGGAGGAAATTCGGGGCGCGGAATCGCTGCTTGAAACGGGGAAACAGCAGGTTAGCGGCCGCCTGCGCGTTGCCATGCCGGTACTGTTTGGCCGCCAGTGCGTCGCGCCGCTGTTGATTGAACTGGCGCAGGAACACCCCGGGCTTGAGCTTGAAATGTCGTTCAGCGACCGCGTGGTGGATCTGGTGGAGGAAGGGTTTGATATGGCGGTGCGTAACGGCAGGCTGCAGGACAGCAGCATGCTGGTCGCCAGAAAGCTGGGCGAACACCGCATGGTGCTGTGCGCTGCGCCGGATTATCTGCAGAACAAAGGCCAGCCGCAAAGCGTGGCTGACTTACCCCATCATACGGCCATTAACTATCTGCGCGCAGGCAGAGTGTTACCCTGGCAACTGATGGATAACGAAGGGACCTCGCACACCTTTACTCCCCGTTCATCGCTCAATATGGATGATTTGCAGGCCATCTGCGACGCGGCGCTGGCCGGACACGGGATTGCCTGGCTCCCCTGCTGGATGGCCATTAAAGAAATTCATCAGGGAAAGCTCGTCCCGCTCCTGAAACAGGCGCCCGATGTCCATTTTGACGTTCATGCCGTCTGGCAGCAAACGCCGCACCTGCCGCTGAGGGTGAGGATTGCCGTCGATACGCTCGCCAGTCGCTTACCGTCAGTGCTGTCGCAGGATATGCCCGCGCCCATAAAAAAGCCGCGCTAAACGCGCGGCCAGTTATTGTGCGGTATCACGTCGATTAAATATCGATATTTGCCGCTTTCAGGGCGTTCTCTTCGATGAAAGCACGACGTGGTTCAACCGCATCGCCCATCAGGGTGGTGAACAGCTGGTCTGCAGCAATCGCGTCTTTAACGGTCACGCGCAGCATGCGACGGCTTTCCGGATCCATGGTGGTTTCCCACAGCTGCTCCGGGTTCATTTCGCCCAGACCTTTATAGCGCTGGATCGCGAGGCCGCGACGGGACTCTTTCACCAGCCAGTCCAGCGCCTGCTCGAAGCTGGCTACCGGCTGACGACGTTCGCCACGTTCGATGAACGCATCGTCTTCGATCAGGCCGCGCAGCTTCTCGCCGAGCGTGCAGATACGACGGTATTCCGGACCGGTGACAAACTCGTGCTCCAGCGGGTAGTCGGTGTCGACGCCGTGGGTACGCACGCGAACGATCGGCTCGAACTGCCCGTCAGCGTTCTGCTGAACATCGCATTTCCACTGGCTGCCGTGCTGCTCTTTTTCGTTCAGATCGGTCACCAGAGCGTTCACCCAGCGGGTGACGGTCTGCTCGCTGCTCAGATCGGCTTCGGTCAGGGTTGGCTGATAAACCAGCTCCTTCAGCAGCGTTTTCGGATAACGGCGTTCCATACGCGTAATCATTTTCTGCGTGGCGTTGAACTCGGACACCAGACGCTCCAGCGGCTCACCGGCCAGTGCAGGGGCGTGCGAGTTCGCGTGCAGGGTCGCGCCATCAAGCGCGATTGCGATTTGGTACTGATCCATCGCTTCGTCGTCTTTGATGTACTGTTCCTGCTTGCCTTTCTTCACTTTGTACAGCGGCGGCTGGGCAATGTAGACGTGACCACGCTCAACGATTTCTGGCATCTGACGATAGAAGAAGGTCAACAGCAGCGTACGGATGTGCGAGCCGTCGACGTCCGCATCGGTCATGATGATGATGCTGTGGTAGCGCAGTTTGTCCGGGTTGTACTCGTCACGGCCAATGCCGCAGCCCAGCGCGGTGATGAGTGTCGCCACTTCCTGAGAAGAGAGCATCTTGTCGAAACGGGCTTTCTCAACGTTGAGGATTTTACCCTTCAGCGGCAGAATAGCCTGGTTCTTGCGGTTACGGCCCTGCTTCGCAGAACCGCCCGCGGAGTCCCCTTCCACGAGGTACAGTTCGGACAGCGCCGGATCGCGTTCCTGGCAGTCAGCCAGCTTGCCCGGCAGGCCGGCTAAGTCCAGCGCGCCTTTACGACGGGTCATTTCACGGGCTTTACGCGCCGCTTCACGGGCACGCGCCGCATCAATAATTTTGCCCACCACGATTTTCGCGTCGGACGGGTTTTCCAGCAGGTATTCGCTCAGCAGTTCGTTCATCTGCTGCTCAACCGCCGATTTCACCTCAGAAGAGACCAGCTTGTCTTTGGTCTGTGAGGAGAACTTCGGATCCGGCACCTTCACGGAAACCACGGCAATCAGGCCTTCACGGGCATCGTCACCGGTGGCGCTGACTTTCGCTTTCTTGCTGTAGCCTTCTTTGTCCATGTAGGCGTTCAGGGTACGGGTCATCGCCGCACGGAAGCCTGCAAGGTGGGTACCACCGTCACGCTGTGGAATGTTGTTGGTAAAGCAGTAGATGTTTTCCTGGAAACCGTCGTTCCACTGCAGCGCCACTTCCACGCCGATGCCGTCTTTTTCGGTGGAGAAGTAGAAGATATTCGGGTGAATAGGCGTTTTGTTCTTGTTCAGATACTCAACAAACGCCTTGATACCGCCTTCGTAATGGAAGTGGTCTTCTTTGTTGTCACGCTTGTCGCGCAGGCGAATCGAGACGCCGGAGTTCAGGAACGACAGTTCACGCAGGCGTTTCGCCAGGATGTCGTACTCGAACTCGGTGACGTTGGTGAAGGTTTCGAGGCTCGGCCAGAAACGCACCATGGTACCGGTTTTGTCGGTTTCGCCGGTAACGGCCAGCGGTGCCTGCGGCACGCCGTGCGTGTAAAGCTGGCGGTGAATTTTGCCTTCGCGCTGGATAACCAGCTCCAGCTTCTGCGACAGGGCGTTTACTACCGAAACACCTACGCCGTGCAGGCCGCCGGAAACTTTATAGGAGTTATCGTCGAACTTACCGCCTGCGTGCAGCACGGTCATGATCACTTCCGCCGCGGAGACGCCCTCTTCCGGGTGAATACCGGTTGGGATACCACGGCCGTCATCGGTGACGGAGACGGAGTTATCCGCATGGATGGTGACCACGATGTCTTTACAGTGACCCGCGAGCGCTTCGTCGATAGCGTTATCTACCACCTCGAATACCATGTGGTGCAGACCGGTGCCGTCATCCGTGTCGCCGATATACATACCCGGGCGCTTACGCACCGCATCCAGCCCTTTCAGGACTTTGATACTGGAGGAGTCATAAGAATTCGACATCAACGTTTCTCGCTCATTTCAACTTGGGTTAATCCGTTATTTTACCCTTTTCCACGGTAAACATCTTCGAATTTTCGTCCGACATGTCCATAACGTGTTCAGCGCTAATGGCGCTGACGAAAACCTGTGACTGCGTGGCTTTTAAGCGGCTGGCAAGCAGCCCGCGCCGCGCGTCGTCAAGTTCCGAGGCAAAATCATCTATCAGGTACAGGCAGCGTCGCCCGCTTTCGCGGGTGAGGAACTCCCCCTGTGCCAGGCGCAACGCACACATCAGGAGCTTGAGCTGCCCGCGCGACAACGTGTCTTCCACCGGCGCACCGTCGGCACGAATGCGGAAATCCGCCTTGTGCGGGCCGTGCGCGGTGTAGGTCAACATGCGGTCGCGCTCGAAGCTTCTCTCTAACACCTCGGCATAGTCCGTCTCTTTCTCCCAGCCGCGCTGGAAGGAGAAGGTGAGAGAGAACTCGGGTAAAAACTGTTTGCAGGTGTCGGCCATGTCTTCAGCAATACCTGCGCTGTATTCGGCACGCCAGTTGCTGATTTGTTCCGCAAGAGGGATTAACTCCATGTCCCACGGACGCAGCTGGGCGTAGCGCGTCACCTGGCGCAACGCGGCGTTACGCTGCTTGAGCAGACGCTTCAGGTTGCTCCAGGCGTTAAAGAATCCGGCTTCGTTGTGAAAGCATCCCCAGTCGAGGAACGCTCTTCTGTATTTGGGGCCGCCGTTGAGTAAAGTAAACCCCTCGGGCGTGATCAGCTGCATCGGCATCAGCAGCGCCAGCTCGGCCACCTTGTGGCCGTCGGTACCGTCGATGCGCACCTTGCTGTCGCCCTGCTTGTCTTTGGTCAGGCCGATGGCGGTCTCCCGCTCCTCGCCCTGCAAACGCCCGTGCAGAACAAAAGATTCCTGCTCGTGGCGAATCACGCGACCAATCTGCAAACTGCGAAACGCCCGACCGTGGCCGAGCGTATAGATGGCTTCCAGCACGCTGGTTTTGCCGCTGCCGTTCGCGCCAACCAGGAAATTAAAGCCAGGGGATAAAGCGAGATCCGCGCTTTCGATGTTGCGAAAGTCGCGGATCAACAGACGGGTGAGCGACATTACAGTCTCATTGGCATGACAACATAGGCAGCCGACTGTGATGCGGCATCTTCAATCTGTACGCTCGAAACGGAGTCGGTCAGCAGGATGCGCACGTTCTCGCATTTCAGCGCGTTCAGCACATCCAGCACGTAGCTAACGTTGAAGCCGATTTCCATCTCAGCCCCGGCGTAGGTGACGTCCAGAATCTCTTCTGCCTCTTCCTGCTCCGGGTTGTTGGCGGTGATTTTGATCTGGTTTTCACTCACGTACAGGCGCACGCCGCGGAATTTCTCGTTAGAGAGAATAGCCGCACGCGCAAACGCCTGCTTGAGGCTGTCGCAACCGGCTTCCAGCGTTTTGTCCGGGTTCTTCGGCAATACGCGGCGATAATCCGGGAAACGGCCGTCAACCAGCTTCGATGTGAAGACAAAATCGCCCACGTGGGCGCGGATGTTATTGCTGCCGATCTGCACGCGCAGCGGCGTGTCGCCGCCGTCGAGCATACGCATCAGCTCAATCACCCCTTTACGCGGCACGATCACCGAATGGTTTGGCAGCGAGTCGCCAATCGGCATGGAACAGACCGCCAGACGGTGGCCGTCGGTCGCCACGGTACGCAGCTCTTCACCTTCGGTTTCGAACAGCATGCCGTTTAAGTAGTAACGAACGTCCTGATGCGCCATGGAGAACTGGGTGGCTTCAATCAGACGCTTCATCGTCGCCTGCGGCAGGGTGAATTCCACTTCGCTCTGCCAGTCGTCCAGGTTCGGGAAGTCCGCTGCAGGCAGCGTGGAGAGCGAGAAACGGCTGCGGCCAGAGCGCACCAGCATACGGTCGCCTTCCAGCTGCACGGCGATTTCAGCGCCTTCCGGCAGCCCGCGGCAGATATCAAAGAATTTACGTGCCGGAACCGTGGTCGCGCCCGCGTCGTGCGGCTGCGTCAGCGTAACGCGCGCGATCATTTCCATTTCCAGATCTGTACCGGTCAGCGACAGCGTACCGTCCGCGACCTGAAGCAGCAGGTTTCCGAGAATAGGCAGCGTTGGGCGGCCGCCTAATGGGCCACTCACCTGTTGCAGCGGTTTTAATAAATGTTCACGTTCAACGGTAAATTTCATAGCGTCACGATGATAATGTTCTGATTAGATTGGAAAAATCTTCTTTTATGTCGTGGCTTTCTTCGCGTAACTGCTCAATCTTGCGACAGGCGTGCAGCACGGTCGTATGGTCACGGCCACCAAACGCATCGCCGATTTCCGGCAGACTGTGGTTGGTTAACTCCTTTGCCAGCGCCATCGCCATCTGACGCGGGCGCGCCACCGAGCGGGAACGACGTTTAGACAGTAAATCTGCCACTTTGATCTTGTAGTACTCAGCCACCGTCTTTTGAATATTGTCGATAGTGACCAGTTTTTCCTGCAATGCCAGCAAATCACGCAGCGCTTCACGCACAAAATCGATGGTGATCGCACGACCGGTAAAGTTGGCATTGGCGATAACGCGGTTCAGTGCCCCTTCGAGCTCACGCACGTTGGAGCGCAGACGCTTGGCAATGAAGAACGCCACTTCACCCGGCAGGCGAATGTCATTTTCATCGGCTTTCTTCATCAGGATCGCGACGCGGGTTTCCAGCTCCGGTGGCTCGATCGCCACGGTCAGGCCCCAGCCGAAGCGGGATTTCAGACGATCTTCAACGCCGTTGATCTCTTTTGGATAACGATCCGAGGTCAAAATGATCTGCTGATTGCCTTCCAGCAGGGCATTGAAGGTGTGGAAAAATTCTTCCTGCGATCGTTCTTTATTGGCAAAGAACTGAATGTCATCGATCAGCAGCGCGTCAACGGAACGGTAGTAGCGTTTAAACTCTTCGATCGCATTGTTTTGCAGGGCTTTTACCATGTCCTGAACGAAGCGTTCGGAGTGCATATACACCACTTTGGCATTGGGCTTGCGCGCCATAATGCCGTTGCCCACCGCGTGCAGCAGGTGCGTTTTACCGAGACCCGTGCCGCCATACAGGAACAGCGGGTTGTAGGCCCCACCGGGGTTATCAGCAACCTGGCGAGCCGCCGCGCGCGCCAGCTGGTTCGACTTACCTTCAACGAAGTTATCGAACGTGTGTTTGACGTTTACGTTAGAGCGGTAGGTTGGCTCAGCCGGTGCAGGAACATTATCCCAACCCTGACGAGCAGGAGCGACGCGAGGGGCCGGCGCGGGTGCGGCCTGAGCAGGCGCAGCCACATTCACGGTTTCACGTACGGTTTGGGTGACCGGCTTTGTGCCCACTTCAAAGCGCAGCTGTGGGGCATCTGACCCGCAGAAATCGTTCAGCAGTCCATTGATGTTATTAAGGTACTTGTCCCTTACCCAATCGAGCACAAAACGGTTTGGCGCGTACAAAGCCAGCGTGTTATCGCTCAGTTCCGCCTGCAACGGGCGGATCCACATACTGAATTCTGTGGCTGGTAACTCATCCTGCAATCGGGCAAGACACTGCTGCCAAAGCGAAAGTGACACGGCGGACTCCACTCGAACAATAAAAGAAAACTATTGAATATTCATGATTGTTGGCGCACATCGGCATGACCCTGTGTAAAGGGGGACGTGCGAATTGCTATCTGCAATTTATCCTGACCAGGATCCTGGGATCCCGATCGGGACCGCGGATCATAGCCTAAACTGAGCCAGAGATCTTCTGTTTCTCACAGATTCTTCCCGATTTATCCACAGGAAGATCAGAAACCGGTTAAGTGTAAACGATCCTGGTGCGAGTGCCCCACGATTTAGCCCGCATATTGGAAAAATTAATGAGCACAGCCAATTTATTGCTTAAATGATCTAACGAAGATCCGGGACGATCCTTGCGCTTTATCGGTGAGCCCGTATAATCCTCGACCCGGCGCGTGATGCTCATCTTCCTGCGTCGTCCGTTGCTCATTTTCCACGCGAAAACGTGCGGAAATACGCGGGAAATAAGGAAAGAGAATTGACTCCGGAGTGTACAATTATTACAATCCGGCCTCTTTAATCACCCACGCTGAGGCGTTAGTCGTTCGAAACTCGTTCGGGTATACGCAAAAGTCAGTGAATTTATTCAAGTTTAGGTAGAAATCGCCATGAAACGCACTTTTCAACCGTCTGTACTGAAGCGCAACCGTTCTCACGGCTTCCGTGCTCGTATGGCTACTAAAAATGGTCGTCAGGTTCTGGCACGTCGTCGTGCTAAAGGCCGCGCTCGTCTGACCGTTTCCAAGTAATAAAGCTAACCCCTGAGTGGTTAAGCTAGCATTTCCCAGGGAGTTACGTTTGTTAACTCCCGCTCATTTCACTTTCGTCTTCCAGCAGCCACAACGGGCTGGCACGCCGCAAATCACCATCCTCGGCCGCCAAAATTCGCTGGGGCATCCCCGCATCGGTCTCACAGTCGCCAAGAAAAATGTTAAGCGTGCGCATGAACGCAATCGGATTAAACGTCTGACGCGTGAAAGCTTCCGTTTACGTCAGCACGAACTGCCTTCAATGGATTTCGTGGTGGTGGCGAAGAAAGGGGTTGCCGACCTCGATAACCGTGCTCTCTCGGAAGCGTTGGAAAAATTATGGCGCCGCCACTGTCGCCTGGCTCCCGGGTCCTGATAGCCCTCATTCGGGTCTATCAACGCCTGATTAGTCCGCTACTCGGGCCGCACTGCCGTTTCACACCAACATGCTCAAGCTACGGAATTGAGGCATTGCGCAGGTTTGGAGTGATAAAAGGCAGTTGGTTGACGGTGAAACGCGTATTAAAATGCCACCCTTTACACCCCGGTGGAGACGACCCCGTCCCCCCAGGACCCTTTGATACCAGAGAACACTAACGATGGATTCGCAACGCAATCTTCTTATCATCGCTTTGTTGTTCGTGTCTTTCATGATCTGGCAGGCATGGGAGCAGGATAAAAATCCTCAACCCCAGCAGCAGACCACGCAGACTACGACCACCGCAGCGGGTAGCGCCGCCGACCAGGGCGTACCGGCCAGTGGCCAGGGGAAACAGATTACGGTTAAGACCGATGTGCTTGAGCTGACAATCAACACCCGTGGTGGTGATGTTGAGCAGGCGCTGCTGTTGACCTACCCGAAAGAGCTGAAGTCTAACGAACCGTTCCAGTTACTGGAAACCACGCCTGAGTTTATCTATCAGGCGCAGAGCGGCCTGACCGGTCGTGACGGCCCGGATAACCCGGCTAACGGTGCGCGTCCACTGTATAACGTCGAGAACGACACCTTTGTGCTGGCTGATGGCCAGAACGAACTCGTTATCCCGATGACCTATACCGACGCCGCAGGCAACACCTTCACCAAAACCTTCACCCTGAAGCGCGGTGAGTATGCGGTGAACGTGGGCTACAGCGTTCAGAACGCCAGTGCGAAACCGCTGGAGCTGTCGACCTTTGGCCAGCTGAAGCAGTCCATCAATCTGCCGTCTCACCGTGACACCGGAAGCAGCAACTTTGCGCTGCACACCTTCCGTGGCGCGGCGTACTCCACGCCTGACGCGAAGTACGAGAAATACAAATTCGACACCATTGCCGATAACGAAAACCTGAACGTCAGCGCTAAAGGCGGTTGGGTGGCAATGCTGCAGCAGTATTTCGCGACGGCGTGGGTGCCAAATAACGACGGTACCAACAACTTCTATACCGCGAACCTGGGTAACGGCCTTGCAGCCATCGGCTACAAATCTCAGCCGGTTCTGGTACAGCCGGGTCAAACCGGTAAGCTGGCCAGCACCCTGTGGGTTGGCCCGGAAATTCAGGACAAAATGGCCGCTGTTGCGCCGCACCTGGATCTGACCGTGGATTACGGTTGGTTGTGGTTCATCTCTCAGCCGCTGTTTAAGCTGCTGAAGTTCATCCACAGCTTCCTGGGTAACTGGGGCTTCTCCATCATCGTTATCACCTTCATCGTTCGTGGCATCATGTACCCGCTGACTAAAGCGCAGTACACCTCCATGGCGAAGATGCGCATGCTGCAGCCGAAGATTCAGGCAATGCGTGAGCGTCTGGGCGATGACAAACAGCGTCAGAGCCAGGAAATGATGGCCCTGTACAAAGCAGAGAAAGTGAACCCACTGGGTGGTTGCTTCCCGCTGCTGATTCAGATGCCAATCTTCCTTGCGCTGTACTACATGCTGATGGGTTCCGTTGAGCTGCGCCACGCGCCGTTCGCGCTGTGGATCCATGACCTGTCCGCACAGGACCCGTACTACATCCTGCCGATCCTGATGGGCGTGACGATGTTCTTCATCCAGAAGATGTCGCCGACCACCGTGACCGACCCGATGCAGCAGAAGATCATGACCTTTATGCCGGTCATCTTCACCGTGTTCTTCCTGTGGTTCCCGTCAGGTCTGGTGCTGTACTATATCGTCAGCAACCTGGTGACCATCATCCAGCAGCAGCTGATTTACCGTGGTCTGGAAAAACGTGGCCTGCATAGCCGCGAAAAGAAAAAGTCCTGATCCGATAAGTTAACGCTAAAATAAGGGCGGTCGATTGACCGCCTTTTTTATTTGTATTGAACGAGACCAACCATGAGCCATAACGACACTATCGTCGCCCAGGCAACCCCACCGGGACGCGGTGGTGTAGGCATTCTGCGTATCTCCGGCCTGAAGGCACGCGAGGTGGCCGAAGCGGTGCTGGGTAAACTGCCAAAGCCGCGCTACGCTGATTACCTGCCGTTTAAAGATGCCGACGGCACGCCGCTGGACCAGGGCATTGCGCTGTGGTTCCCCGGCCCGAACTCCTTTACCGGTGAAGACGTGCTGGAGCTTCAGGGCCACGGCGGCCCGGTTATCCTCGACCTGCTGTTAAAACGTATCCTGACCCTGCCGGGCCTGCGCATTGCGAAGCCGGGCGAGTTCTCCGAACGTGCCTTCCTCAACGACAAGCTCGACCTGGCGCAGGCTGAGGCCATTGCTGACCTGATCGACGCCAGTTCTGAACAGGCGGCCCGTTCTGCTCTGAACTCGCTCCAGGGCGCATTCTCCGCGCGTGTGAATCACCTTGTGGAAGCACTTACTCACCTTAGGATCTACGTGGAAGCGGCTATCGACTTCCCGGACGAGGAGATCGACTTCCTCTCTGACGGCAAAATCGAAGCCCAGCTCAACCAGGTGATGGCCGATCTCGACGCCGTTCGTGCAGAAGCGCGCCAGGGCAGCCTGCTGCGTGAAGGGATGAAGGTGGTGATTGCCGGACGCCCGAACGCCGGGAAATCGAGCCTGCTGAACGCCCTGGCGGGCCGTGAAGCGGCAATCGTAACCGACATTGCCGGCACCACTCGCGACGTGCTGCGCGAGCACATTCACATCGACGGCATGCCTCTGCACATCATCGATACCGCCGGTCTGCGCGATGCCAGCGACGAGGTTGAGCGCATCGGTATCGAACGCGCCTGGCAGGAGATCGAGCAGGCCGACCGCGTGCTGTTTATGGTGGACGGCACCACGACCGACGCCGTTGACCCGGCAGAGATCTGGCCGGACTTTATTGCCCGTCTGCCGGCCAAACTGCCGATCACCGTGGTGCGCAACAAGGCAGACGTGACCGGCGAAACGCTCGGTATCAGCGATGTGAATGGTCACTCACTGATTCGCCTGTCGGCGCGGACCTGTGAAGGCGTGGATGACCTGCGTAACCACCTCAAGCAGAGCATGGGCTTTGATACCAGCATGGAAGGCGGCTTCCTGGCGCGTCGCCGTCACCTGCAGGCGCTGGAAGAGGCGGCACGCCATCTTGACCAGGGCAAAGCGCAGCTGATTGGCGCGTGGGCAGGTGAACTGCTGGCGGAAGAGCTGCGTCTGGCGCAGCAGAATCTGAGCGAGATCACCGGTGAGTTTACGTCGGACGATCTGCTGGGACGGATCTTCTCGAGCTTCTGTATTGGTAAGTAATCACTTATCGGGGGTGTTCAATATCTACAGGCGACTTATAATAATCACGTATTCATAAGTCACCTGTAGTTATATTAACCGCGATGAATTATGGCGTTGTTCAAGGAATTAATCACATCGTCAATATATTGTTTATCTTGACTGGTCAGTGCCTGTGACTCTCCAGAGGAACTATTCAGGTAAACAATATAATCAGGCTTGATTGCTTTAAACCATGCAATAGCAACCACCACAATGACCACACCAATTGCTTTCGTCAATAAAGATGCGGCGATGAATACCATTGCGATACCAATCAATACCAAAATGATTGGTCCAACCTTTGAAGGATCTGTTTGACCACGTTTAACTGATGTCACACCATTCATTGCATATGTTGTTGAACCTACGATAAACCTTGCATTAGTAATGCTAACATTCCCATTTCTGTAAAACTCGGTTTCTTCCATTTTTATGTCCTTGAGGCTGAGCTGTTTGTAGTAAAAAGATGTTTTCTTTAGTTATCGGTTTCAGAACAGAATTATTTAATAATTTATATAAAATTTGCAATGGGTCGATTATCTATATCTCCTACCAAAAAAGGAGATATTCATTAATTAAAATACTACTGTTGCAAAATAACTGAAACAGACAATTTCATAGCCTTGTCTCCCTGTTAATCCGAAGTATCTTCTCGCAAAGGTTAGATACATAAAACAGTGAGAGATTGGTTTTCCTCTCAGGAAATTACCATTGTCCAAATGGCAACTCGCCTAATCCCTTTTCACCCCCTATCCTGCATGCCTGCATCTATGGGGGGTTTATGGCGCGTTTTCTGTTTTGTAGTTTCGCATTAGTTCTGCTTTATCCGTCCGGTATTGATATGTATCTGGTGGGATTACCGCATATCGCCCGCGATCTGGGCGCCAGCGAAGCGCAGCTGCATATTGCGTTTTCGGCTTACCTCGCCGGGATGGCGTCGTCGATGGTGTTTGCCGGGAAGATCGCGGATAAAGCAGGCCGTCAGCCTGTCGCTATCGCCGGTGCCATCGTTTTTGCCCTGGCGTCCCTTCTCTGCTCGCAGGCGCAAAACAGCACCGTGTTTCTGGCCGGGCGCTTTATCCAGGGCATCGGTGCGGGCGGTTGCTACGTGGTGGCGTTTGCCATTTTGCGCGACACCCTAAGCGCCCAGCGTCGCGCCAAAGTGCTGTCGATGCTGAACGGCATTACCTGTATCATCCCGGTGCTGGCCCCGGTCGTGGGCTATCTGATCATGCTGAAGTTCCCGTGGCAGAGCCTGTTCTGGACCATGGCTGCCATGGGCACGCTGGTGTTTGTCCTGTCGATTGCCGTGCTGAAAGAGACCCACCCGGGCTCGCAGAATACCGGCCATACCGCAACCCTTCACCCGGCAGAGAAGCTTCTAAACCGCTTTTTCCTCAGCCGTCTGACCGTGACCACGTTAAGCGTGGCGGTGATCCTGACCTATGTAAACGTTTCCCCGGTGTTGCTGATGGAGACCATGGGCTTCGATCGCGGTGAGTATTCCACGGTGATGGCATTAACCGCGATGGTCAGTATGGCCGTTTCGTTTTCGACGCCGTTTGCGCTGAATATCTTCCGCCAGCGCACGCTGATGGTGACCTCACAGGTTTTATTCCTTGCCGCAGGCGCGATCCTGGCGACCACCAGCTCACATGCGGTGATGCTGGTGGGCATTACGCTCATTTGCGCCGGGTTCTCGGTTGGCTTTGGCGTGGCGATGAGCCAGGCGCTTGGTCCCTTCTCGCTGCGGGCAGGCGTGGCGAGTTCGGTGCTGGGGATCGCGCAGGTCTGCGGCTCGTCGCTGTGGATTTGGCTGGCAGCCGTAGTTGGCCTGAACGCGCTGAATATGCTGATCGGGGTTCTGATTGGCTGTAGCATAGTCTGCATTACCTTACTTATGGTCATCCAGCCCGCGGCGCACTATGAAGAAGCCCATCAGCAGTCTCGATCTTAACCTGTTGCTGTGCCTGCAGCTTTTGCTGCAGGAGCGCAGCGTTACCAAGGCGGCGAAGCGGATGAACGTGACGCCGTCGGCGGTGAGTAAATCACTGGCCAAGCTGCGTGACTGGTTTGACGACCCGCTGTTTGTCAAAACGCCGCTAGGGCTGCTGCCGACGCCGCTGACGGTGAGCCTGGAGCAGGATCTGGCTGACTGGATGCAAATCGGCAACCAGATCCTCGATAAATTCCATCATGATTCTCCGGGCGGGCTGACGTTCGTGCTGGCCGCGGAAACGCCGCTGATGCTGATCCGCTTCAATACCCTGCTGGAGCAGGTGAACCAGCGCTATCCACAGGCGACGGTGAAAATGCGCCAGTGGGATTACGACTCGCTGGACGCGATTACGCGTGGCGAGGTGGATTTGGGCTTCACCGGGCGTGAAACGCATCCGCGATCCCGCGAGCTGCTTAAGCTGATGCCGTGGTTTATCGACTACGAAATCCTGTTCAGCGACCGCCCCTGCGTCTATCTGCGCGAGGATCATCCGGCGCTTCAGCAAGAATGGAATCTGGAGACCTTCCTGCGCTATCCCCACATCAGCATCTTCTGGGAACGCAGCGATACCTGGGCGCTTGATGAGGTGTTAAAGGAGATGGGACGCGATCGCACTATCGCCATGAGCCTGCCGGGCTTCGAACAGGCGATGTTTATGGCGGCGCAGCCCGGCCATCACTATATCGCCACCGCCCCGCACTACTGTCACCACTACAATGAACTCCACCAGCGTAAGCTGATCGCGCTTCCGATCCCCATTGATGAGGAGCAGGCGGATAAATTGACCGTGCCCTTCACGCTGATCTGGCATAAACGGAACAGCCATAATCCCAAAATTCTCTGGCTGCGGGAGACCATCAAGGCGCTGTACGGTGCGAGCGATCCAATTTTTGCCTAAGAAAATGTAAAGTTCGGTCCTAAGGCTTCTCTTACTTCCATTTACTGATTAAAACAGGAGGCAAGTTAAGCGATAATCATGTAACCGTTTAACCGATTACGACCATTATCAAGGAGCGAAAAATGGCTACGCACTTTGCAAGAGGGATACTTACAGAAGGACGTCTCGTATCGGCAAGAATTTCTTCAGCCTGTCACCGTGAAGCACTCACGCTTCCGGAGCATCGCAGGTCGCGGTTTTTAGCGTCCCGAGCGCTTCTCGCAGAACTGATGTTTATGCTGTACGGCACCAGCGAGCTGCCGGACATCATTACCCAGCCAGAAGGCCGCCCGGTCTTTGCGGACCCGGATCTCCCTCGTTTTTCCATTGCCTACACGGGCAATATCATTGGGGTTGCGCTGACCACCGAAGGGGACTGTGGGCTCGATATGGAGCTTCAGCGCGCGACGCGCAGCTTCCACGGTGGTAACGCGCATGAAGACTATCCGCTCTCCAGCAATGAGAAGCTGTGGGTACGCAACCAGAACGATCCTGTTGAAGCCAGAGCCCAGCTCATTACCCTGCGCCAGAGCATTCGCAAGCTCTGCGGATGCGCCTCAGACGACGCCAGCCTGCTGCAGCTGTTGCCTGGCTCCGGACGTCTGCGCGCCACCCAGGCCACGCTGGTAGAAGCGCTCTGCGACGCGGAGGATGTGCTCATCTGGTCCATCGCGGTGACCCCCGCCATCGAACGCATGAAAATCTGGGAATTTGACAGTCAACAGGGATGGCGTAGCCTTCCTGATGTGCCCGAGCGCGCCAACGAGCCCGCCGCACGTCTGATGCGATTAACCAGTTTACCGGCAGAAAAAGCATTCACCCTTAGCTGATCCAATCAGGGTCATCATGATGAAACAGGAGTAATCATGTCTGATACGTTGAAAGTTGTTACGTTACTGGGAAGCCTGCGCAAAGGTTCATTTAACGGGATGGTAGCCCGCACGCTGCCACAGCTGGCACCTGCAGGTATGGAAATTAGCGCCCTGCCGTCTATTGGCGATATTCCGCTTTATGATGCCGACGTACAGCAGGAAGAAGGGTTCCCGCAGAGCGTTGAGGCGCTGGCAGAGCAGATTCGCCAGGCTGACGGCGTGGTCATCGTCACGCCAGAGTACAACTACTCTGTACCCGGTGGTCTGAAGAATGCCATCGACTGGCTGTCCCGTTTACCTGAGCAGCCGCTGTCAGGCAAACCGGTGCTGATCCAGACCAGCTCCATGGGCGCGATTGGCGGCGCGCGCTGCCAGTATCACCTGCGTCAGATCCTGGTCTTCCTCGATGCGATGGTGATGAACAAGCCGGAATTTATGGGCGGAGTGATTCAGAACAAGGTCGACCCGCAAACGGGTGAAGTGGTGGATCAGAGCACGCGCGACCATCTCTCTGGCCAGCTGACGGCGTTCGGGGATTACATTAAGCGGGTCAAAGCCTGATAAAAAAGCCCGGTGGCGCTAGCGCTTACCGGGCCTACACTCGTCAGTAGGTCAGGAAAGCGAAGCGCCACCTGACACCACAAACCGCACCTTAGTGCGCGTCAATAAACACAATCTTCAGCACAAACAGCAGCGCCACAACGATGACGCACGGGCTGAGGTCGCGGAAGCGGCCGGTACCGATCTTCATTACGCAGTAAGAGATAAAGCCCAGCGCGATACCTTCGGTAATCGAGAAGCTGAACGGCATCATCACGGCGGTAATAAACGCCGGCACCGCTTCGGTTAAATCATCCCACTTCACGCGAGACAGGCTGGAGGTCATCAGCACACCCACATAGATCAGCGCGCCGGCCGCAGCGTACGGAGGCACCATGCCCGCCAGCGGAGAGAGGAAGATCACCAGCAGAAACAGAATACCCACTACAACCGCCGTCAGACCGGTACGGCCACCCACGGAGACGCCGGAAGAGGATTCAATGTAAGCGGTCACAGACGAGGTCCCGATAAATGAGCCGGTCACAGAGGAGATACTGTCCACAAACAGCGCCTGCTTCATGCGCGGGAATTTGCCTTTCTCATCTGCCAGACCCGCTTTGTCAGTCACGCCGATCAGCGTACCGGAGGAGTCGAACAGGTTCACCAGCATGAAGGAGAAAATCACGCCCGCCAGGCCCAGGTTCAGGGAACCCGCCAGATCAACATGACCAACAACGGTAGAGACGCTCGGTGGCGCGGAAACGATGCCGTTATAGTGAACGTCGCCCAGCATCCAGCCCAGCAGCGTGGTCACCACGATGGAGACCAGCACCGCCGCATGAATATTGCGGGAAGCCAGGATAGCGATGATAAAGAAGCCCAGCACGCCCAGCAGCACGTTATGCGAGGTCAGGTGGCCGATGCTCACCAGCGTATCCGGGTTCGCCACGATCACGCCGGCGTTTTTCAGCCCCATCATCCCGATAAACAGACCGATACCGCTGGTGATGCCCACGCGCAGGCTCACGGGAATGTTCGCAATCATCCAGTAACGCACGCGGAAAATGGTCAGCAGCAGCAGGCCAATCGCACCCCAGAAGATGGCGCCCATACCCACCTGCCACGGCAGCCCCATCGCCTGAACGACCACGAAGGCAAAGAACGCATTCAGACCCATCGCCGGGGCCAACGCGACCGGCAGGTTAGCGAACACACCCATCAGAATGCTGCCAAAGGCCGCGATCAGACAGGTAGTCACGAAGACGGCGCTGGTATCCATGCCAGCAACGCCCAGAATTTGAGGGTTAACAAAAACGATATAGACCATCGTCAGGAAGGTGGTGAAACCGGCGATCACTTCGGTGCGTGCCGTCGTGCCGTGCTCGCGCAGTTTAAACACGCGCTCAAGCAGACCCTGACCAGATGTCTGGGTAGTGTGTTGTTGACTCATCATCAATTTCCGAACAAGGAGGGAAAATTCGTCGCTATCCTATACCAAAATGCGACAATAGTGGCGGTTACGTGATACTTTTTTCATTGAATTTGCTTATACGGCAACGATTGCGTTCCGGTGAACTGCCGTACGTAAACGTTAAACTGGTTAAAAGGGAAAGGCATGTCCGGAATTGAAGCGGTATTTTTCGACTGCGACGGTACGCTGGTCGACAGTGAGGTCATTTGTTCCCGCGCGTATGTGGCCATGTTCCAGGAATTTGGCATTACGCTGGAACTCGACGAGGTGTTTAAGCGCTTTAAGGGCGTGAAGCTCTACGAGATCATCGACATCATTAACGAAGAACACGGCGTCGTTCTGGATAAAGCGGCTCTGGAACCGGTGTATCGCGCCGAGGTTGCGCGCCTGTTCGATTCGGAGCTGGAGGTGATTCCGGGCGCAAACGCGCTGCTGGATGCCATGACGGTGCCGATCTGCGTGGTCTCCAACGGGCCTGTCAGCAAAATGCAGCACTCGCTCGGCAAGCTTGAGATGCTGCACCACTTCCCGGAAAAACTGTTCAGCGGCTACGATATCCAGCGCTGGAAGCCGGACCCGGCACTGATGTTCCATGCGGCAAAGGCGATGAACGTTAACGTAGAGCACTGCATTCTGGTGGATGACTCGTCTGCGGGCGCGCAGTCGGGGATTGATGCGGGGATGGAGGTGTTTTACTTCTGCGCCGACCCGCACAACAAGCCGATCGTTCATCCAAAAGTCACGACCTTCACCGATCTGGCGCAGCTACCCGCGCTGTGGAAGGCCCGCGGTTGGAATATTACGCGCTAAGCAGACCCTCCCGGCAGGGAGGGCGACAGGTTTATCTGAAGAGCTTTTGAACAAACTCAGCATAGGCCGGACGCCAGACGTCCATTTCGTGATTCAGACCGGGGTACATTTTATAGTCGAATTTGATGCCCTGCTTTTCCAGCTCCGCTTTCAGACCGGCGATATCTTTGCCGGTTACCGAATCGCGCTCTCCCACAACGACGGTGAAGTTATGCAGCTGCCGGTTAATGGCCTCAGGCTGCTTAAAGCGTGCAGCCACGCCTTCGTCAGGCACGGTTGTCGTGGTAACGCCGCTGAACGTTCCCAGCCAGCCGAAGCTCTCCAGATGATTCATCCCGGAGACCAGCGCCTGATAACCGCCCTGTGACAATCCCGCCAGCGCCCGGCCGGCCGCATCTTTACGCACGTTGAAGCGGGTATCCACCAGCGGAATAATCTCGCTCATCAGTTCACGGTCTGCGGCTTTCGCATTGAGCGGATAGAAAGACTTCCGTCGTTCTGCCGGTGGGAAGTTCTCGGGGATGGCCTCAGTGCTCTCCGTCTCGGTGTCGGGTACCACCACCAGCATCGGTTTGATTTTCCCTTCGGCCATCAGGTTATCCATGATTTGCGGCAGACGGCCCTGGTCGATGGCAGAGAGCCCGGTATCCCCAAAGCCATGGTAGAAGTAGAGCACCGGTAAGGGTTCTCCTGTGCCGTTGTAGCCAGGGGGAGTCCATACATAGACGCGGCGCTCTGACTTGAGCGACGGCGAGTGCCAGGTCAAGGTCGTCAGATCGCCATGCGGTACAGGACGATCGTCGAGAATACTGCCCGGAACCAGAATCAGGCTGGTGTTCACCTGCCGCTGGGGTTTTTGATAGCGGCTTCCCGTGTCAACTGAACGGAAACCATCGATGTCGAAATAATATTCGTAGAGATTCGGGGCCATCGGCTCGCTTTTCCATGACCAGACGCCATTTTTCTCTTTCGTCATATCATGGGAAACCTGGCTTTCAGGCATTGACCCCGTCACCACGGAGACTCGCGTTGCGCCGGGTGCAAACAGGCGAAACGTAATGCTTTTATCCGCATTAACCTGGGTCACATAGCGGCTGACCGGGGTAGTCTGGTCAGGTGTGACCGGCAACGGTGCGGCAATCACGTCTGTTCCAGTACCGATCCCGATGCTGATGGCCATCGCCAGGCACGCTAATGAATTTTTCATATACCATCCTTTGCTATTTTTCGTCTCACGTTAGCGCGTTTCGAACGTCAGGCAACGGATGAAGGGGAAAATTGTGATTACACTAGAAATAACAACGCCGGTGAGTACCGGCGTTGTTATCAGATGACAGGATTACTCTTTCGGATCTTTACCCGCCAGCAGCTTGTCCAGCTCGTCGCCGCCCACGTGACGGAAGTCCTGACCCTTCACGAAGTAGAAAATGTATTCGCAAATATTCTGGCAGCGGTCACCGATACGCTCGATAGAACGCGCGCAGAACAGGGCCGTCAGCACGCTCGGGATCGTACGGGAATCTTCCATCATGTAGGTCATCAGCTGGCGCACGATGCCTTCATACTCCTGATCGACCTTCTTGTCTTCACGGTAGATACGCACCGCTTCGTCCAGATCCATCCGCGCAAAGGCATCCAGCACGTCGTGCAGCATCTGCACGGTGTGGCGGCCCAGCGACTCCAGGCTGACCAGCAGCGGCTGATGCTGCTGAGAGAACTTCTCCAGCGCGGTGCGGCAGATTTTATCGGCGACGTCACCAATACGTTCCAGCTCGGCGATAGTTTTGATGATCGCCATCACCAGACGCAGGTCGCTCGCCGTCGGCTGACGTTTCGCGATAATGCGCACGCAGGCTTCGTCGATAGCCACTTCCATCATGTTGACGTTTTTATCGCCTTCAATGACGCGCTTCGCCAGCTCGCTGTCCTGGTTGTGCATCGCCGTAATCGCATCAGAAAGCTGCTGCTCGACCATGCCGCCCATGGTCATCACCTGGGTGCGAATGCTTTCCAGCTCTGCGTTGAACTGGCCGGAAATGTGTTTATTAAGATTGAGGTTGTCCATGGTTTCTCCACATGCACTAAGGCAAATCAACCGTAGCGGCCAGTAATATAATCTTCGGTTTGTTTCTTCGCGGGCTTAGTGAACAGATCGTCCGTGTTACTGAACTCAATCAATTCACCCAGGTACATAAACGCCGTGTGATCGGAGCAACGCGCAGCCTGCTGCATGTTGTGGGTCACGATAACCACGGTGTAATCCTGCTTCAGCTCGGTGATCAGTTCTTCAATACGACCGGTTGAAATCGGGTCCAGCGCTGAACACGGCTCATCCAGCAGCAACACTTCCGGGCGAATCGCAATACCGCGCGCAATGCACAGACGCTGCTGCTGACCACCGGAGAGAGAGTACCCGCTCTGGTGCAACTTATCTTTGGTTTCGTTCCATAATGCGGCCTTGGTCAAAGCCCACTGCACGCGCTCATCCATATCGGCACGGGAGAGCTTTTCAAACAGGCGAACGCCAAAGGCGATGTTGTCATAAATGGACATCGGGAACGGCGTGGGTTTCTGGAACACCATCCCCACTTTCGCGCGCAGCAGGGCGATATCCTGAGCTTGGGTCAGAATGTTTTCGCCGTCGAGGATGATTTCCCCCTCAGCACGCTGCTCCGGATAGAGCGAATACATTTTGTTAAAGGTACGCAGCAGCGTGGATTTCCCACAGCCGGACGGACCGATAAATGCCGTGACCTGGTTCTTCGCGATATCCAGGTTGATGTTCTTCAGGGCATGGAATTTGCCGTAGTAGAAGTTCAAATCACGAACCTGAATCTTACCCGGGGCAGTATCAACCATACTCATTGACTCATTTCCTCATTCGGCGCCGCGAGCTGCCGCGCCGTAAAAAATTAACCGTGTTTCTTCTTCGCGAAAATGACGCGCGCCAGAATGTTCAGCAACAGTACGCAAAGGGTAATGATCAGCACCCCGGCCCAGGCCAGCTGCTGCCATTCCGCGAAGGGGCTCATCGCAAATTTAAAGATCGTCACCGGCAGGTTGGCGATCGGCTGCATCATGTCCGTGCTCCAGAACTGGTTGGAGAGGGACGTAAACAGCAGCGGCGCCGTTTCACCCGCAATACGCGCCACCGCCAGCAGGATACCGGTCATGATCCCGGAGACCGACGCCTTCAGCGTAATCGCAGAGATCATCTTCCATTTCGGCGTACCCAGCGCGTAAGCGGCTTCACGCAGGCTGTCCGGCACCAGTTTTAGCATGTTCTCGGTGGTTCGAATCACAATCGGCACCTGCAGCAGCGCCAGCGCAATCACACCCGCCCAGCCGGAGAAGTGTTCCATCTGCGCCACCACGACGGTGTAAACGAACAGACCCACGACGATAGACGGGGCTGACAGCAAAATGTCGTTAATGAAACGAATCACTTCCGCCAGCAAGGATTTACGACCGTATTCTGCCAGGTAGATGCCCGCCATGATGCCCAGCGGCGTGCCGAAGACCGTGGCCCAGAGGATCAGCAATCCGCTGCCCGCCAGGGCATTCGCCAGGCCACCACCCGCCGTGTTCGGCGGCGGCGTCATTTCGGTGAACAGCGAGAGTGACATTCCGTCAATCCCGCGAACGACCGTTGAGAAGAGGATCCAGACAAGCCAGAACAGACCGAATGCCATCGTCGCCATAGAGAGCGTCAGGGCAATGCGGTTTTTCATGCGGCGTCTGGCCTGCATTTTGCGGCGGGATTCCGCCAGTTCAGCAGTAGCTTGCATTTCGAGAGTGGCCATTAGCGTGCTCCCTCATTTTTAGCGAGACGCATAATCATCAGCTTGGAAATCGCCAGAACAATGAAGGTAATAACGAACAGAATCAGACCCAGCTCCATCAGCGCCGCAACGTGCAGGCCGGATTCCGCTTCCGCAAATTCGTTTGCCAGTGCAGAGGTAATACTGTTGCCCGGCATGTAGAGCGACGCGCTGTCGAGCTGGTAGGTGTTACCGATGATAAAGGTAACCGCCATGGTTTCACCCAGCGCACGACCTAAGCCCAGCATCACGCCCCCGATCACCCCATTTTTGGTGAACGGAAGAACAATGCGCCAGATCACTTCCCAGGTGGTGCAGCCGATACCGTAGGCCGACTCTTTCATCATCACCGGCGTTTGTTCGAACACATCGCGCATCACCGCCGCAATGTACGGAATAATCATGATGGCGAGGATCACACCCGCCGCCAGAATGCCGATACCGAAAGCCGGGCCAGAGAACAGGGCCCCCACAAACGGAATGGCAGAGAGGACGTTACCCACCGGTTCCTGGAAGTACGTGGCGAACAGCGGCGCAAAGATGAACAGGCCCCACATGCCGTAGACGATACTTGGGATGGCCGCCAGCAGTTCGATGGCGATACCCAATGGGCGACGCAGCCAGCCCGGCGCCAGCTCCGTCAGGAACAGGGCTATACCGAAACTTACCGGAACCGCAATCAGCAGGGCGATGAACGAGGTCACCAGCGTGCCGTAAATCGGCACCAGTGCACCGTAGATATCGTTCGGCGCATCCCACTCTTTACTCCACAAGAAGGAGAAACCGAATTTCTGGATGCTCGGCCAGGAGGAGAAAATCAGAGACACGATAATGCCGCCCAGCAGCAATAGCACAATCAGCGCAGCCAGTTTGACCAGCGCGCTGAAAATCATGTCACCTTTTTTACCCGGAGGGTTAAATGCAGGCTTGGTTGCAGCCATAAATTACTCTTCTGTTTGAGACGTTTTTACGAATATGCCCGGTGGCGCTGACGCTTACCGGGCCTACAGAGTAAACCGTAGGGCGGGTAAGCGCAGCGCCACCCGCCATCTTCGTTAAATATATCCTGTTAGTACAGCGCTTTACCGCTGCTGTCTTTCACGTTGGTTTTCCATGCAGCGCGAATCTGCTCAACCACGTTGTCTGGCAGGGTGGCGTAATCCAGAGCGTTAGCCTGTTTGCCGCCGTTTTTGTATGCCCAGTCGAAGAACTTCAGCACTTCAGCGCCCTGTTCAGGTTTCTTCTGCTCTTTGTGCACCAGGATGAAGGTGGTAGAGGTGATTGGCCACGCCCCTTCGCCCTTCTGGTTAGTCAGATCCTGCGCGAAGGATTTGCTCCAGTCAGCGCCTTTGGCGGCGTTAGCAAAGTTCTCTTCGGTCGGGCTAACCGGTTTGCCGTCGGCAGACACCAGTTTGGTGTAGGACAGGTTGTTCTGCTTCGCGTACGCATACTCTACGTAGCCAATGGAGCCAGGCAGACGCTGTACGAACGCGGCGATACCGTCATTACCTTTACCGCCCAGACCGGTAGGCCAGTTAACGGTAGAGCCGGAGCCGACTTTAGATTTCCACTCTTCGTTCACTTTCGCCAGGTAGCTGGTGAACACGAAAGAGGTACCAGAACCATCCGCGCGGCGAACCACGGCGATGTTCTGGGAAGGCAGCTTCAGGCCTGGGTTGAGTTTGGCGATCGCTTCGTCATCCCATTTTTTGATTTTGCCCAGATAGATGTCACCCAGGGTTTTGCCGTCCAGCACCAGCTCACCCGACTTCACGCCCGGCAGGTTGATCGCCAGAACCACGCCACCGATCACGGTAGGGAACTGGAACAGGCCTTCCTGAGCCAGTTTGTCATCAGACAGCGGAGCATCTGATGCGCCGAAATCAACCGTGTTCGCGGTAATTTGTTTTACGCCACCGGAGGAGCCGATACCCTGATAGTTAACCTTGTTACCGGTTTCTTTCTGGTAGGTATCCGCCCATTTGGCATACACCGGCGCAGGGAAGGTTGCACCAGCGCCAGTCAGGCTTGCTTCTGCAAATACAGAGAACGCGCTCAGAGATAAGGTCGCGGCGACAACAGTTGCGACAGTGGTACGCATAACTTTCATAATGTCTCCTGCAAGATTTTCGTAAATCGTTGTTTAGTGGCTACGATGAGCAAAATAGGACAAACAGGTGACAGATAAATGTACGAATTATGACAGTTTTATGACAATGAAAATTTAACTTAAAATTAAACAAAAAAAAGCTTAATTTTCATCGAGTTAGCCACTTTTATGACAGGTTGTTTTCAGAAATATTTTCTTTATGTGACACTGAAAAAAGTAGCTGAAGATGACAAATTGTCATTATTAAAAATGAGAAAGGATTGATGAAAAACAAACCAGGCAGGATAAAAAAGCTCCACCCGAAGGTGGAGCCTGAAGGGTTTATTCTACAGTGACCGATTTCGCCAGGTTACGCGGCTGGTCGACGTCGGTGCCTTTGATCAGCGCCACGTGATAGGCCAGCAGCTGCAGCGGAACGGTGTAGAAGATCGGCGCAATCACCTCTTCCACATGCGGCATCTCGATGATGTGCATGTTGTCGCTGCTGGCGAAACCGGCATCTTTGTCGGCGAAGACGTACAGGACACCGCCGCGGGCGCGCACTTCTTCGATATTAGATTTCAGTTTTTCCAGCAGTTCGTTATTTGGTGCCACAACGATGACCGGCATATCCGCGTCAATCAGCGCCAACGGACCGTGTTTCAGCTCGCCTGCCGCATAGGCTTCAGCGTGAATGTAAGAGATCTCTTTCAGCTTCAGCGCGCCTTCCAGCGCAATCGGATACTGATCGCCACGGCCCAGGAACAGGGCGTGATGTTTGTCAGAGAAATCTTCCGCCAGAGCTTCAATGCGTTTGTCCTGGGAGAGCATCTGCTCAATACGGCTCGGCAGCGCCTGCAGACCGTGAACGATGTCATGCTCAACAGAGGCATCTTCACCTTTCAGACGCGCCAGTTTCGCCACCAGCATCAGCAGAACCGTCAGCTGAGTGGTAAACGCCTTGGTGGAGGCCACGCCGATTTCGGTACCCGCTTTGGTCATCAGCGCCAGATCGGATTCACGCACCAGCGATGAGCCCGGGACGTTACAGATGGCCAGAGAACCCAGATAACCCAGCTCTTTAGAGAGACGCAGCGCCGCCAGGGTATCTGCCGTTTCACCTGACTGGGAAAGGGTGATCATCAGGCTGTTACGACGCACGGCAGATTTGCGATAGCGGAACTCAGAGGCAATTTCCACGTCGCACGGCACGCCCGCCAGAGATTCAAACCAGTAGCGAGAGACCATACCGGAGTTGTAGGAGGTACCGCAGGCTACGATCTGAATATGCTCAACCTTGCTGAGCAGTTCGTTCGCGTTTGCGCCCAGCTCGCTCAGATCCACTTCACCATGGCTGATGCGCCCGGTCAGGGTGTTTTTGATGGCGTTTGGCTGCTCGTAAATCTCTTTCTGCATGTAGTGACGGTAAGCGCCTTTGTCGCCCGCGTCGTACTGCAGATTCGATTCGATCTCCTGACGTTTCACCTGCTCGCCTTTGGTATCGAACACAGTTACGCTGCGGCGAGTCACTTCGGCGATATCCCCCTCTTCGAGGAAGATAAAGCGACGCGTTACCGGCAGCAGTGCCAGCTGATCGGAAGCGATAAAGTTTTCACCCATGCCCAGGCCGATAACCATCGGGCTACCGGAACGCGCGGCCAGCAGCGTGGACGGGTCGCGGGAATCCATGATCACCGTACCGTACGCACCGCGCAGCTGAGGAATAGCGCGCAGCACCGCATCACGCAGCGTACCGCCCTGCTCAAGTTCCCAGTGCACCAGGTGAGCAATCACTTCGGTGTCAGTTTCAGAGACGAAGGTGTAGCCGCGCGCTTTCAGTGCTTCACGCAGCGGTTCGTGGTTTTCGATAATGCCGTTGTGCACAACCACGATGTGTTCAGACACATGCGGGTGCGCGTTGCCTTCAGACGGTTCGCCGTGCGTCGCCCAGCGGGTGTGCGCAATACCGGTTCCCCCGTGCAGCGGATGTTCTTCCGCGGCCTGGGCCAGCATCTGCACTTTACCGAGACGGCGCAGACGGGTCATATGACCTTCTGCATCGACGACAGCCAGACCGGCAGAGTCGTAACCACGGTATTCCAGACGACGTAAACCTTCGAGAAGGATTTCAGCAATATCACGCTGCGCAACTGCGCCAACAATTCCACACATAATTTTAGATTCCGAATTTAGGCATAATGCCTGCGTTGTCGCTGACCTGTATTTGCCCTTTCCGGGCGCCCCGAGCCTTGTAGAGAGTGGGGTTATTGTTATGGGTACTGCTTGTGGGGGGAGATATATGTTTATCTCCTCACCCGGGTTTGCCTGATGACGGCTACGCCTTATCAGGCCTACTCAATCGTAGGGCGGGTAAGCGTAGCGCCACCCGCCTTGTTGTTACTTCTTCTTCACAGGACGTTTCCAGCCCTGCTTGTGCACCTGCGGCACACGGCTTAATACCAGTTCGTTATCGGCGATATCGCGCGTAACGGTTGTCCCGGCGGCAATCGTTACGCCGTTACCCACGGTAACAGGTGCCACCAGCTGGGTGTCGGAACCGACAAACACATCATCACCGATGATGGTTTTAAACTTATTGGCGCCGTCATAGTTACAGGTGATTGTGCCTGCGCCAATGTTGACGTTGTCACCAATTTCCGCGTCGCCCAGATAGGTTAAATGACCGGCTTTTGAGCCTTTACCCAGACGCGCTTTTTTCATCTCAACGAAGTTGCCCACGTGAGCGCCTTCCAGCAGCTCAGCTCCCGGGCGCAAACGCGCAAACGGGCCGATGGTACAGGCCACATCCAGACGGGCATCTTCCACCACGCTGTACGGGCTGATTTCACAGTCGTCACCAATGACGCTGTTTTTGATCACGCAGCCAGCGCCAATTTTGACGCGGTTGCCCAGCGTGACGTGACCTTCGAGGATAACGTTAGTATCAATTTCAACGTCGCGCCCGTGCGCTAACGTTCCACGCAGATCGAAACGCGCCGGATCGCGCAGCATCACGCCAGCCAGAAGGAGTTTCTCGGCCTGTTCGGACTGATAAACGCGCTCAAGACGGGAGAGTTGAAGGCGGTTGTTCACCCCTTCGGTTTCGCTGATGCGCGCCGGATGGACCGCCGCAATCTCGCGCCCTTCCAGGTATGCCATCGCAATAATGTCGGTGATGTAGTATTCACCCTGGGCGTTATTGTTATTGAGCTTCGACAGCCAGCGCTTCATATCCGCACCATTGGCAATCAGGATACCGGTGTTGATCTCCTGAATCTGACGCTGCGCCTCGCTGGCATCTTTATGCTCAACAATACCCGTAACGTTGCCGTTTTCACGGGTGATACGGCCATAACCGGTTGGATCGTCCAGCACGACGGTTAATAAACCGATGCCGCCCTGCGGTTTGGCTTCACGCAGGCGAGTCAGCGTTTCAACGGAGATCAGCGGGACATCGCCGTAGAGCATCAAAATGTCTTCGTCATCCGCAAAGAAGGGCGCTGCCTGCTGCATGGCATGGCCTGTACCCAACTGTTCAGCCTGAAGCACCCAGTTGAGCTTGTCGTCGCTCAGCGTCTTTTTAAGCAGATCGCCGCCGTGGCCGTAGACCAGGTGGACCTGACTGGCGCCCAATTCATTCGCTGCATCAATGACGTGCTGCACCATTGGCTTTCCTGCAAGCGTGTGAAGCACTTTAGGCAGGTCGGAATACATGCGGGTCCCTTTGCCTGCGGCAAGGATCACCACGCTCATCGCACTGTTTGACATACGCATCCTGACGGTAGTTTGAGTGAGAAGTAAAAACGTTTGATGCTTAAAATTCTACATCTTTTTCATCATGAATTAAGGCCGAAAAAAAAAGCCAGCCTGGTATCCAGACTGGCTTTTGTGCTTTTCAAGCCGGTGTTACATCGCTTTTTTGGTCAACTCGATAACGCGCAGTTTCGCGATCGCTTTGGCCAGCTCCGCAGACGCCTGAGCGTAATCCACGTCACCATGAGAGCTGCTAATGTGCTCTTCAGCCTTACGCTTCGACTCCAGGGCTCGCGCTTCGTCGAGATCCTGGCCACGAATAGCGGTATCGGCCAGAACGGTCACACTGCCAGGCTGCACTTCAAGAATGCCGCCGGACAGATAGATAAACTCTTCGTGACCGAACTGTTTAACGATGCGGATCATACCAGGCTTAATGGCGGTGAGCAGCGGTGCGTGACCCGGGAAAATACCCAGCTCACCTTCACTACCCGTTACCTGGATTTTCTCGACCAGACCAGAGAACATTTGTTGCTCTGCGCTGACGACGTCCAGGTGGTAAGTCATTGCCATATCACCCTCCGATTAAGGCGTTAAAGTTTTTTGGCTTTTTCCACAGCTTCTTCGATGGAACCAACCATGTAGAACGCCTGCTCTGGCAGGTGATCGTATTCGCCTTCCATGATGCCTTTAAAGCCACGGATGGTGTCTTTCAGGGAAACGTATTTACCCGGAGAACCGGTGAATACTTCCGCAACGAAGAACGGCTGGGACAGGAAGCGCTGGATCTTACGCGCACGTGCTACCACCAGTTTGTCTTCTTCAGACAGTTCATCCATACCCAGGATGGCGATGATGTCTTTCAGTTCCTGGTAACGCTGCAGCAGGGACTGTACGCCACGCGCGGTGTCGTAGTGTTCCTGACCAACAACCAGTGGATCCAGCTGACGGCTGGTGGAGTCCAGCGGGTCAACGGCTGGGTAGATACCCAGAGACGCGATCTGACGGCTCAGTACCACGGTTGCATCTAAGTGCGCAAAGGTGGTGGCTGGTGATGGGTCAGTCAAGTCATCCGCAGGTACGTATACCGCCTGAACGGAGGTGATAGAACCGGTTTTGGTAGAGGTGATACGTTCCTGAAGAACACCCATCTCTTCCGCCAGCGTTGGCTGATAACCTACCGCTGAAGGCATACGACCCAGCAGTGCAGATACTTCAGTACCGGCCAGGGTGTAACGATAGATGTTATCAACGAACAGCAGAACGTCACGGCCTTCGTCACGGAACTTCTCAGCCATCGTCAGGCCGGTCAGCGCAACGCGCAGACGGTTTCCAGGTGGCTCGTTCATCTGGCCGTAAACCAGGGATACTTTGTCCAGAACGTTGGAGTCGGTCATTTCGTGGTAGAAGTCGTTACCCTCACGAGTACGTTCACCTACGCCCGCAAACACAGAGTAACCGGAGTGCTCGATCGCGATGTTACGGATCAGCTCCATCATGTTTACGGTTTTACCTACACCCGCACCACCGAACAGACCCACTTTACCGCCCTTCGCAAACGGACACATCAGGTCGATAACTTTGATACCGGTTTCCAGCAGTTCCTGAGAGCTGGACAGCTCTTCGTAGGAAGGTGCCGCGCGGTGGATAGCCCAACGCTCTTCTTCACCGATGTCGCCTTTCATGTCGATTGGCTGACCCAATACGTTCATGATACGACCCAGTGTTGCTTTACCTACCGGGACTTCGATCGGGTGCTCAAGGTCTTTTACTTCCAGACCACGACGCAGACCGTCGGAAGAACCCATCGCGATGGTACGCACGATACCGCCGCCGAGCTGCTGCTGAACTTCCAGCACCAGGCTCTCGTTACCATTCTGTACCTCAAGCGCGTCGTACACGCGTGGTACGGCGTCCTGAGGGAACTCGACGTCCACCACGGCGCCGATTACCTGGACAATCTTTCCAGTAGCCATCTTGAATCCTCTACGTAATTCGTAAACCTGGTTAAACCGCGGCGGCCCCCGAGACGATCTCGGTGAGTTCCTGAGTAATGCTGGCCTGACGAGCTTTGTTGTAAACCAACTGCAGCTCTTTAATCAGGCTGCCGCCATTATCGGTCGCGGCTTTCATCGCCACCATTCGTGCGGCCTGCTCGCTGGCCAGGTTTTCTACAACGCCCTGATAAACCTGAGATTCAACGTAACGACGCAGCAGGGTATCCAGCAGCGGTTTCGGATCGGGTTCATACAGGTAATCCCAGGCTTTTTGCTTCAGCTCGTCATCTTCTGATGCCGGTAACGGCAGCATCTGAGTGAGCGTTGGAACCTGAGACATGGTGTTAATGAATTTGTTGCTGACAACGTACAGTCTGTCCAGACGGCCTTCATCATAGGCCTGCAACATCACTTTAACCGGGCCGATCAGTTCGGACAGGGACGGGTTATCACCCATACCGGTCACCTGAGCGACAATGTTGCCACCAACGGAGTTAAAGAAAGAGACGCCTTTAGAGCCGATCATTGCGATATCGCACTGAACGCCTTTTTCAGACCATGCTTTCATATCCGCCAGCAGTTTTTTGAACAGGTTAATGTTCAAGCCGCCACACAGACCACGGTCGGTCGACACCACCAGGTAGCCCACGCGCTTAACGTCGCGTTCTTCCAGGTAAGGGTGCTTATATTCCAGATTACCGTTTGCAAGGTGACCAATCACTTTGCGCATGGTTTCTGCATAAGGACGGCTGGCCGCCATGCGATCCTGCGATTTACGCATTTTGGAAGCGGCGACCATCTCCATCGCTTTAGTGATCTTTTGCGTGTTCTGGACGCTTGCGATCTTACTACGTATCTCTTTTGCGCCGGCCATGAGCTTCTCCTCAATGCCAGGCGGCTTGTCCTGAGACAAGCCGCCGGACGATTACCAGGATTGGGTTGCTTTGAAGGAATCGAGGATAGCTTTCAGCTTGCCTTCGATTTCGTCGTTATAGCCACCGGTCTGGTTGATCTCTTGCATCAGCGGAGCGTGATCACGGTCGACGTAAGCCAGCAGAGCGGCTTCGAAGCTACCGATTTTCGCCAGTTCCACATCTTCGAGGTAACCGCGTTCAGCCGCGAACAGTACCAGGCCCTGCTGAGCAACAGACATTGGTGCGTACTGTTTCTGCTTCAGCAGCTCGGTCACTTTCTGACCGTGGCTCAGCTGTTTACGGGTTGCTTCGTCCAGATCGGATGCGAACTGAGAGAACGCAGCCAGTTCGCGATACTGTGCCAGCGCGGTACGGATACCACCGGACAGTTTCTTGATGATCTTGGTCTGAGCAGCACCACCCACACGGGATACGGAGATACCCGGGTTAACCGCCGGACGAATACCGGAGTTAAACAGGTTGGTTTCCAGGAAGATCTGACCATCGGTAATGGAGATTACGTTGGTCGGAACGAACGCAGAAACGTCACCCGCCTGGGTTTCAATGATCGGCAGCGCGGTCAGAGAGCCCGTTTTACCCTTCACTTCACCTTTGGTGAAGTTCTCGACGTATTCCGCGTTAACGCGGGAAGCACGCTCCAGCAGACGAGAGTGGAGGTAGAATACGTCGCCAGGGAACGCTTCACGTCCAGGTGGACGACGGAGCAGCAGGGATACCTGACGATAAGCAACAGCCTGCTTAGACAGGTCATCGTATACGATCAGCGCATCTTCACCGCGGTCACGGAAGTATTCGCCCATAGCACAACCGGCGTATGGCGCCAGGTATTGCAGTGCAGCAGATTCAGACGCGGTCGCCACAACAACAATGGTGTTAGACAGCGCGCCGTGCTCTTCCAGTTTACGAACCACGTTAGAAATGGTGGACGCTTTCTGGCCGATAGCCACGTACACACATTTGATGCCGGAATCACGCTGGTTGATGATGGCGTCGATTGCCATCGCGGTTTTACCGGTCTGACGGTCACCGATGATCAGTTCACGCTGACCACGACCGATTGGGATCATGGCGTCAACGGACTTATAACCTGTCTGAACAGGCTGATCTACGGACTGACGGTCGATAACGCCTGGTGCGATAACTTCGATTGGGGAGAAGCCATCGTGCTCAACCGGACCTTTACCGTCGATTGGCGCACCCAGGGTATTAACAACGCGACCCAGCAGGCCACGGCCAACCGGTACTTCCAGAATACGGCCAGTACACTTAACCTTCATGCCTTCGGCGAGGTCAGCATATGGACCCATCACAACTGCACCAACGGAGTCGCGCTCCAGGTTCAGTGCGATAGCGTAACGGTTACCCGGCAGGGAAATCATCTCACCCTGCATACAATCGGCCAGGCCGTGGATGCGGATAACACCGTCACTTACAGAAACAATAGTACCTTCGTTGTGAGCTTCACTCACAACATTGAACTGAGCAATGCGCTGCTTGATCAGTTCGCTGATTTCGGTGGAATTCAGTTGCATGCTCCAGTCCCCTTAAGACTGCAAGACGTCTGCAAGGCGCTCAAGACGGCCGCGTACGCTGCCATCAATGACCATATCACCCGAACGGATGATTACGCCTGCCATTACAGACTTATCGATTTTGCAATTCAGCTTAACTTTGCGTGACAGACGTTTTTCCATCGCGGCGGTAATTTTCGCAAGCTGTTCGTCACTCAGTTCAGTCGCAGAAGTCACTTCGACTTCAGCGGTAGCTTCACTAAGGGCACGTAAGTGCTCAAACTGCTCGAGAACATCCGGGAGCACACGGAGACGACCATTCTCTGCCATCACCTTAATCAGGTTCTGGCCGTTGGCATCCAGTTGCTCTCCGCACACGGCGATAAACGACGCGGCGAGGGTTTCAGGTGCTAACGCACCGGAAAGCAACTCGGCCATTTGTTCGTTTTTCGTCACCTCAGCGGCAAACGCCAGCATATTCTGCCAGCGATCGACATTTTGGTGTTCGATAGCAAAGTCAAAAGCTGCTTTGGCGTAGGGGCGAGCTACCGTAACAAATTCAGACATCAGCCCCTCCCTCCTTACAGTTCAGCGACAAGTTTGTCCACGATGTCGCTGTTAGCAGCTTCATCCACGGAACGTTCGATGATCTTCTCGGCGCCAGCAACAGCCAGAATCGCAACCTGCTTACGCAGTTCTTCACGAGCACGTTTACGCTCAGCTTCAATTTCAGCCTGAGCCTGTGTCACGATCTTAGTACGTTCCTGTTCTGCTTCAGCTTTGGCTTCGTCCAGGATCTGCGAACGGCGTTTGTTAGCCTGTTCGATGATAACCTGAGCTTCCGCTTTCGCTTTTTTCAGCTGGTCTGTCGCGTTGGCCTGTGCAAGGTCCAAATCTTTCTTAGCGCGTTCTGCAGAAGCCAGACCGTCAGCAATTTCTTTCTGACGTTTTTCGATGGCTGCCATTAAAGGCGGCCATACATACTTCATGCAGAACCAGACAAAGAGAATAAACGCGATGGCCTGGCCGAGGATTGTTGCGTTCATGTTCACAGCACAATACCTCTTTAATATCTGTGGCTTAGGGTTTTAAAACTACTACTACGCGACAGCAAACATCACGTACAGACCCAGACCTACAGCGATCATTGGGATAGCATCCACCAGACCCATAACGATAAAGAACTGAGTACGCAGCAGAGGAATCAGATCAGGTTGACGCGCAGCGCCTTCCAGGAATTTGCCCCCGAGGATGCCGATACCGATCGCAGCACCGATAGCCGCCAGACCCATCATCACAGCGGCAGCCATGTACAGCAGATCCATATTCAGGTTTTCCATGACAGTCTCCAGTTTGTTTCAATTAAAACGTAGTAGTGTTGGTAAAAAATCAGTGCTCTTCAGACGCCATCGACAGATAGACGATCGTCAGAACCATGAAGATAAAGGCTTGCAGCGTAATGATCAGGATGTGGAAAATGGCCCACGGCACATTCAGAACCCACTGTGACCACCACGGCAGAAGACCCGCGATCAGAATGAAAATCAGCTCACCCGCATACATGTTGCCGAACAGTCGCAGACCCAGTGAAACAGGTTTGGACAGCAGGCTAACGCCTTCCAGGATCAGGTTGACCGGAATAAACGCCCAGTGGTTGAACGGCTGCAAGGTAAGCTCTTTCACAAAGCCGCTTACGCCTTTCATTTTGATGCTGTAGAAAAGAATCAGGATAAACACGCCCAGCGCCATCGACAGGGTGATGTTCACGTCCGCAGACGGTACAACACGCAGTGCAGGCAGGCCGAAGATGTGCTCGCCAATAAACGGCAGCAGATCGATTGGCAGCAGGTCCATCAGGTTCATCAGGAAGACCCAAACGAACACGGTCAGCGCCAGCGGAGCAATCAGCTTGCTCTTGCCATGGTACATGTCTTTGACGCTGCCATGGACGAAGCCGATGATCATTTCGATGAAGGTCTGGAATTTCCCTGGTACACCGCTGGTCGCTCGTTTAGCAACACCGCGGAACATGGCCAGGAACAGAAGACCCAAAACCACCGAGAAGAACATGGAGTCGATGTTGATCGTCCAGAAGGTGGCCGGGGGGTTATGTGGATCCACCAGCGAGAATGTACGCAGGTCCAGCTGAAGGTTATTCAGATGGTGACCTATGTAATCCTGCGGCGTCATATTTTCTGAAGCCATGATGCCTTTTACCCTTTGTTATTGATTACAGCTGGAGCCAGAACTTGTACCACCAGCACCAAAACCCACGTTGCTATCAGCGGCATGAAGACCACTTTCAAAACCGCCAGCGCCATCACCAGTAGAGCAAAGGTCAGCAACACCTTACACACTTCGCCGAGGGCGAAGGACCAGGCCACGCGGCCTTTGGCAGGTGTATGCGCCTGATGACGCCAGGCAAAAATCATAAACAACACGTTTGGCAGCACAACCGCCAAACCCCCGCACACGGCGGAGATGCCCCAGAAGGGGTCTTTGAGGCTAAACAGCAGTCCACTTGCTATCACAGCCAGAAACTGAATGAACAGAAGCTTACGAGCAACGTTTCTACTCAAGAGCGACACAGACATCACGTTTTTACTCCTGCTCCCTTCGAGGTATGCCGCGTGTCGTATAAAACGTCCTTTAAGGCTCAGAGTCAAGCATCAAAAAGCGGTCAAATTATACGGTGCGCACCCGTGATTTCAAACATTAAGTAGCGAAAAGGTGAATAAATGTTTAAATATTTTTCCCCACCGCTATTTTTTAACTTTCGCTGAAAGCGTCAACCTTCGACCAAAACTGCAAACAGCGCGAAAACGTTGTCGATAAAGCGTGCACGAGATCACAAAACACACATTTGCGATAAGGTTGTATTTATCAAAGGCGCAAATCGCAGAAATTTATCTTTATGAAATTAAACGCAAAATGTCGCAACTATTTTCAAAACAGCCCGGTACACAATAAAAACCTTTTATTGACATTCTTAATAAATAATTAACATTGCGTTCTGGTTACTGCCTTCCACTTTTAGCAGACTTATATTTTCAAAGATGACTATCTTCTCGGTGAATAACGATTGCTTCGTTAACCGGAAGAAAAACCTTAGTGAAGCAGAGGTTAAAAGCTCCTCGGTAAATCCCCGGTAGTTGTGCTGTTTTTTAACATGATAAGAACAGCACGAATTCCACATTTTTTATTAATTTTTTAAAAATTGTTTGGCTTAATTATCACCAGGTGACGTTCGCCTTCGAGCTGAGGAATCTGTAATTTCTCAATAGACTCGACAGCAAAACCGTCCGGAAGCTGTTCAATCTCATCGCCTGGCAACTGCCCTTTCAGCGCATAAAAGCGGCCATTCTCCGCAGGTAAGTGCTTGCACCAGCTCACCATATCGTTGAGCGACGCAAATGCGCGGCTGATAACCCCGTCAAACGGCGGCTCTGCCGGGAACTCCTCTACCCTGCTCTGCACGGGCGTGATGTTTTCAAGCTTCAGCTCATGCTGTACCTGGCGTAAAAAGCGCACGCGTTTGCCAAGGCTGTCCAGCAGCGTGAAATGGCTCTCAGGGCGAACAATCGACAGCGGAATACCCGGCAGACCAGGGCCCGTCCCCACGTCGATAAAGCGTTCACCTTTCAGCCAGGGAGCAACCACGATGCTGTCGAGAATGTGGCGAACGAGCATCTCGTTGGGGTCGCGAACAGACGTCAGGTTGTACGCTTTGTTCCATTTGTTCAGCATATCGACATAGGCCACCAGCTGATTTTTCTGGTGATCGGTGAGCGAAATACCTGCCTGATCCAGCAGACGAGAGAGTTTGTTGAGCACGGTGAATACCTGTTGAGAGTTTTTTTGCCCGGTGGCGCTGCCGCTTACCGGGCCTACGAATAAGTAGGGCGGGTCAGCGAAGCGCCACCCGCCAAAAGCAATGTCAATTACGCGCTACGGCGCAACATGCCCTGCTTTTTCAGCCACACCAGCAGGATCGAAATCGCCGCCGGGGTCACGCCCGAGATGCGGGATGCCTGACCGATCGACACCGGTTTGTGATCGTTCAGCTTGGCGATCACTTCGTTGGAAAGGCCCGTCACCTGGCGGTAGTCCAGCATTTCCGGCAGCAGCGTGTTTTCGTTACGCTGCTGTTTTTCGATCTCATCCTGCTGACGGGCGATGTAACCTTCGTACTTCACCTGGATTTCGACCTGCTCTGCCGCTTCAGCGTCTTCCAGGCCCGGCGCGAACGCGGTCAGTTTGACCAGGTTCTCGTAGGTGACTTCTGGACGGCGCAGCAGATCTTCACCGCTGGCTTCGCGCGACAGCGGCGCGGTTAAGTGAGCGTTCACTTCAGCAGCGGTTTCCGTCTGCGGATTCACCCATGTGGTTTTCAGACGCTGACGTTCCTGCTCAATGCGCTCCAGCTTCTCGTTGAAGCGCGCCCAGCGCTCGTCATCGACCAGACCCAGCTCGCGGCCCATTTCGGTCAGACGCAGGTCGGCGTTATCTTCACGCAGCATCAGGCGATATTCCGCGCGAGAGGTAAACATACGGTACGGTTCTTTGGTACCCAGCGTGCAGAGATCGTCAACCAGCACGCCCAGATAAGCCTGAGAACGCGCCGGAGCCCAGCCCTCTTTCTCAGCAGAGAAGCGCGCGGCGTTCAGACCGGCAAGCAGGCCCTGTGCAGCCGCTTCTTCGTAGCCGGTGGTGCCGTTAATCTGACCCGCGAAGAACAGACCGTGGATGAATTTGCTCTCCAGGGTCGGCTTCAGGTCACGCGGATCGAAGAAATCGTACTCAATAGCGTAGCCAGGGCGAACGATTTTTGCGTTCTCCATACCCTGCATTGAGCGAACAATTTGCATCTGTACGTCGAACGGCAGGCTGGTGGAGATGCCGTTCGGGTAAATTTCGTTTGAGGTCAACCCTTCCGGCTCCAGGAAGATCTGGTGCTGGTTGCGATCGGCAAAGCGCATCACTTTGTCTTCGATCGACGGGCAGTAGCGTGGACCGATCCCTTCGATCACGCCGGCGTACATCGGGCTGCGATCGAGGTTATTGCGGATCACGTCATGGGTTTTCTCGTTGGTGTGCGTGATGTAGCACGGCACCTGCTGCGGATGCTGTGCCGCATTGCCCATAAACGAGAAGACCGGCATTGGGTTATCACCGTGCTGTTGCGCCAGCACGCTGAAATCAATGGTGCGCGCATCAATACGCGGCGGCGTGCCGGTTTTCAGGCGGCTGACGCGCAGCGGCAGCTCGCGCAGACGGCGAGACAATGGGATAGACGGCGGATCGCCAGCACGGCCGCCGCTGTAGTTATCCAGACCAATATGAATTTTACCGTCAAGGAAGGTACCCACGGTCAACACCACGGCTTTGGCGCGGAATTTGAGGCCCATCTGGGTCACGGCGCCCACGACGCGATCGTTCTCAACGATAAGATCTTCAACCGCCTGCTGGAAGATCATCAGGTTCGGCTGGTTCTCCAGCGCGGTACGTACCGCCTGGCGATAAAGTACGCGGTCTGCCTGAGCACGGGTCGCACGCACAGCGGGGCCTTTACTGGCGTTTAGTATCCTAAACTGAATGCCTGCGTGATCGATCGCCTTCGCCATCAGGCCGCCAAGTGCATCCACTTCTTTTACCAGGTGTCCTTTCCCAATGCCGCCAATCGCCGGATTACAGGACATTTGTCCCAGCGTGTCGATATTGTGTGTCAAAAGCAGGGTCTGCTGGCCCATTCGCGCTGCGGCCATTGCGGCCTCAGTGCCTGCGTGACCCCCGCCAATGATGATGACGTCAAAAGGATCCTGATAAAACATGGTGGTCTGCCTCGCGTAAAGCGGTATGAAAATGGATTGAAGCCCGGGCCGTGGATTCTACTCAACTTTAGTCTTTCGAGAAAGCATTGGGATCCTGGGCTATTAAAAAGAAGATCTTTTTATTTAGAGATCTGTTCTATTGTGATCTCTTATTAGGATCGCGAACCCGTGTGGATAAGTCCGATCTCATAAAGAAGATCATGCAGTTAGAAAGGATCGTTTGCTGTGAATGATCGGTGATCCTGGACCGTATAAGCTGGGATCAGATCGCGACTTTATACACAGGCTAAAAACTGCGATACGGTTGTTCTTTGGATAACTACGGGTTAATACGAGCTTTTAACCAGACTTATCCACATCTGTTCGCGCGATCTTTAATCTTTTTTGAGTAAATTTTTCCATTCCGCGAGCCAGATCTCGGCTGGATCCTCCGGAATGTCATGATCGAGGATGTTGATCTTGAGTGTTTCGCCCAGCTGTTTTGCTCCGCAGGAGGTCACAGCGGCTTCGACTTTCTCTATTGCCCCGCAAAAGGTGTCATATTCACGACTGCCGATCCCCACTGCGCCAAAACGGACGTTTGACAGGTCGGGCTGCTGTTCCAGCAGTTCGTCATATAAAGGTTGCAGGTTGTCCGGCAGATCGCCCGCGCCGTGCGTGGAGGTGATCAGCAGCCAGACCCCGTCAGTCGGGAGATCTTCCAGCAGCGGGCCGTGCAGGGTTTCCGTAGAAAAGCCCGCCTCTTCCAGCTTTTCAGCCAGATGTTCCGCTACGTATTCTGCACCGCCCAGGGTGCTGCCGCTGATAAGGGTAATGTCCGCCATTGATCGCTCGCTCAGATAAAGAGACGGCCATTGTACGCTGTGAACGAGCTGGGATCTACATGTGGAAAATGTGGGAATGGATTTGCCCGATCACGGGCGGATGGTACGCATGATCGGGTTTTGCAGGGAGATCAGTGTCTCGGTGGACTGAATTTCATCGATTGTTTGGATCTTGTTGATAAGTACCTGCTGGAGGGCGTCGATGGATCGGCACATGACCTTAATAAAGATGCTGTAGTGCCCGGTGGTGTAGTACGCCTCGGTGACTTCATCCAGCGCGTTCAGTTTCGCCAGGGCGGAAGGGTAGTCTTTGGCGCTTTTAAGAATGATGCCGATGAAGCAGCAGACGTCGTAACCCAGCTGCTTCGGGCTGACGTCAATGCGCGCGCCGGTAATGATCCCCGCCTGCTTCATCTTCTCTACGCGAACGTGAATGGTTCCCGGGCTGACGCCAAACTGCTTCGCCAGTTCGGCGTAGGCGGTACGGGCATTGGCCATTAACGCCTCCAGAATGCCGCGGTCGAGATTGTCGATCTGATAATTTTCCATAGCTTTTTCTTATGAAGATTAATGAATCACTCTATTCTAGCGCCTTATTTTATCGAATCAAAAGTGAAGGCGGCTTTTTGTTGATGGGTTATTGAATAAGGTGCCATTTCTGTTGCTTAATCAATATCAACAGGACGCAGGAGTATAAATAATGAAAACCGCTTACATCGCAAAACAACGCCAGATCAGTTTCGTAAAATCCCATTTTTCCCGCCAGCTGGAAGAGAAGCTTGGGCTGATTGAAGTCCAGGCACCGATCCTCAGCCGCGTGGGTGACGGAACGCAGGATAACCTCTCTGGATGCGAAAAAGCGGTACAAGTAAAAGTGAAAACGCTGCCAGACGCCCAGTTCGAAGTGGTTCATTCACTGGCGAAGTGGAAGCGTCAGACCCTGGGACAACATGACTTCAGCGCGGGCGAAGGGCTCTACACGCACATGAAAGCCCTTCGCCCCGATGAAGACCGCCTGTCTCCCATTCATTCCGTTTACGTTGACCAGTGGGACTGGGAGCGCGTGATGGGCGATGGCGAGCGCCACGTTGGCACGCTGAAGTCTACCGTTGAGGCGATCTACGCCGGGATCAAAGCGACCGAAGCGGCCGTAAGCAAAGCGTTTGGTCTGGCACCGTTCCTGCCGGAAACGATCCACTTTGTACACAGCCAGGAATTGCTGACCCGTTTCCCGGATCTGGATGCCAAAGGCCGCGAGCGGGCGATCGCCAGAGAGCTCGGGGCGGTGTTCCTGATTGGGATCGGCGGCAAGCTGTCTGATGGCAAACGCCACGACGTTCGTGCGCCGGATTATGATGACTGGAGCACCACCGGTGAGGGGGAATTTGCCGGTCTGAACGGCGATATTCTGGTCTGGAACCCGGTGCTGGAAGACGCATTCGAGCTTTCTTCTATGGGGATCCGCGTTGATGCTGAGGCGCTGAAGCGCCAGCTGGCGGTGACCGGAGATGAAGATCGTCTCAAACTGGAGTGGCACCAGGCGCTGCTGCGTGGGGAAATGCCGCAGACGATTGGCGGCGGTATAGGCCAGTCCCGTCTGACCATGCTGCTGCTTCAGCTGCCCCATATTGGTCAGGTGCAGTGTGGCGTCTGGCCGCAGCAGGTGCGTGAAAGCGTCGGTTCTCTTCTGTAATTAACGCTGCCAGCGTCTGAGCAGGCGGCTACGCAACCCGGTATCAAAGCGCCAGATATGATCGAAGATGCGCATGATGCCGGGTTTTCCATGGGCGGACATCGCCACCGCATGAAAACGGTGCTGATGCACACGCTGTAATTCCTTCACTTTATTGACCACGTCATCCGGCAGCCGCTGGGCAATAAAATCGGATATCACTACCGCGTCAGCGTCGTACCAGTCGCCGCCCTGCATCCGCTCTACGATGCTGCGAAAACAGCTGGCCAGATCGGTTCCGCCGCGAAAGCGCTGGCTCAGGAAGCGGATTGCCTGCTCGATCCCCTGCTGGTTCGTCAGCTCATAGCCCACGACTTCGCTGGAGAACAGCATGATGAAGCAGCGGCGGCGATCGGCGAGCGCCACGCGCATCAGCGCCAGACAGAACGCCTTTGCACACTGCTCGTTAAACCCGCCCATGGAGCCGGACGTATCCACGCAGACAATAAATGGCCCGCGCGGCTGCTCGTCAAAATCCTGATGAATGACCGGCCGCTGGCTGACTTTCTCGCGCCAGGCTTCACCGTGCAGCCGGTAGGTGAGGAGCTGTTTTTCTACCAGCCGACGGTAAAACTCGTACTCCAGCTCGGTCATCCCGAGCGTGCTCAGCTCGGTGGGCAGCAGGCGCAGAATATCATCGCTCTGCTGGAGCCCGTCGACCTGCTCTGGAACGGTGGCCGGCTCACGCACCAGGGTGCGGAAGGTTTCCATCGGGGCGTCTTTCTTTGGAACCGACTTTGCCTCCCTTGAACGTCCCAGCTGTTCTGCAAGCTTCATCAGCTCGGGCTGCTGCGCCAGAAAATCGCCGTACTTGACGATCAGCTGATAGTCCCCGCGCCGGAGCTGGCCGGCGCTCATATCCCAGAGACGCCCTGCCGCGTTCTCATTTTCCACCAGCACCTGCTCAAGCTGGCCGCTTAAGGTCATGCGTTCCTGAACTTCACTGAGCAGCTGTTCGCGCTCTTCATCCAGCAGCTGCTGGTTTAGCGTGGTGGCCTGCACCACCAGGCTGAGACGCCAGCGCTGTAAGAAGAGGGTGTGCAGTGCGGGAGTGAACGTGGCGTTGTCCGTGACCAGCCCCCGGGCCTGGCTGGCAAACGGGGAGTGGACCTTGTCGAGCAACGTCAGGGTTTGCGGAAGCTGGACGATAAACTGCGACGTGGAAAGCCGCTGGCACTGCTGATAGCAGGCCACTTCTTCCGTTAACTCAGGGGGGACTTCGGTCTCTTTAAACCGTTGACGCAGGTTATCCCGCCAGCGCGGAAGATCGTCGGTCATCGCCTTTTTGAGCTTCGGAAATTTTTCAAAGAAGGCCGCCAGCTGCGGTGAAGCCAGAAGGGTGATCACCACTTCTTCGATCAACCCTTCCTCGCTGACGGCCAGCATGACGTTAAGCGTATCCAGGGTTAGCATTGACGCGCCTGTTTGATCTGCGCGCTGACGTCCTGCAGGCTGGCTTCGATGCGGCCTAACCAGTCGCTATGGATAAAGAGGCATTTTTGCTGCTCGCTAAAGCGGGTGTGCTGCTGGTGCCATTCGGTGTCCAGCGCGTCCAGCTGCTGCTTAATCTCTTCGGGGACGCTCTCAGAGGCGGTTCCCGGAAGCGCAAGACGCGAGCCCTGCAGGCTGACGTCGCGGATCACCAGGTGCTGGCTGCTGTCCACTTCCATGGTCAGCGGCTGCGCGAAACCGATGCCGTTGAGCTTTCCACGGATCTCTCCACCCTTATCCAGCCACTGCGCCAGCGTCTCGCGCTCAATCGTCACGTGCACCACCTGCATATCATGCAGCTTGAGCGGCTGCTGGAGCAGCAGGGTCAGCGTCGGGCTGGTGAGTTCGGCGGGTAATTCATAGTGCGGTTTGCGGGCGAACATCCCCCCCAGGCGATTCACTTTCAGCGCGGTTTTATCACTTTGCTGCTGCTGAAGCTGGATGCGCCGCTGGGCAATCGCCCCCAGCTGATTGAGCATCGCCTGCTGTCCCCAGGCGTGTCCGGTCATCAAAACGTCGAGCTGCTGCTGCATCAGATTCATGCCTTCCGCGTCGTGCCAGAGGCAGTCTTTCAGCAGGATCAGATCGATGGGCGCAACGGCATCGCGACCGCTGAACAGGGCGCTGGCCTGCAGCAGGCGGATCGCTTTTTTCCAGCGGCGATCGGAGACATAGGGGGCAGAGGGCAGTAAATCAAGCTGCTGGCGCAGCATGAAAATCAGCTCGAAGACGGAATCAGGCAGCTTAATTTTACCGATCTCTTCCTGCCACTGGTAATACTCCTCGTCTGATACCTGCAATGACGCTGCTACCGGGTTCTCGTTCTCATCCTGCTGGCTGACCAGCATGGAACGGAAATTGGACTTATCCTGCACTTTGTCCAGCCACAGGCGGATCAGCATACGGTCATACAGCGCTTCCAGGCTGCTGTCGGCTTCAGGCAGTTCGTTTGAGGCGGCCACCAGCAGGCGCATCGGGATTTTCTCTTCACTGGCGCCGTTGCGGAACCGACGTTCGTTTATCGCCGTGAGCAGGGTGTTCAGAATGGCCGGGCCGGCTTTCCAGATCTCATCAAGGAAGACAATTTCTGCCTCAGGCAGATACCCCGTCGTCAGGCGCTCGTAGCGTCCTTCATCTTTCAGCGCCTGAATGGAAAGGGGGCCAAACACCTCTTCCGGGGTGGAAAAGCGGGTCATCAGGTATTCAAACGCGCGGGCGTTCTTAAAAGCAAACTTAAGCCTGCGGGCAATCAGGCTTTTGGCGATGCCCGGCGGCCCAAGCAGAAACACGCTTTCACCGCTCAATGCTGCCAGTAAACAGAGGCGAATGGCGTGGCTACGCTCGAAAAGGCCTTTCTCCAGCGCGCTGCTGAGGCGGGAAATTCTTTCTGCTAATAAATGTGAGTGAGCCATAATAGTTTTGCATCCTTTCGCCGTCGTGGCGGCCAATTGAAGCGAGTATAGACGTTTCAGTCAGGGCTGGTAATAGGCTGAAGTGCGGCGCAATTTTCTTTGCGCTACATTAATGCGGTTGCATTTAGGGGTACGATTTTGCAATGAATCGTGCATACTGTGCGCTTTTTGTGGGCCAAGGGACCAGGAACACATTTGTTATTTAAACGAAAAGACTAGTCTATGAGCACTGATAATAAGCAATCATTACCCGCAATTACGCTTGCGGCGATCGGGGTTGTCTACGGTGATATCGGCACCAGCCCGCTTTATACGCTTCGTGAATGTTTGTCCGGCCAGTTTGGCTTTGGTGTTGAGCGCGATGCCGTGTTTGGCTTCCTGTCCCTCATCTTCTGGCTGCTGATCCTGGTCGTTTCCGTTAAGTATCTCTCCTTCGTTATGCGCGCTGATAACGCCGGCGAAGGCGGGATCCTGACCCTGATGTCCCTTGCAGGGCGCAACACCTCCGCCAGAATGACCTCCGTTCTGGTGATTATCGGCCTGATTGGCGGCAGCTTCTTCTACGGAGAGGTGGTTATCACGCCCGCGATTTCGGTCCTCTCGGCGATAGAGGGGCTGGAGATTATCGCGCCGCAGCTTGATACGTGGGTGGTCCCGCTGGCGATAATCGTGTTGACGCTGCTGTTTGTGATCCAGAAGCACGGTACCGGGCTGGTGGGAAAACTGTTTGCGCCGATTATGCTGGCCTGGTTCCTGATCCTGGCGGCGCTCGGTTTACGCAGCATTATCGCGAACCCGGAAGTGCTGCATGCGCTGAACCCATACTGGGCCGTGCATTTCTTCCTCGAATATAAGGTCGTCTCCTTCGTGGCGCTGGGGGCGGTCGTGCTCTCCATCACCGGTGTGGAAGCGCTGTATGCGGATATGGGTCACTTCGGAAAGCTGCCTATCCGCGTGGCCTGGTTTTTGGTTGTGCTGCCGTCGCTGGTACTCAACTACTTCGGCCAGGGCGCGCTGTTGCTCAAAAACCCGGAGGCGATTAAGAACCCGTTCTTCCTGCTGGCGCCTGACTGGGCGCTGGTGCCGATGCTGATCCTGGCGACGCTGGCGACCGTCATTGCCTCTCAGGCGGTGATTTCCGGCGTGTTTTCTCTGACGCGCCAGGCCGTGCGTCTGGGGTATCTCTCACCGATGCGCATCATTCATACCTCAGAGATGGAGTCGGGCCAGATCTACATCCCGTTCGTTAACTGGCTGCTCTACTTCGCTGTTGTGATTGTGATTGTCAGCTTCGAGCATTCCAGCAACCTGGCGGCGGCGTACGGTATTGCGGTAACCGGCACCATGGTGCTGACATCGCTTCTCTCCACCACGGTGGCGTACCGTAACTGGCACTGGAATAAATTCCTCGTGGCGATGATTCTGGTGGGCTTCCTGTGTATTGACGTGCCGCTGTTCTCTGCGAACCTCGACAAGATTGTCTCCGGCGGCTGGCTGCCGCTGACGCTGGGGCTGGTGATGTTCATCGTCATGACCACCTGGAAAAGCGAGCGCTTCCGCCTGCTGCGCCGTATGCATGAGCACGGGAATTCTCTGGAGGCGATGATCGCTTCGCTGGAGAAATCCCCGCCGGTCCGCGTGCCCGGCACCGCGGTGTACATGTCTCGCGCCCTGAACGTGATCCCGTTCGCGCTGATGCATAACCTCAAGCACAACAAAGTGCTGCACGAGCGCGTGATCCTGCTGACGCTGCGTACCGAAGATGCGCCATATGTTCACAACGTACGCCGCGTGCAGATTGAGCAGCTCTCCCCGACCTTCTGGCGCGTGGTGGCAAGCTACGGCTGGCGCGAAACGCCGAACGTGGAAGAGGTGTTCCACCGCTGCGGTCTGGAAGGCTTAAGCTGCCGGATGATGGAGACGTCGTTCTTTATGTCCCACGAGTCGCTGATCATCGGCAAGCGCCCGTGGTACCTGCGCCTGCGCGGCAAGCTGTACCTGATCCTGCAGCGTAACGCCCTGCGTGCGCCTGACCAGTTTGAGATCCCGCCTAACCGCGTGATTGAGCTGGGTACGCAGGTCGAGATTTAAGTCCTTTCGAAAATGCCGGGTGGCACTAC
>NZ_CAMFKT010000008.1:0-192511 GCF_945957325.1 Enterobacter sp. PL1
ACAAGAAGAACCCCGTACCGAAAGGTGCGGGGTTTTTTGCTTTTATCTCCACCCTGGCCTTTCTCTTAATCCCTTATCCTGCTAATGGAATGTGTGATCCCTGTCGCAATGTTATTTATAACAAAATTATAACATTTCATTTACGAGGTTATTGAGCCTTCTGGCTCAATACGCCGCAGTTTATGGCAGGAGCATAATCACAATGACAGAAAGCATGACATCACACGGGACGCTGGCTCACAGTGATACCCGAAGAAGGGTATGGGCAATCATCAGCGCCTCTTCAGGGAATCTGGTTGAATGGTTCGACTTTTACGTCTACTCATTCTGTTCACTCTACTTCGCACATATTTTCTTCCCATCCGGCAACACCACTACACAGCTGCTACAAACGGCTGGGGTTTTTGCCGCAGGGTTTTTAATGCGACCCATCGGGGGCTGGCTGTTCGGCCGTATTGCGGATCGTCGAGGGCGTAAGGCCTCGATGCTGATCTCGGTGTGTATGATGTGCTTTGGCTCGCTGGTGATCGCCTGCTTACCGGGATATGAATCGATTGGCACCTGGGCACCGGCGCTACTTTTGCTGGCCCGCTTATTTCAGGGATTATCGGTGGGCGGTGAATACGGTACCAGTGCGACCTACATGAGCGAAATTGCCCTGGAAGGCCGTAAAGGTTTTTACGCCTCATTCCAGTACGTCACGCTGATTGGCGGTCAACTGCTGGCCATTCTTGTGGTGGTGATCCTGCAGCAGATTTTGACGGACGAACAACTTCATGCCTGGGGATGGCGAATTCCTTTCGCAATGGGGGCAGTGCTGGCGATTGTCGCACTTTGGCTACGCCGTCAGTTAGATGAAACCTCTCAGAAAGAGGTCCGGATGCTGAAGGAGGCGGGAACATTCAAAGGGTTATGGCGTAACCGCAAAGCTTTCCTCATGGTTCTTGGCTTCACTGCGGGCGGCTCTCTCAGTTTTTATACTTTCACCACCTATATGCAAAAGTACCTGGTGAATACCACCGGCATGCACGCAAACGTCGCCAGTGTGGTCATGACCGCGGCGCTGTTTGTTTTTATGCTCATACAGCCGATCGTCGGTGCTCTCTCGGACAAAATTGGCCGACGTACCTCAATGCTCATTTTTGGCGGATTATCGGCATTATGTACCGTTCCCATTCTGACAGCGCTTCAGCATGTCTCTTCACCGTATGCCGCCTTTGCGCTGGTGATGGTGGCGATGGTGATTGTCAGTTTCTATACCTCCATCAGCGGGATACTGAAAGCCGAGATGTTCCCGGCGCAGGTCCGTGCGTTAGGGGTGGGGCTCTCTTATGCGGTAGCCAACGCGGTGTTTGGCGGATCGGCGGAGTACGTCGCGCTGTCGCTTAAATCATGGGGAAGCGAAACGACATTCTTCTGGTACGTAACGGGAATGGGGGCACTGGCGTTTGTTGTCTCCCTGATGCTGCATCGCAAAGGGAAAGGCATTCGACTTTAATAGCGCGCCATCTGCCATACGGCATAGCCGGTCGTTGCGCCGGCGACATCCCAGGCGAAATCTTTCCAGCTCCAGCCGCTCCCTGCGGGGCGGCTATCCCACAGTTCTTTTGATGCCCCAAGACCTACTGAGAACATTAACCCGATCGCCGCGCTACGATCCCGGCTGTATCCCTGGTGCTGGGCATATTCATTACCGGCTGCGGACAACATCGCGGAAGCGAGGAAATGCTGTGCTTTGTCCTGTCCGGACCAGCTATCGTTAGCCATATGGCTACAGCCACTCAGGAAGAGCACACTCAGTACCAGAGGAATACGCATCAACGGGCTCCATAAAAAAGCCCTGCGGGTGACAGGGCCTGGATATTACAGAATACGGCTGATAAGTCGGTCGATACGGATACGACGTAAGCGGCGAATAAGCTTGCGAACTTTTACCGGATAATCGGCAATGCTCTGCAGTTCGCGGTAGTGATTCACGACGGTCGTATGGGTGCGAATCAGCTCCAGCTCGCGTTCACGTTGGGCGGCTAACTCATGCTGCGGGTCATGAATCAGGATAGCGTTTTCCAGATCCAGTCGCCATGCGCGCGGGTTCAGGTTGTTACCTGTCAGCAGCATCCACTCATCGTCGACCCACATGCCTTTGAGATGGTAACTATTGTCTTCATCTTTCCAGAGACGCACAACCAGCTGGTCAGTGTTGACGTAATACTGTAAGCGGCTCAGGAAACGACGCAGGTTAATCTCATAGAGATAAGGCAGCGCACCAATGATTTTGAACGGCTGATCTTCGGGAATGAAGAAGTCATTTGCCGTTTTATCACCCACGATGATTTCCACTTTTTTACCCTCGCGCAGCAGCTGAATGATATTACGCACCAGCACGGCAGGAAGGTTGAAGTATGGCGTGCAGATAGTCAGTTTCTGCTCCGCACACGGCATCAGATGGAAGATCGTTTTGTTCAGCAGGCTTGATTTGCCGAGCCCTACCAGCGGGGTAACGGATAACTCTTCGTTGTTCGCATCGCCCTGGAAATGATAGACCGCATCGCGCAGCTCCTGGCGGAAGGCGCGAACATCGTTTTTGATCTCCGGGCTTTTCGGGCGCTCGGGATCGTCAAGACGATTAACGCCACGGCCATGAACCAGATTCTTATCAACCCAGTTGAACATGATATCGGCCATCTGCGGATTACGGATCAGATGGTAGCGGTCATAGCGATATTTATCGAGCTGATGAAGGTAGACATCATTAAGGCTGGCGCCGCTGTAAAGCACGCTGTCATCAATGATGAACCCCTTGAAATGAAGAACGCCGAGCGCTTCACGGGTATTCACCGGGACGCCATAAACAGGCACGTCAACGCCAGGATTTTCCTGCGCCGTGCGGCAATACCAGTCAGCATTGGTGTTTGATGCTGCAGCGCCAATACGGCCACGCTGGGCACGATGCCAGTCTACCAGCACGCGAACATCCAGTTCCGGACGCTGACGTTTGGCTTCATAGAGCGCGTTCAGGATCGCGCGCCCGCCTTCATCCTGTTCAAGATACAGTGCCACAATGCAAATGCGTCGCGTGGCGCTGGCAATCTTTTCCAGAAGCGTCTCCCGAAAATGAGCGGGAGCGTAAAAGAACTCTACATCATCAACTGACTGAGAAATCTTCGGTAGTTGAGCAAGGTGTTGTTGATGTTTATTACGCTTAAATTTTGACAACATCACAGTGCGTTTCTTCTCTGTTCATTGAAGGGTTGTCTGTACTATGCAAACAACATAAGCGGACAATGATACCACCAGTCCCGTCCAAAGTGGGTAACATTTCCAGTAGCTTACTCGCGTTTGTCTGCTGATGTCAGACTGAGGGATAAGGCAACAATACCTTCGTCCAGCTGAATATCAACGTCAAACCCAAGTTTTCGCGCCAGGGTCACCATACCGCGATTGTTAGGCATAGTAATGCCATTAAGGCGTAACAATCCGTGATCTCGCGTATAACTGATGAGTTTTTCCAGCAGTCGTCTTCCCAGGCCCAGACCTTTAAGATCGGAGCGTACCAGCACGGCAAACTCCGCATCGACGTTATCCGGGTCAGAAATCGCACGCGTGACGCCGAGGATCTCATCACCCTCATCGGCGCGACGAACGGCAACAAACGCCATTTCTCGATCGTAGTCGATCTGGGTCATATTGGCTAAATCATCGTGGGTAAATTCGTTGATTTCGCTAAAATAGCGATAATAAAGATCCTCTTTCGTGACCTGAGAGATAAAGGCCCGCAGCTGGGGCTCATCTTCCGGCAGAATAGGGCGGAACAGGGCGCGTTCCCCATTTTTCATCTCAACCCACTCCTCCAGCTGCAGAGGGTACGGGCGGATCGCCAGACGGCTCTCGCTGTCTCCTTCGAATGGCGCGATATCCAGGGTCACGTCCAGCGCCGTAAACTCATTGCCGGAGGCGAGCAGCGGATGAATGTCCAGCCGCTGGATCTCGGCACAATCCACAATCAGGTTAGAGACCTGTACCAGGAACTGACTTAGCCCGGCAATATCAAGCGGACGTAGCGCGCTCCGGCCGCGGATCTTTTTGCTTTTAATCGCCTGGATGATCAGATAACGCGCCAGGTTCATGTTCAGCGGCGGTAACGCCACCACGGCCTGCTCCTCCGGGCGCCACTCCACGCCGCCTTCACCCAGCATGATGAGCGGGCCGAAGACGGGATCGTGTTCGACCACCACGCGTAACTCCTGAGCGCCTGCGCGGTTAGCCATGCTTTGCACCAGCAAGCCGTGGATCCTTGCCTGCGGCCAGGCCATTTTGACCCGATCGAAGATGGCATCGGCTGCCTGCTGCACCTCTGCCGCCGTCCGCAGGTAGAGCATCACCCCCTGAACGTCAGACTTATGCGGAATATCCGGCGAACGCAGCTTCAGGGCAACCGGATAGCCAATCTGCTCGGCAATATGCACGGCCTCAGCGCTGTCGCTGGCGATCCAGGTCGGCAGGGTCTGCATCCCGTAGCTGCCCAGAATGGGCTGGACCTCATGCGTATCCAGCGACGTCGCGCCTTCTTCAATCGCCTGCTGCAACAGCCGGTGAACGTCAACGGTATTGGCCGTCAAATTCCCGGGCAACGCCGGCGTCTCGCGGAGCTGTTTCTGGTTGCGGCGATATTCCACCATATGCATAAACGCGGTTATGGTGCCTTCCGGCGTGCGGTAGGTTGGCAGTCCGGCTTCGCTGAACAGGCGTCGCGCCTCCTGCGAAGAAAACTCACCGCACCAGTTGGTGAGCAGGGTGACATATTTGCCTCGCGGATGGTTGCGCACGGCCTCAATGAGCGCGCGCGCGCTTTCGCTGCCCGGCGCGACCGCGCTAGGGGAGTGGATAATCATCAGCGCGTCGAAATCCTGGCTATCCAGCAAAATGGAAATGGCCTTGATATAGCGCTCGCTGCTGGCATCATCGCGTAAATCAAGCGGATTGCCGGGCGTCACGCTGGTCGGAAGCGCATCTTTCAGGCGCTGCAGCGTCTCTTCACTCAGCGTGGCCAGCTTGCCGAAGCGCCGCCACAGCTCATCCAGCGCGAGTGCGGCAGGAGCGGCGCCGTTACTGACAATCATTAACTTCTCGCCGCGCAACGGGCGCATATGGCTTAACGTTTCAACGGCGGAAAAAAGCTCGTGCGTATCCTGTACCCGCAGCAAACCCGCGCGCTGAATAGCGGCGTCCCAGGCGGGATCCATGCCGGAATGCGACTGCAGCAGACGCTGAGCCGCTGGGCTGCGCCCGCTTTTGATTACCAGGATCGGCTTATTGCGCGACGCGCTTCGCGACGCCGAGACAAAACGACGCGCGTCGCTGAGGTGCTCAAGATAAAGCAGAATCGCACTGGTTTTACCGTCGCGCGCCAGAAAATCCAGCAGCTCATCAACGTCGATATCCAGACTGTCGCCGAGAGCAATGAAGTAGGAGAATCCCATTTCACGCTGCTGCGCCCAGTCGAGGATGGTGTTCGATACCGCAGCCGACTGCGAGATAAACGCGAGCTTGCCTTTGCGGATCGGAACCGGAGAGAAGCTGGCATTTAAGCCCTGCCAGGGGGCGAGCAGGCCGAGACTGTTTGGTCCCAGAATGCGCATTTGATAGCGGCTGGCGCAGGCCAGAAGCTCGGCTTTCTGTTCAGGCGGAGACGAGAGAATAATGCAGGTTTTACAGCCTTTCTTGCCGAGCGATTCCAGCAGCTCCGGATTCCGTTTCGCGTTTGTACACAGTACGGCCAGATCCGGTACGAAAGGCAGGCTCTGTACATCAGGCCATGCAAGCACTCCCTGAACCGCCTTATACGCGGGCGTGACGGGCATGACGGGGCCATTAAATCCTCCGGCCAGCAGGTTGCGCATCATCAGATAGCCAGCACGATCCGGTTTCATTGATGCGCCGATGACGGCAATGGATTTAGGACGAAGTAGCGCTTCTAACCCTCGCTGGCTCATGCAGGCCTCCTGTGAATGCAAGCGACCTGATGATTTTAAACGCTTTCCGTCTCGGCTGCTGTGACGCTGCCCTTATGAACGGTTTTTCCTGCCAGATAGCGTTCCCGGAAACAGGAGAAATGGTTGCCCAGGGCGCCAGCCGCAGCGGTATCACCCGCCAGATCCAGAAGCGCAATGGCCACTTCGGCAGTGCAGTATTGCCCGTCAGCATGCGCTTCACGCAGACGGTAGGCGGAGACGCGGGACAGATCGACAGAAATCACCGGCAGTGCGTCGAGATAAGGGCTTTTACGAAACATTTTTCGCGCTTCGGTCCAGGTGCCGTCCAGCATAATAAACAACGGCGGTTTACCGGATGGCGGCGTCGAAAGCACCTGGCGATCGACACCTGCATATGACGCAGGGAAAACGACCATCGGCTGATAGTCCGGGCTTGCCACTAAGTCGAGCAGGGCCTGAGGGGGCTCAGTACGGGACCACTGAAATGCCGCGGTATCCGGCAGAATATCGGCAATCAGGCGACCGGTATTGCTGGGCTTCATCGGCTCGGTATCAAACATGACCAGACAAAAGCGGCTCTGGGCCGTACTCGGAGCCAGCGTCTCGCACAGGCAAACCTTCAGCGGCAGCAGGCAGCGCTGACAGCGGCGAATACGGTTTCCGCGCGCGAGGAACGGACGGGTGGCGCGCGCAAGGCGTTCGGCGCGTAATTGAAGAACAGCGTTATCAGTCATGGGCGAAATGCAGGAAAAACCCTATTTTCGCAGAGGCGGGAACGGGGCACAAGATGTGCCCCGTGAATGTTACAGTGATTCGTTAAGCCAGCTATCAAACGGGGCTTTAGGCACCGCACCGTTGAGCATGTCGACCACTTCACCCTTTTTGAAAATCATAATCGTCGGGATGCTGCGAATGCGAAAACGGGCGCTCAGTTCAGGTTCAGCTTCAGTATTGACCTTAACGAAACGTATTTTCCCGCTGCGTTCTTCGGCCACGTCTTCGAAGATCGGCGCGAAGCTTCGGCATGGGCCACACCAGGGCGCCCAGAAATCCACTACGACAGGCAGATCGTCCTTGAGGAGTTTGTCCAGCGTAGCACCCGTCGCGTTAATGACATCGCCATCAAACAATTCATGGCCACAACGTCCGCATTTCGCACCATCTTCAATCCGATCGTCCGGAATGCGGTTAAGAGCCTGACAGTTGGCACATACGGTATTCATAACTAACCTCTGATAGAGCCGTGGGACAGCGGCAAGACGCCGATAATGTTTCTAATATGTTACATATTATCAATGAGCCTGTTTGAAACAACAATGCGTTTTATTCAATGAGAACAATAGTCACAGGCTTTTGTACGAAATTATGGCTATGCGCTGGCACATCGGGTAATCTGCGCGCTTCGCGCAGCGCTGGTGGAGAAAAGCATGAACGACGAAATGAAAAACAAAAGCGGCAAGGTCAAAGTGATGTATGTCCGCAGTGATGATGACTCTGATAAACGCACCCAAAATCCGCGTACCGGAAAAGGTGGCGGGCGTCCGGCGTCTTCTCGTGCAGACGGTGGCCGTCGCCCCGCCCGCGATGACAGAAACAACCGCGGTGATGACCGCAAACGTGATGACCGCAAGCGTGACGATCGCAAACGCGATGACCGTCCGCGGGATGACTTCTCACGTGATAACGCCTCCCCGTGGCGCACCGTTTCTCGTGCCCCTGGCGACGAAACGCCAGAAAAGGCCGATCACGGCGGTATCAGTGGTAAAAGCTTTATCGACCCGGAAGTGCTGCGCCGTCAGCGTGCGGAAGAGACCCGCGTGTATGGCGAGAACGCCTGCCAGGCGCTGTTCCAGAGCCGTCCTGAATGTATCGTCCGCGCCTGGTTCATCCAGAGCGTAACCCCGCGCTTTAAAGAAGCGCTGCGCTGGATGGCGGCAAACCGCAAAGCCTACCACGTGGTTGATGATGCCGAGCTGACCAAAGCATCCGGTACCGAACACCACGGCGGCGTCTGCTTCCTGATCAAAAAACGTAACGGCACCACCGTTCAGCAGTGGGTCAGTCAGGCGGATGCCGATGACTGCGTGCTGGCGCTGGAAGATGTGGGCAACCCGCATAACCTGGGCGCAATCATGCGTAGCTGCGCGCACTTTGGCGTGAAAGGCGTACTGCTGCAGGATGCCGCGCTGCTGGAATCCGGCGCTGCGATCCGTACTGCGGAAGGCGGAGCCGAGCACGTACAGCCGATCACCGGCGATAGCGTGCTGGATGCCCTTGAGCAGTTCCGTAAAGCGGGTTATTCCATCGTGACTACCTCGAGCCATGCCGGTACGCCGCTGTTTAAAGCGACGCTGCCACGCAAGATGGTGCTGGTGCTGGGTCAGGAACGCGATGGTCTGTCTGATGCGGCGCTCTCCAGTGCGGATCTGAGCGTCTCAATCGATGGGACAGGCAATGTGGAAAGTCTGAACGTATCCGTTGCAACCGGCGTACTGCTGGCCGAATGGTGGCGTCAGAATAAGGCATAAGCCTCTTCATGTGCCGGGCCTGACCCGGCACATTCAAATACTACTCGCTCTCTGCCGGTAACACAGGCATCCAGTCAATTGGCGTTTCGCCACGTTTTTCCAGCCATTCGTTCGCCAGAACAAAATGATTACTGCCGAAGAAACCGCGATGTGCAGACAGCGGTGACGGGTGCGGCGCTTTCAACACGTGATGACGCTGGCGGTCAATAATCGCCCCTTTCTTCTGCGCATGCGATCCCCAGAGTAAAAACACGACCCCTTCACGGTGTTCGTTGATCAGGCTGATGACTTTATCGGTGAACGTCTCCCAGCCCAGGCTGGCATGCGAGTGCGCCTGGCCGGCCCGCACGGTGAGTACCGTGTTCAATAACAGCACGCCCTGGCGCGCCCAGCTTTCCAGGTAGCCGTGGTTTGGTCGGGTAAACCCGGGCACGGTTCCTTCAAGCTCTTTATACATATTGAGCAGAGAAGGGGGGATCGCCACGCCCGGACGTACGGAAAATGCCAGCCCATGCGCCTGGCCCGGACCGTGATAGGGATCCTGGCCCAGAATGACCACTTTCACATCGCTCAGTTCGGTGTAGCGAAAGGCGTTGAACACATCTTTCTGCGGTGGGTAAATCGTCTGTCCGGACTGACGCTCAGCCGCAACGGTGTTGAGCGTATTGATAAAATAGGGCTGCTGCTTTTCTTCTGCCAGCACGTCATGCCAGGTTAAAGGTGTCGTCATCTCGCTCTCCTGCGAATCTCAATCTCTGACTAGCTTACCTGCTAAAGCCCGGTGAGCAAAATTCCACGCCGAAATGTGCGCTAAGTGGCTAAATTTATGTTGAAAATGTGCAGGATAAATTGAATTGGTAAGGTTATAAAATTGATCTAAAGCAATAAATTCAAACCACACTCTTTATGTGGTTGGTGTTTTTGTTGATTTAAATCAATAAATCACCGAGGTGTGAATGATATATATACACACAAGAAACAATGGTTTTACCAATTGGCCGCGAGAGGCCGACATCAGTTAATGTAGCCTAGGGAGGCAACACATGATTACAGGTATCCAGATTACTAAAGCTGCAAATGACGATCTGCTCAACTCTTTCTGGCTGCTGGACAGCGAGAAAAACGAAGCGCGCTGTGTCGTCGCGAAAGCGGGTTTTGCTGAAGATGAAATCGTGCCGGTGAGCAAACTGGGCGAAATCGAGTACCGTGAAATTCCAATGGAAGTGAAACCGGAAGTGCGCGTGGAAGGTGGTCAGCACCTGAACGTAAACGTACTGCGCCGCGAAACGCTGATGGACGCGGTTGAGCACCCAGAAAAATACCCGCAGCTGACCATTCGCGTGTCCGGCTATGCGGTACGCTTCAACTCTCTGACCCCAGAACAGCAGCGCGACGTTATCGCGCGTACCTTTACTGAAAGCCTGTAAGGCTTCAGCTACGGGGGTGAATAAAAAAGCCGGGGATTGTCCCCGGCTTTTTTTTACTCTTCCGTTTTTGTCTCTGATGCGGCAGAGCTTGGCTTACGGCGTTTACCAATATTTTTGGTATCGCGGTGACGCTGCTTCACGCGCGGTTTCTCTTTTTCTTTCTCTTTTCTCTCAGCACGTTTCGCAAGCGCTTTCTTGGACGGTTTACCCGTCATTTTTTCACTCGGCGCACGTGTGGTTGGGCGCAAGCCATCAATAACCCGCGCTTTCAGCGGCTCGTCAACATAGCGGCCAATTTTCTGCAGCAGCAGGTAGTCATGCGCTTCGACCAGTGAAATCGCAATACCTTTGCGGCCCGCGCGGCCGGTACGGCCAATACGGTGTAGATAGGTATCGCCGCTGCGCGGCATATCGAAGTTAATGACGTGGCTGACGTCTGGAATGTCGATCCCGCGAGCGGCAACGTCTGTGGCAACCAGCACGTTAACGCGACCGTCGGTCAGGCGCTTAATGCCTTCGGTACGCTTGATCTGCGCCATCTCGCCTTCAAGATAGCAGTTGTTGATCCCGGCGTTACGCAGCATCTCAGCCAGCTCGTGCACGCGCTCGCGCTTACGCACAAATACGATTGTGCGCAGCGCATCTTCCTGCTTCAGCAGGTGTTTCAGCAATTCGACCTTGTGCTCAAGGTTGTCCGCGCGGTAGTACCACTGGTGGATCTTCTTACGCTCTCGGGTGGACGGCGTCGCCGAGACTTCCACCGGATCTTCCAGCAGACGCTCTGCGAAGTCTTTGATCGCTTCCCCTTCGAGGGTGGCAGAGAACAGCATCGTCTGGTTACGCCAGCGCGTTTCCCCTGCAATGTGCTCGATATCCTGTGCGAAGCCCATGTCCAGCATGCGGTCGGCTTCATCGAGGATCAGCGTTTCAACCGCGCGGCAGTCGAAGTTCTCTTCTTTAATGTACTGCAGCAGGCGGCCCGTCGTCGCAACGACGATGTCCTGGTTTTCGCTGAACACTTCGGCGTGGTTCATGTACGCAACGCCGCCGGTGATGGTGGCGATATCCAGATGAGTATTTGCCGCGAGTTCACGCGCGTGATCGGCCACCTGCATGGCCAGTTCGCGCGTCGGCGTCAGGATTAAAATACGCGGCGGGCCAGATTTTTTGCGTGGGAAGTCGAGCAGATGCTGCAACACAGGCAGCAAATAGGCTGCAGTCTTCCCCGTACCGGTTGGCGCAGAACCGAGCACATCGCGGCCCTCAAGCGCAGGCGGAATGGCCGCTGCCTGAATGGCGGTCGGGCGTGTGAAGCCTTTGCTCTCAAGTGCATTGAGCAGGCTTTCATCGAGTTCAAGTTCGGAAAAAGTCGTTACAGTCATGTTCTACCTCTGTGTGGGGCGCTGATTATAGACGTTACGGCTGTAATCTTCATCTGTTTGTATGGATATCGCTTTTCGGCCACTTCGCTTTCCCCTATGCTACTCCAGTTTCACTTAGAAGGTTGCCCCGACATGTCTCAACTCAAAGCGCAACTGCGCCGCGATGGTTTTACGTTTAAACAATTTTTTGTCGCTCACGATCGCTGTGCCATGAAGGTCGGTACAGACGGTATTTTACTGGGAGCGTGGGCGCCTGTCGCAGGGGTTAAGCGTATTCTTGATATCGGTACCGGCAGCGGGCTGGTGGCATTGATGCTGGCGCAGCGCACGGACGAGCATGTCACCATTGATGCCGTCGAACTGGACGCGCAGGCGGCAGAGCAGGCGAGTGACAATATGGCCGAATCGCCCTGGGCAGCCCGCATGAAAGTGGAATGTGCGGATGTGCTCGCCTGGGCGCCTGAACAAACCGCGCGTTACGATTTAATCGTCAGCAACCCTCCCTACTACGAGCCCGGCGTTGAGTGCGGGACACCCGAGCGCGAACAGGCGCGTTATACCCGTTCCCTCGATCATAAAGCGCTGCTCACCAGCGCGGCCGAGCTTATCTCCGAAGAGGGTTTTTTCTGCGTGGTCCTGCCTGAGAGTACGGGCAACACGTTCATCGGTATCGCGCAGGAGATCGGTTGGACGTTGCGTCTGCGTACCGACATTTCGGATACCGAAGGCCGACTGCCGCACCGCGTGCTGCTGGCGCTCTCGCCGAAAGAGGGGGAATGCTTTAACGATCGAATGGTGATCCGTGGGCCAGACCAGCGTTATTCCGAAGATTACACTGCCCTGACCCAGGCGTTCTATCTGTTTATGTAAAGCTGCGGGGCGAGGATCGACGGGCCGGATTCAGCAAGCTGATCCGGGTAGTCCAGGGTATAGTGCAACCCGCGGCTCTCTTTACGCATCATCGCGCAGCGAACGATTAGCTCGGCAACCTGCACCAGGTTGCGCAGCTCCAGCAGATTATTCGATACGCGAAAATTGGCATAATACTCGTCAATTTCCTGCTGCAGCATCGTGATGCGGCGCAACGCGCGTTCAAGACGTTTCGTGGTGCGCACAATCCCGACGTAATCCCACATGAACAGCCGTAGCTCATGCCAGTTATGCTGGATCACGACCAGCTCGTCCGGATTTTCCACGCGGCTTTCATCCCAGGCAGGCAGGCGCTCTGTTTCGCGGGCGTAGGGCATGCGTTTCGTGATGTCTTCTGCGGCAGACCAGCCGTAGACCAGGCACTCCAGCAGTGAGTTAGAGGCCATACGGTTCGCGCCGTGAAGGCCGGTATAGCTGACCTCACCAATAGCATAAAGACCATCCACATCGGTACGCCCATGATCGTCAACCATCACCCCACCGCAGGTGTAGTGGGCGGCTGGCACAATGGGTACCGGATCGCGGGTTAAATCGATGCCAAGGTTGAGCAGTTTTTCGTAAATCATCGGGAAGTGCTGACGAATAAACTCTGCTGGCTTGTGGCTGATATCAAGATACATGCAGTCCACGCCAAGACGCTTCATTTCATGGTCGATGGCGCGGGCAACGATATCGCGCGGGGCCAGTTCGCCACGGGCGTCAAAGTCCGGCATAAAGCGGGTGCCGTCAGGGCGTTTCAGATAGGCGCCTTCGCCGCGCAGGGCTTCCGTCAGCAGGAAGTTGCGCGCCTGAGGATGGAACAGGGCGGTTGGGTGAAACTGATTGAACTCAAGGTTCGCCACCCGGCAGCCGGCGCGCCAGGCCATCGCGATACCGTCTCCGGAGGCAATGTCCGGGTTCGTGGTGTACTGATACACTTTAGAGGCGCCGCCCGTAGCCAGCACCACAGCCTTCGCCTGGCAGGTTTCCACCTTCTCTTTATTGCGGTTCCACACCCAGGCGCCCACCACGCGACGCGTGCCCGGCAGGCCAATCTTGTCGGAGATAATCAGATCAACGGCATTGCTTCGTTCAAGCACCCGAATATTAGGATGGCTCAGCGCCTTGCCGACCAGCGTGGTCTCCACTTCTTTTCCGGTGGCATCCGCTGCGTGCAGGATGCGGCGGTGGCTATGACCGCCTTCGCGCGTCAGGTGGTAGCTCTCTTCACCGTTGGGTTGAACCTGCGTATCGAATAAGACGCCCTGGTCGATGAGCCACTGCACGCAATGGCGGGCATTGCTGGCGACAAACTCTGCGGCGTGCGCATCCACGATCCCGGCCCCGGCAATCAGCGTATCGTCGACGTGGGAGGCAATGCTGTCTGTCTCATCAAACACGGCGGCAATCCCGCCCTGGGCATAAAACGTGGAACCCTCGCTTATCGGCCCTTTACTCAGAACGATAACGTTTTGATGCTCGGCCAGGCGTAGCGCCAGAGAGAGACCGGCAGCGCCGCTGCCGATGATCAGTACATCACAATGGAGTTCAGGTGTTGTGTTCATGATTGTTGTTTAATTTACTAAACAGTGTTGGCTCAGAATAGCACCTGAATGCGATTTATCGCACGTTTTTTTTAACGGGAGTTGCAATGGCTAAACGCGTAAGCGGAGGTAAACGGAGGGTAAATGAGTGAAATTATTTTGCGAAGCAGATCGTTAGCGTCAGATTTTGTGATGAAATAAAGACTGGGTTGCGTTACTCTTCTGGCGGGAAAAAGATGTTTCTTGTCAGAAAGTGGTGCGTATCGTGAACAGACTTATAATGAGAGAAAATGAACAGTCTGCGGCGCGATGAACAAAAACAAAGGCGTTACGGAACTTATTGAAGATCAGACACTCTAATTCGGTGCTTGCTCAAAGTGCGGTATTTTTAGAGTGGCGTTTCGATAACGCGTGGAATTTAGGTTTGGGGAGACATTACCTCGGATGAGCGAGCAGTTAACGGACCAGGTCCTGGTTGAACGGGTCCAGAAGGGAGATCAGAAAGCCTTTAACTTACTGGTGGTGCGCTACCAGCATAAGGTGGCGAGCCTGGTTTCCCGCTATGTACCGTCAGGCGATGTGCCTGATGTGGTGCAAGAGTCTTTTATTAAGGCCTATCGCGCGCTGGATTCGTTCCGGGGAGATAGTGCTTTTTATACCTGGCTGTACCGTATTGCGGTCAATACGGCAAAGAATTATCTGGTCGCTCAGGGCCGTCGTCCGCCTTCTAGTGATGTGGACGCAATCGACGCCGAAAACTTCGAAAGTGGCGGCGCATTGAAAGAAATTTCGAACCCTGAGAACTTAATGTTGTCAGAAGAACTGAGACAAATCGTTTTTCGCACGATCGAGTCGCTCCCGGAAGATTTACGCATGGCAATTACGTTACGGGAGTTGGATGGTCTGAGCTATGAAGAGATAGCCGCTATCATGGATTGTCCGGTCGGCACGGTACGTTCACGAATTTTCCGTGCGCGAGAAGCTATTGATAATAAAGTTCAACCGCTTATCAGGCGTTGACGATAGCGGGATACTGGAAAAGGTATTAGGCATGCAGAAAGAAAAACTTTCCGCTTTAATGGATGGTGAAACGGTGGATAGTGAGCTGCTCAACGAGCTGTCTCATTCTCCCGAAATGCAAGAGACCTGGGAGAGTTACCATCTCATCCGTGACACCCTTCGCGGTGACACCGGCGAGGTTCTCCATTTCGATATCTCAGCCCGCGTCATGGCGGCGATTGAGAATGAGCCTGTTCATCAGACCACTCCGCTGATTCCTGAAGCTCAACCCGCACCTCACCAGTGGCAGAAAATGCCATTCTGGCAAAAGGTGCGTCCGTGGGCCAGCCAGCTTACCCAAATGGGTGTGGCTGCATGCGTATCGCTTGCAGTTATCGTTGGCGTCCAGCACTATAATACTCAGTCTGAAACTAATCAGCAGCCAGAAGCGCCAGTGTTTAACACACTGCCGATGATGGGCAAAGCCAGCCCGGTAAGCCTGGGCGTACCGGCTGATGCTTCCGCCAGCGGCGGCCAGCAACAGCAGGTTCAGGAGCAGCGCCGTCGCATTAATGCGATGTTGCAGGATTACGAGTTGCAGCGTCGTCTGCACTCTGAACAGCTTCAGTTTGAGCAGGCGCAGACACAGCAAGCTGCTGTGCAGGTGCCCGGAAACCAAACTTTAGGAACGCAATCGCAGTAATGAAGCAACTTTGGTTCGCCATGTCTCTGATGGCGGGTAGCCTGTTCTTCTCTGCCAACGCCTCGGCTGATGTATCATCCGGGGCGTTGTTGCAGCAAATGAATCTGGCCAGCCAGTCACTCAATTACGAGTTGGCATTTATCAGCATCAATAAGCAGGGCGTCGAGTCGTTACGCTATCGCCATGCCCGTCTTGATAATCAGCCGCTCGCCCAGCTTTTACAGATGGATGGCCCGCGTCGGGAAGTTGTCCAGCGTGGTAACGAAATCAGCTATTTCGAACCCGGCCTGGAGCCTTTCACGCTCAATGGCGACTATATCGTTGATTCTCTGCCGTCACTCATTTACACCGACTTCAAACGGCTTGCCCCTTACTACGATTTTATTTCGGTAGGGCGTACACGTATTGCGGACAGACTGTGTGAGGTGATCCGCGTTGTCGCCCGGGATGGAACGCGCTACAGCTATATTGTCTGGATTGACGCGGAAACCAAACTCCCCATGCGTGTAGACCTGCTTGACCGTGACGGTGAAACGCTGGAACAGTTCCGCGTTATCTCCTTTAGCGTGAACAACCAGGTTGGCAACAGCATGCAGAATCTGGCTAAGGCCAGCCTACCGCCGCTGCTTTCCGTTCCGGCAGGCGATTCCGTTAATTTCAACTGGGTACCTGCCTGGATCCCGCAAGGATTTAGCGAAGTGTCCAGCAGCCGTCGCCAGCTGCCAACGATTGAAACGCCGGTGGAATCACGCCTCTATTCCGATGGTTTGTTCAGCTTCTCGGTGAATATCAATCGCGCAACGGCAAACAGCACTGAACAAATTCTGCGTACCGGGCGCCGTACGGTGAGCACAACGGTACGCGATAATGCAGAGATCACCATTGTGGGGGAACTTCCTCCGCAAACGGCGAAGCGCATCTCCGACAGCATTAAATTCAGGGCCGCACAATGATCAAAGAATGGGCGACGGTAGTCTCGTGGCAAAACGGCATTGCGCTGGTGAGTTGCGATGTAAAAGCCTCATGCAATAGCTGCGCATCCCGAGCCGGTTGCGGCAGCCGCGTGCTGAATAAACTCGGGCCGCAAACCTCGCACACGATTTCTGTGCCGAGCGAACAGCCGCTGATGGCCGGGCAGAAAGTTGAACTCGGCATCGCGGAAGGCAGCCTGCTCAGTTCCGCTATGCTGGTCTATCTCTCTCCGCTGCTCGGGCTGTTTATCATGGGCGGCGTTTTCCAGATGCTGTTTGGCACCGACGGTGCCGCCATGTGCGGTGCGGCATTAGGTGGTCTGGGGGGGTTCTGGCTTGCCAAAGGCCTCTCCCCGACGCTTGCCGCGCGCGAGGAGTGGCAGCCTGTCATTCTCAGCGTTGGGCTGGCGCCAGACCAGCTTCGCGTTGAGACGCTCTCTTCTGAGGCCCGGTGATTCATCGGGCTTTGTCATTTTTACGTCTTAAAACAGAAAACGTCCTTTCTTCACGCTATACCTGGCGCTAAGTCCATTTCCAGGTAGCGGAGATGTAGTGTAGAATGCTGCGTTTTCGCACTGAAAAACGTCAGGCTAAGAACAGCGGCCTCCAGGAATTCGTAAGGCATAATTATTTAACTATATGAAGAACATACGTAACTTTTCGATCATTGCTCACATTGACCACGGTAAGTCGACGCTGTCTGACCGTATTATCCAGATTTGCGGTGGCCTGTCTGATCGTGAAATGGAAGCCCAGGTTCTGGACTCCATGGACCTGGAACGCGAACGCGGCATCACCATCAAGGCGCAGAGCGTCACGCTGGATTACAAGGCGGCTGATGGCGAAACCTATCAGCTGAACTTTATCGACACCCCAGGCCACGTTGACTTCTCCTATGAGGTTTCACGCTCGCTCGCGGCCTGTGAAGGCGCGCTGCTGGTAGTCGATGCCGGGCAGGGCGTAGAAGCCCAGACCCTGGCAAACTGCTACACCGCGATGGAAATGGATCTCGAAGTTGTGCCGGTTCTGAACAAGATTGACCTGCCAGCCGCCGATCCTGAGCGCGTCGCGGAAGAGATTGAAGATATTGTCGGTATTGACGCGACCGATGCCGTGCGCTGCTCTGCGAAAACCGGCGTCGGCGTGACCGACGTTCTGGAACGTCTGGTACGTGATATTCCGGCCCCGGAAGGCGATCCGGATGCCCCGCTGCAGGCGCTGATTATTGACTCCTGGTTCGATAACTATCTGGGCGTTGTCTCCCTGGTGCGTATTAAAAACGGCACCATGCGCAAAGGCGACAAAATCAAGGTTATGAGTACCGGACAGGTCTATAACGCCGACCGTCTGGGTATCTTCACGCCAAAACAGGTTGACCGTACCGAGCTGACATGCGGCGAGGTAGGCTGGCTGGTGTGCGCCATCAAAGACATCCTCGGTGCGCCGGTGGGCGATACCCTGACAGGTGCGCGTAACCCGGCAGAAAAAGCGCTGCCAGGCTTTAAAAAGGTGAAACCGCAGGTTTACGCGGGCCTGTTCCCGGTCAGCTCTGACGACTACGAAAACTTCCGTGATGCGCTTGGCAAGCTGAGCCTGAACGATGCCTCCCTGTTCTACGAGCCAGAAAGCTCAACGGCGCTGGGCTTCGGCTTCCGCTGCGGCTTCCTCGGCCTGCTGCACATGGAGATCATTCAGGAACGTCTGGAGCGTGAATACGATCTGGACCTCATCACCACCGCGCCGACGGTAGTGTATGAAGTTGAAACCACCTCGAAAGAAGTGATCTACGTCGACAGCCCGTCCAAGCTGCCGCCGCTGAACAATATTCACGAGCTGCGTGAGCCTATTGCCGAATGTCACATGCTGCTGCCGCAGGAATTCCTCGGTAACGTCATTACGCTGTGTATTGAGAAGCGCGGCGTGCAGACCAATATGGTTTACCACGGTAACCAGGTCGCACTGACCTACGAAATCCCGATGGCGGAAGTGGTACTCGACTTCTTCGACCGTCTGAAGTCCACCTCCCGTGGCTATGCGTCACTGGATTACAACTTCAAACGCTTCCAGGCCTCCAACATGGTGCGTGTGGACGTGCTGATCAACGGCGAGCGTGTGGATGCGCTGGCGCTGATCACCCACAACGACAATGCGCCATACCGTGGCCGCGAGCTGGTTGAGAAGATGAAAGATCTGATCCCGCGTCAGCAGTTCGATATCGCGATTCAGGCGGCCATTGGCAACCACATTATCGCGCGTTCTACCGTGAAACAGCTGCGTAAAAACGTTCTGGCGAAGTGCTATGGCGGTGACGTCAGCCGTAAGAAAAAGCTGCTACAGAAGCAGAAAGAAGGTAAGAAGCGTATGAAGCAGGTCGGTAACGTCGAGCTGCCGCAGGAAGCATTCCTTGCCATCCTTCATGTTGGTAAAGACGGCAAATAACCCTAAGGAGTTGGCATGGCGAACATGTTTGCCCTGATCCTGGTCATTGCTACCCTGGTGACAGGTCTGCTGTGGTGTCTGGATAAGTTTATCTTCGCCCCAAAACGTCGTGAACGTCAGGCTGCCGCACAGGCAGCCACTGGCGATGGTATTGACGCGAAAACCCTGAAGAAAGTCGGTCCGAAACCGGGCTGGCTGGAAACGGGCGCCTCGGTGTTTCCGGTGCTGGCGATTGTGCTGGTGGTACGTTCGTTTATTTACGAACCGTTCCAGATCCCATCAGGTTCAATGATGCCAACGCTGCTGATTGGTGATTTTATTCTGGTAGAGAAGTTTGCCTACGGCATTAAAGATCCGATCTACCAGAAAACGCTGATCGAGACCGGTCATCCGAAACGTGGCGACATCGTGGTGTTCAAATATCCGGAAGATCCGCGCCTGGACTACATCAAGCGCGCGGTAGGTCTGCCGGGTGACAAAGTGACTTACGATCCGGTTGCGAAAGAAGTCACCGTTCAGCCAGGCTGCAGCTCCGGTACTGCATGTGAAAACGCGCTGCCAATCACTTACTCGAACGTTGAGCCAAGTGATTTTGTGCAGACCTTTGCCCGTCACAACGGCGGCGAAGCGAGTAGCGGATTCTTCCAGGTACCGAAAGGCGAAACCAAAGATAACGGTATTCGTCTGGTTGAGCGCAAAGAGACGCTGGGTGACGTGACGCACCGTATCCTCACCGTGCCAATCGCGCAGGATCAAGTGGGTATGTACTATCGTCAGCCGGGCCAGCAGCTGGCAAGCTGGATTGTACCGCCAGGCCATTACTTCATGATGGGTGACAACCGCGATAATTCTGCGGACAGCCGTTACTGGGGCTTTGTGCCGGAAGCGAATCTGGTGGGTAAAGCGACCGCAATCTGGATGAGTTTTGAGAAGCAGGAAGGCGAATGGCCGACCGGCGTACGCCTGAATCGTATTGGCGGAATCCATTAATTCTCACTAAATGAACGTGTAGCCGCGAATTAACGCGGCTACACGAATTATTTCACCGATAAATCTCTTCGAACTAACGACATCCCCTGTCGTTGTGTATAGAATATTCCCCCGAAGTTTAAGGTTGGCCCTGCAAGGGTGCCACGGCACACGAAACCGCGTTGGTTTTCTCAGGTCGGTTTCGTGTGCTGCATTTTTGACGCATTCATTTATTGGTATCGCATGAACCCCATCGTAATTAATCGGCTTCAACGGAAGCTGGGCTACACTTTTCATCATCAGGAGTTGTTGCAACAGGCATTAACCCACCGCAGTGCCAGCAGCAAACATAATGAGCGTCTCGAGTTTTTAGGCGACTCTATTTTAAGTTTCGTGATTGCGAATGCGCTTTATCATCGTTTCCCGCGCGTGGATGAAGGTGATATGAGCCGCATGCGTGCCACGCTGGTTCGGGGTAATACCCTTGCGGAAATCGCGCGCGAATTTGAGCTGGGCGAATGTCTGCGTCTTGGGCCGGGTGAACTGAAAAGCGGCGGCTTCCGTCGTGAATCTATTCTTGCCGATACGGTCGAAGCATTAATTGGTGGTGTGTTCCTGGACAGCGATATCCAGACCGTCGAAAAGCTGATCCTGAACTGGTATCAGACCCGTCTGGACGAAATCAGCCCGGGCGATAAACAAAAAGATCCCAAAACGCGTCTGCAGGAATATTTGCAGGGCCGTCATCTGCCGCTGCCATCTTATCTGGTGGTGCAGGTTCGTGGCGAAGCGCACGATCAGGAATTTACCATCCATTGCCAGGTCAGTGGCCTGAGTGAACCGGTGGTGGGCACAGGTTCAAGCCGTCGTAAGGCTGAACAGGCTGCCGCCGAACAGGCGTTAAAAATGCTGGAGCTGGAATGAGCGAAGAAAAGACCTATTGCGGATTTATTGCCATCGTCGGACGTCCGAACGTCGGCAAATCTACTCTGCTGAATAATCTGCTTGGGCAGAAGATTTCTATCACCTCGCGTAAGGCGCAGACCACGCGTCACCGCATTGTCGGTATCCATACTGAAGGCGCGTATCAGGCGATCTACGTCGATACACCGGGCCTGCACATGGAAGAGAAGCGTGCCATCAACCGTCTGATGAACAAGGCGGCGAGCAGCTCGATTGGCGACGTGGAGCTGGTGATTTTCGTTGTGGAAGGCACCCGCTGGACGCCGGACGACGAGATGGTGCTGAACAAGCTGCGTGACGGCAAAACGCCGGTCATCCTCGCCGTCAACAAAGTGGACAACGTGCAGGAAAAAGCCGATCTGCTGCCGCATCTGCAGTGGCTCGGTAGCCAGATGAACTTCCTCGACATCGTTCCGCTGTCTGCGGAGACGGGTCTGAACGTGGATACTATCGCGGGCATCGTGCGCAAACATCTGCCGGAAGCGATTCATCACTTCCCGGAAGAGTACATCACCGATCGCTCTCAGCGCTTTATGGCGTCTGAAATCATCCGTGAAAAGCTGATGCGTTTCCTTGGCGCTGAACTGCCGTACTCTGTGACGGTGGAGATCGAGCGTTTCCAGAGCAACGAGCGTGGCGGCTACGACATCAACGGCCTGATCCTCGTTGAGCGTGAAGGGCAGAAGAAGATGGTGATCGGCAATAAAGGCGCCAAGATCAAAACCATCGGCATCGAAGCCCGAAAGGACATGCAGGAGATGTTCGAAGCGCCGGTTCACCTCGAACTGTGGGTGAAAGTGAAATCTGGCTGGGCCGATGATGAGCGTGCTCTGCGCAGCCTCGGTTACGGCGAAGACCAGTAACTCAAGACGACGAGCATATGGATGGATGGCAGCGCGCCTTTGTCCTGCATAGTCGTCCCTGGAGCGAAACCAGCCTGATGCTGGACGTCTTCACGGAAGAGTCTGGCCGCGTGCGCCTTGTTGCAAAAGGCGCACGTTCCAAACGTTCTAATCTGAAAGGTGCCCTACAGCCTTTCACGCCACTGCTGGTCCGCTTTGGTGGACGAGGGGAAGTTAAAACCCTGCGCAGCGCCGAAGCCGTCTCCCTGGCGCTTCCTCTCTCGGGCATCACGCTCTACAGCGGCCTGTATGTCAATGAACTCATCTCACGCGTTCTTGAACATGAGACGCGCTTCTCTGAACTTTTCTTTGATTATCTGCACTGTATCCAGGCGCTGGCTGGCGCAACCGGCACGCCCGAGCCTGCGCTGCGGCGTTTTGAACTGGCGCTGCTGGGCCATCTTGGGTACGGGGTCGATTTTCTGCACTGTGCGGGCAGCGGTGACGAAGTGGAAGACACCATGACCTACCGCTACCGCGAAGAAAAAGGCTTCATTGCCAGCGTCGTGATCGACAACAGCACCTTTACCGGGCGTCAGCTCCGGGCGCTTTATGAGCGAGAGTTTCCCGATCAGGATACCCTGCGCGCAGCAAAACGCTTTACCCGGATTGCCCTCAAGCCGTATCTTGGCGGCAAGCCCTTAAAGAGCCGCGAATTATTCAGGCAGTTTGTGCCGAAACGTTAGACCACAGAATCGAAAAGAAAACCGAGGATTGTCATGGCTGAATTACTGTTAGGCGTCAACATCGATCATATCGCCACGCTGCGTAATGCGCGCGGCACGGCGTATCCCGATCCGGTTCAGGCGGCGTTTATCGCTGAACAGGCTGGCGCCGACGGCATTACCGTTCACCTGCGTGAAGACCGTCGCCACATCACTGACCGCGACGTTCGCATTCTGCGTCAGACGCTGGACACCCGTATGAATCTGGAGATGGCGGTCACCGAAGAGATGCTGGCGATTGCCTGTGAGACCCAGCCGCACTTCTGCTGCCTGGTGCCGGAAAAACGCCAGGAAGTCACGACCGAAGGCGGTCTGGACGTGGCCGGCCAGCTCGACAAAATGCGCGATGCCTGCAAGCGCCTGGCTGATGCCGGTATCCTGGTTTCGCTGTTTATTGACGCCGACTTCACCCAGATTAAAGCGGCAGCCGACGTGGGCGCGCCGTATATCGAAATTCACACCGGCTGCTATGCCGATGCCAAAAACGATGCCGAGCAGGCGAAAGAGCTGGAGCGTATTGCTAAGGCGGCCACCTACGCGGCGAGCCTGGGTCTGAAGGTCAATGCCGGTCACGGCCTGACCTACCATAACGTGAAGGCCATTGCCGCCATCCCGGAAATGCACGAGCTGAACATCGGTCACGCGATCATTGGCCGCGCGGTGATGAGCGGCCTGAAAGAGGCGGTCGCCGAGATGAAACGCCTGATGCTGGAAGCGCGTCAGTAATGGCCATTCTGGGCTTAGGCACCGATATCGTGGAAATAGCCCGTATTGAAGCGGTGATCGCCCGCAGCGGCGATCGCCTCGCAAGGCGCGTGCTGAGCGATAACGAATGGGCCATCTGGGAAGCGCATCAGCAGCCGGTGCGTTTTCTGGCGAAGCGTTTTGCGGTAAAAGAGGCGGCCGCCAAAGCCTTCGGGACCGGCATTCGTAACGGTCTGGCGTTCAACCAGTTTGAAGTGTTTAACGATGAGCTGGGTAAGCCAAGCCTGCGCTTATGGGGCGAGGCGCAAAAGCTGGCCGAGAAGCTGGGCGTGAATCACATGCACGTGACGATCGCGGATGAGCGTCACTATGCCAGCGCTACGGTGATCATCGAAAGTTAAAGTTTGTCCGCGTGGTGCATCAGGACAAACTTATCCCACAGCTGCTCTTCGCTCTCGACGTGTGCCGGATCCTTCAGGATGGTATTGGGGATCGGGCACACTTTCTGACAGGTCGGCGTCTCATAGTGGCCGATGCATTCGGTGCAGCGGTCGCTGTTAATCTCATAAATGCTGTCGCCCATCGAAATGGCCTGGTTCGGGCATTCGGGCTCGCACATATCGCAATTAATGCATTTTTTGGTAATTAACAGCGCCATCAGGAAATTCTCAGAAACAACACAAACTGGGCGGGCATTATACGCGTCAAACCAGTTTCTTTACCAGTTCTTCGCTGTGGCGAATGCGCTCGGGCGCACGCTCCAGATCCTGCTGCACCAGCGCCATAAACAGCAGGTCCGTCAGCATCATTTGTGCGCTGGTGGACGAGATAGCCGCGCTGCGCGTGGCCTGTTCCTCGGCAATGGTATATAAACAGCGCGTGGCCCGCTGCTGCAGGGCATTCGGCGTAAAACCGGTGATCGCCAGAATTTTACCGCCGACGCGCAGGACTTCGTCGGTGGCCATGTTGATCTCACGGCGCTCGCCGGAATAGGAGATCGCCAGCAGCAGATCGTCAGGATCCATCGCCTGTACGGTCGCCAGCAGGGCGTGCATATCCTGCTCGACGATGGCGTTAAGGCCAATTTTTGTCAGCTTCCAGCCAAAGTTACGCGCCACAAGTCCGGACGCGCCGATGCCGGTCAGAACGATCCGCCGCGCGCCGCGCAGCATCGCCACGCTCTCCAGCAGCTTCTCTTCCGTATTTACATCGAGCGTCGCATGCATGGCCGCCACGTTCTCTTTGATCAACTTTTCGCCGACCAGCCGCATCGGATCGTCTCCGCGGATCTGATTATGCACCGGCATGGACTGCGGGTTAGGGTTACTGACCAGCGCTTCACTGATCGCCAGCTTGAGGGCGGGGAATCCCTTAAAGCCAATCTTCTGCGCAAATTTCACCACGCTGGACTGGCTCACCCCGGCTTCACTCGCCAGCTGCTGCGAGCTGAGATGGCGCGCGTGGTCGGGTTGAGAAAGCAGAAAATCCGCCAGCTTCTTGTCGCTTTGGGCAAAGCCTGCGTAGCGCTGGCGAATGCGAATTAAACAGTTCATACGGTCTCCTGGCGAAAATGTGATTATCTGCGCAAATACGGATTTTGCTCGCCTGAATGAATTTTATATTCCATTATAGTGTGATTATTATGAATTAAAAATTCTTGAGGTACAAAAATGAATCTTGGCTCACTTGTTTCTGAAACACGTAACCCGCAAACCATGGATCTGGATGCGCTCTCCACCCTGGAGCTGGTTAACCGCTTTAATCAACAGGATACGCTGGTCGCGCAGGCAGTGAAAGAGACATTACCCGAGGTGGCGAAAGCGGTCGATGCGGCTGCGGAAGCCCTCAAGGCCGGTGGACGCATTATTTACATGGGGGCGGGGACCAGCGGGCGTTTAGGGGTCCTGGACGCGTCAGAATGTCCGCCAACCTTTGGGGTCCCGCATGGTCTGGTAGTTGGGCTGATCGCCGGTGGCCCCGGTGCGCTGCTGAAAGCCGTTGAAGGGGCGGAAGACAACAAACAGCTGGGCGAGGATGACCTGAAGGATCTTAATCTGACCGCGAAGGATCTGGTGGTCGGGCTGGCGGCATCCGGGCGTACGCCGTACGTGATTGGCGGGCTGGAATACGCCAACCAGACCGGCTGCACGACGGTCGCCATCTCCTGCAACCCTGGCTCACCGATTGCGCAGGTGGCCACAATTGCTATCTCGCCAGTTGTCGGGCCGGAAGCGCTCACCGGCTCCACGCGCCTGAAATCCGGGACCGCGCAAAAGCTGGTGCTCAATATGATCTCCACCGGCGCGATGGTGAAGTTCGGCAAGGTGTATCAGAACCTGATGGTGGATATGCAGGCCACCAACGTCAAGCTGGTGGACAGAGCCTGCCGCATGGTGATGGAGGCGACGGGCGCAGGCCGCGAAGAGGCGGAAGCGGTACTCAAACAGACCGATCACGATGTTAAACCGGCCATTTTGATGATCTTAAGCGGGCTGGATGCGGCGGCCGCAAGAGCCAAACTCGATGCGCATAACGGTTTCTTACGGGCGGCATTAGAACACTAACAGAGGCGTGTATGGACAAAACAGCAGCGCTCGCCAGCGGTATCCTGCAGGGGATTGGTGGGGAACAAAATATTCAGCGTCTCGAAAACTGCATGACGCGCGTGCGCGTCGAGGTGCATGACGACGACCAGCTTGACGTGCCGCGTCTGAAGCAGCTTTCCGGCGTCAGCGGCTACGTGAAACAGGGGCAGCAGCACCAGCTGATCGTCGGCCCAGGGAAAGCGGCGCAGGTTGTCGATGCCATGCGCGCGCTGATGGGCGTGAGTGCGAGCGTATCGATTGACGATGCTGAGCGCACCAAAGCCCAGGCAAAGGCGAAATACAAAGCCCCGATGAGCGACGCGCTGCGACAGCTGGCAAACGTCTTTATTCCGCTGATCCCGGCGTTTATTGCCTCAGGCCTGATCACCGGGATCATCAATATCCTCAAGCGGCCGGATATTGTGGGGGATTTCGCCACGCAGTATCCAAACCTGCTGGGGATTCTCGGGATCTTCGGCAGCGCGGTGTTCGCCATCATGAACATTCTGGTCGGGGTGAATACCGCGAAGGTGTTTGGCGGATCGCTGGCGATGGGCGGGGTGATGGCGGGCATCTTGTCCAGCCCGCAGCTGGCGCAGATTACGCTGTTTGGTGAGGCGCTTCAGCCGGGCCGCGGCGGGGTGATCGCGGTGCTGCTGGTGGTCATCCTGATGTGCTGGATCGAGAAACGGCTGCGCGCGGTTCTGCCAGGCTCCATCGAGCTTATCCTCTACCCGCTGCTGACCACGCTGATTACCGGTAGCGTAGCGATTGTGGCCCTCCAGCCGTTAGGCGGGTGGATCTCTGAGGCGATTGCCCACGGTGCGTCGCTGGCGATTGACCGCGGCGGCCTGTTAGTGGGCGCGGTGCTGTCGGGTACTTTTCTGCCGCTGGTGCTGACCGGCCTGCATCAGGGGCTGGTTCCAATCCACGTCGAGCTGGTGCATGCGCACGGCTATAACGCGCTGCTGCCTATCCTGTCGATGGCGGGTGTAGGGCAGGTCGGCGCGGCAATTGCGGTACTGATGAAAACCCGCAACGCGCGTCTGAAAAAAATGATTAAAGGCGCACTCCCGGTCGGACTGCTCGGCATTGGCGAGCCGCTGATTTTCGGTGTTACGCTGCCGCTGGGTAAACCGTTCCTCGCGGCCTGTCTGGGCGGCGCGGTAGGCGGGGCGCTGATCAGCTACTGGAAAGTTGCCACCGTCATCACCTTTGGTCTCTCGGGGTTACCGCTGGCATTAACCATCGTGACCGGAAAAGTGGTGCTCTATCTGTTAGGCTATTTAGTAGCTGTGATCGCCGGGTTCCTGTTTACCTGGCTATTAGGTTTCAACGACCCAGAGGAGTAAGGTTTGGCAAATCACGGGCGTCGCGTTGTCTTTTTCGACCTGGATGGCACGCTGCATCAGCAGGATATGTTTGGTACGTTTATGCGTTACCTGCTGCGGCGTCAGCCTCTGAATGCGCTGCTCGTGCTACCGCTCTTACCGGTTATCGGGATCGCGCTGCTGGTGAAAGGCCGTGCGGCGCGATGGCCGATGAGCCTGCTGCTGTGGGGATGTACGTTTGGGCACAGCGAAGCGCGCCTCAAACAACTCGAGCAGGATTTTGCGCAGTGGTTCCGCGGCCACGTTGCCGCATTCCCGGTGGTGCAGGCGCGCCTGAACGGCTATCTCGACGCGAACGATGCCGACATCTGGCTGATTACCGGCTCCCCGCAGACGCTGGTGGAGCAGGTCTACTTTGATACCCCCTGGCTACCGCGCGTGAATCTTATCGCCACGCAAATTGCCCGCGGCTACGGCGGTTGGGTGCTGACGATGCGCTGCCTGGGGCATGAAAAAGTGGTCCAGCTGGAAAAACGTATCGGCACGCCACTGCGCCTGTACAGCGGCTACAGCGACAGCAAGCAGGACAACCCGCTGCTCTATTTTTGCCAGCACCGCTGGCGCGTCACGCCATCAGGTGAACTTCAGCAACTCGAATAGTCTTATCCATAAGGGGTGTGTATAATGCCGCCCGCTTTTCGACTGGAGTATCAACCGTTGTCCAACCCTGAATTCTCGCATGAATACTGGATGCGCCACGCGCTAACGCTCGCTCAGCGTGCCTGGGACGAGGGCGAAGTGCCCGTGGGCGCCGTGCTGGTCCACAATAACCAGGTGATTGGTGAAGGGTGGAACCGTCCCATTGGCCGCCACGATCCGACGGCGCACGCCGAAATCATGGCGCTTCGTCAGGGCGGTCTGGTGCTGCAAAACTATCGCCTGCTTGATACCACGCTGTATGTGACGCTGGAGCCGTGCGTAATGTGCTCCGGGGCGATGGTGCACAGCCGGATCGGGACTCTGGTCTTCGGTGCGCGGGATGAAAAAACCGGCGCGGCCGGTTCCCTGATGGACGTGCTGGGTCACCCGGGGATGAACCACCAGGTAAAGACTATCGGCGGGGTGCTTGCACCAGAGTGTTCGGGGCTATTAAGCGATTTCTTTCGAATGCGCCGTCAGCAGAAAAAGCAGCAAAAGGCAGAATTGAAGCCGACGGACGGTTAAGCTCGTCCGGCGCCACGACAGGGTAGCTTTGGGCCAGCCGTTTGGCCTCTGTCGCCTCTTTCTCTTTCTCCAGCAGATACCCGACCAGGCTGATCTGATATTTACGGATATTTTCCACGTAGGCGTAGGCTTCATGCCCGCGCGCGTAGCCGTACGTCAGCTTGTTATACCATGGCTTCTGGCTCAGCAGCGGCAGGCGCTGCTTTACGTCTGACCAGCTGTCCGGGTTGCCTTTCGTTTTGGCCGTCAGCGCTCGCGCATCCAGCATATGCGCATAGCCCATATTGTAGGCCGCCAGCGCGAACCAGATCCGCTCCTCTTCCGGCACCGTTTCCGGGACTTTTGCCATCATATCCTGCAGGTAGCGCGCGCCGCCGCTGATGCTCTGTTCCGCATCGGTACGGTCATTGACGCCCAGGCTCAGCGCGGTATTTTTGGTTAACATCATCAAACCACGTACGCCAGTCGGAGACGTGGCCTGGGTATCCCAGTGGGATTCCTGATAAGAAATAGCCGCCAGCAGTTTCCAGTCAATTTCCTGGGCGTATTTTTCGAACAGCGGCTGCAGGTCCGGCAGGACGCTGTCTACCGCACGCAGGAAGCTGCGGGTGTCAACGTAGTCAAAGTCATCACCATGCCCGAGGTACTTCTCCTCCAGGCGCGCCAGCGTACCGTCTTCATTCATGGTGTTGAAGAAATCGAGCATCGCGGCAGAGAGGGTCTGATCGTCATCGAGCTGAGTAAACCAGGTCACAGGCTGCTCGTCGGTGACGTCCAGCGCCACGGCGATTTCTGGATGCACCCGCTGGAACAGGCTGATCGCGACCGAATCGGCGATGGTGTAGGGGACTTTCTGATCTTTTACCTGCTCCAGCAGCTCCGTCGTGCCGAGTTTCGCATCCACCGTCCAGCTCAGGTCCGGATATTTCTTCTCCTTGAGCTCACGCAGATCGTCAATCACCACGTGACCGGGGGCAATCGTCAGCTGCCGATCGTTAATCGAGGCCAGCGAGCGCGGGCGCAGGCTCCCGACGCGGTAAACCAGCTGCTGCGAAACGGAGTAGTAGGTCGGGCCTGGCTGGTAGTTTTTGCTGCGCTCGCTGTTATACACCAGCCCGGCGGCCAGCATATCGGCATCGTCGTTATCGAGGTCGTCAAACAGCTGGTTGATATTCTGGCGGACGGTGATTTTTAGCTTCACGCCAAGGTAATCGGCGAACTGCTGTGCCAGTTCATAATCCAATCCAATGATTTTGCCGTTGATGTCGCTGTAAATCAGCGGAGAGTTGAGGGTACTGACGCGCAATTCCCCCCGCTCCTGAATGGCGGCGATACGGTTTTCGGCTTTGCCGATCCAGGGGATGGAAGGCCAGAGGGCCACTGCCAGCAGCAACGTTACAATGCCGATGAGCAGATAATTAATCTTTAATTTTTTCAATTAGTTAATTCTCTGCGACGCCGGTTGCCTCAGTCTGCTGTAGCCATGTTAACAATAAGGTTTGCCATTGAATGAGCGGCATTTTGCGTAAACTTGCGCCACTTGGCAACCAATTAGAGAGACAGGTCACATCTATTGTTAAATCTCTTCGTCAATTTTATTTCGACGCAAACGGTTTCGTCGGCGCTCAGGATTCTCTATAATGACGCCCGTTTTCCCCCCTTGCGCACACTGTAAGCGCCCCGGCGCTTCGAAGACGAGAGACTTATGATGGAAATTCTGCGTGGTTCGCCTGCACTGTCTGCCTTCCGTATTACCAAACTGCTGGCACGTTTTCAGGCGGCCGACCTTCCGGTAAGCAATATTTACGCTGAGTATGTCCATTTTGCTGACCTGAATGCCCCCCTGAATGCAGAGGAGCGCGTACAGCTGGAACGCCTGCTCAAGTATGGCCCAAGCCTCAGCAGCCATACGCCAACCGGCAAACTGATCCTTGCGACGCCGCGTCCGGGCACCATCTCCCCCTGGTCTTCCAAAGCCACCGACATCGCCCACAACTGTGGCCTGAGCCAGATTAACCGTCTGGAGCGCGGCGTGGCGTACTACGTGGAAGCCTCTACCCTGAGCGACGCGCAGTGGCAGGCGGTTGCGGCTGAACTGCACGACCGCATGATGGAGAGCGTATTTGCCTCTCTTGATGACGCGCAGAAGCTTTTCTCCCACCATCAGCCTGCGCCGGTACAGAGCGTGGACCTGCTGGGACAGGGCCGTCAGGCGCTGATTGACGCCAACCTGCGTCTCGGCCTGGCGCTGGCAGAAGACGAAATCGACTACCTGCAGGATGCGTTCGTTAAGCTCAACCGCAACCCGAACGACATTGAACTCTACATGTTCGCGCAGGCGAACTCGGAGCACTGCCGCCACAAGATTTTCAATGCCGACTGGATTATTGACGGCGAACAGCAGCCAAAGTCGCTGTTCAAAATGATCAAAAACACCATGGAACAAACGCCTGACCACGTGCTGTCTGCCTATAAAGACAACGCCGCGGTGATGGAAGGTTCCGAGGTGGGCCGCTTCTTCGCCGATCGCGAAGCAGGGCGCTATGACTTCCATCAGGAGCCCGCGCATATCCTGATGAAGGTTGAAACCCACAACCACCCGACGGCGATCTCCCCGTGGCCGGGTGCGGCGACCGGCTCCGGCGGTGAAATCCGTGACGAAGGGGCGACCGGTCGTGGTGCAAAACCCAAAGCGGGTCTGGTCGGTTTCTCCGTCTCCAACCTGCGTATCCCGGGCTTTGAACAGCCGTGGGAAGAAGATTTCGGCAAGCCAGAGCGCATTGTGACCGCGCTGGATATCATGACCGAAGGCCCGCTGGGCGGCGCGGCGTTTAACAACGAATTTGGTCGTCCGGCGCTGAACGGTTACTTCCGTACCTATGAAGAGAAAGTGGACAGCCACAACGGCGAAGAGCTGCGCGGCTACCACAAACCGATCATGCTGGCGGGCGGGATCGGCAACATCCGTGCCGATCACGTGCAGAAAGGCGAGATCGTCGTCGGCGCGAAGCTGATCGTGCTCGGCGGCCCGGCGATGAACATCGGTCTGGGCGGCGGTGCGGCCTCTTCGATGGCCTCAGGCCAGTCTGATGCGGATCTCGACTTCGCGTCCGTGCAGCGTGACAACCCGGAGATGGAGCGTCGCTGCCAGGAAGTGATCGACCGCTGCTGGCAGCTGGGCGATGCTAACCCGATCCTCTTTATCCACGACGTGGGCGCGGGCGGTCTGTCCAACGCCATGCCGGAACTGGTGAGCGACGGCGGCCGCGGTGGCCGTTTCAATCTGCGCGACATCCTGAGCGATGAGCCTGGCATGAGCCCGCTGGAGATCTGGTGTAACGAATCCCAGGAGCGCTACGTGCTGGCCGTTGCGGCGGATCAGCTGCCGCTGTTTGACGAGCTGTGCCGCCGCGAGCGCGCGCCGTATGCCGTCATCGGTGAAGCGACCGAAGAGCAGCACCTGACTCTGAGCGACACCCATTTCGACAACCAGCCGATCGATCTGCCGCTCGACGTCCTGCTCGGAAAAACGCCGAAGATGACCCGCGACGTGCAGACCCGTAAAGCGGCGGGCAAAGCGCTGGATCGCCAGGGCATTACCGTAGCTGAAGCCGTTAATCGCGTGCTGCACCTGCCAGCTGTTGCTGAGAAAACCTTCCTGGTGACCATCGGCGACCGTACCGTGACCGGTATGGTATCCCGTGACCAGATGGTCGGCCCGTGGCAGATCCCGGTGGCGAACTGCGCCGTGACCACCGCGAGCCTCGACAGCTACTACGGCGAAGCGATGGCGCTGGGTGAGCGCACCCCGGTCGCGCTGCTGGACTTCGCGGCCTCTGCCCGTCTGGCCGTCGGTGAAGCGCTGACCAACATCGCCGCGACGCAGATTGGCGACATCAAACGTATTAAGCTCTCCGCCAACTGGATGGCCGCTGCCGGTCACCCAGGCGAAGACGCGGGCCTGTATGAAGCCGTGAAGGCGGTGGGCGAGGAGCTGTGTCCTGCCCTCGGCCTGACCATTCCGGTGGGCAAAGACTCTATGTCGATGAAAACCCGCTGGCAGGAAGGTAACGAGCAGCGCGAGATGACCTCTCCGCTGTCGCTGGTGATCACCGCGTTTGCCCGCGTGGAAGACGTGCGTCACACCGTTACGCCGCAGCTGGTGACCGAAGATAACGCCCTGCTGCTGATAGACCTGGGTAAAGGCCACAACGCGCTGGGCGCCACCGCGCTGGCGCAGGTTTACCGTCAGCTCGGCGATAAGCCAGCCGACGTGCGCGACGTGGCGCAGCTGAAAGGCTTCTACGACGCGATTCAGGCGCTGGTGGCGCAGCGTAAGCTGCTGGCCTACCACGACCGTTCCGACGGCGGCCTGCTGGTGACCCTGGCAGAGATGGCCTTCACCGGCCACTGTGGCGTGGAAGCGAACATTGCGACGCTTGGCGAAGACCGTCTGGCGGCGCTGTTCAACGAAGAGCTGGGCGCCGTGATTCAGGTGCGTGCGGCGGATCGCGATGCGGTTGAAGCGATTCTGGCGCAGCATGGCCTGGCTGACTGCGTACACTATCTGGGTAAAGCCGTTCAGGGCGACCGCTTCGTCATTGAAGCTGACGGTCACGCCGTGTTCAGCGAAAGCCGCACCACGCTGCGCATGTGGTGGGCGGAAACCACCTGGCAGATGCAGCGCCTGCGTGATAACCCGGAATGTGCCGATCAGGAGCACAACGCGAAGGCCAATGACCAGGATCCAGGCCTGAACGTGAAGCTCTCCTTCGACATCAACGAAGACATCGCTGCGCCGTACATTGCGACCGGTGCGCGTCCGAAAGTGGCCGTGCTGCGCGAGCAGGGCGTTAACTCCCACGTTGAGATGGCGGCTGCCTTCCACCGCGCGGGCTTTGACGCTATCGACGTCCACATGAGCGATCTGCTGGCCGGACGTACCGGTCTGGAAGATTTCCAGGCGCTGGTGGCGTGCGGTGGCTTCTCATACGGCGACGTGCTGGGCGCGGGCGAAGGCTGGGCGAAGTCCATTCTGTTCAACAGCCGCGTGCGCGACGAGTTCGAAACCTTCTTCCACCGTCCGCAGACGCTGGCGCTGGGCGTGTGTAACGGCTGCCAGATGATGTCTAACCTGCGCGAGCTGATCCCGGGCAGCGAAGCCTGGCCGCGCTTTGTGCGTAACCAGTCTGACCGCTTCGAAGCACGCTTCAGCCTGGTGGAAGTGACCCAGAGCCCGTCTCTGCTGCTGCAGGGTATGGTCGGTTCACAGATGCCAATCGCCGTTTCCCACGGTGAAGGTCAGGTAGAGGTGCGTGATGCTGCGCATCTGGCTCAGCTGGAGAGCAAAGGTCTGGTGGCGCTGCGCTTTGTCGATAACTTCGGCAAGGTGACAGAAACCTATCCGGCTAACCCGAACGGTTCGGTGAACGGTATTACCGCGGTAACCAGCGAAAGCGGTCGTGCAACCATCATGATGCCGCATCCGGAACGCGTGTTCCGCACCGTGAGCAACTCCTGGCACCCGGAAAACTGGGGCGAGGACAGCCCGTGGATGCGCATCTTCCGCAACGCCCGTAAACAGCTGGGTTAAGTTTCAGCATCCTGACTGTAGGCCCGGTAGGCGCGAGCGCCACCGGGCTTTTTTGTCTCTGTCGCAAAATCGCGACAACCCTCTGGTTTGGGTGTCTCCAAAAGGAGACATTTAACCTATTGATTTATATGTGGCAGAAAAGATTCCCGTTAAGGTGTTGCTGAACAGCGACACTTAGCCTGGAAATCATTCAACCGATAATGAACGGGTTAAGCGAATAAAAAGCATACATTTCAATGTGTTAATATTTTGTTTTGCATTTTGGCATGGGTGTTGCATAATATTAACCAGTGGCTCATTCACCTTCTTATGTCAGCCCCTTCGGGACGTGCTACATAAACTTCGAATGACGCACAAAAAGGTGCCTGCCGTCCAACTACTGATCATAGCGATGCTTTATCAGGCCAGGGCGAAACGTCGAGTTAGGCACCGCCTCATTCAATGACAAAGTCGGGTTTTTACCCGGCTTTGTTGTATCTAAAGGGCAGACTCAGTTACGCTCTGCGTATATCCCCATTAAGAGAGTAATGCGTTGAAACGCTGGCCCGTTTTTCCCCGTTCCCTGCGACAGCTCGTCATGATGGCCTTTCTGCTGATCCTGCTGCCGTTGCTGATCCTTGCCTGGCAGGCCTGGCAAAGCCTGAACGCGTTGAGTGCCCAGGCGGCACTGACGAACCGCACGACGCTTATTGACGCAAGACGCAGTGAAGCCATGACCAACGCCGCGCTTGAGATGGAGCGTAGCTATCGTCAGTACTGCGTGCTTGACGATCGCACGCTGGAAAAGGTTTATCAGAGCCAGCGCAAGCGCTACAGCGAAATGCTGGACGCTCACGCGGGGGTACTGCCTGACGACAAACTGTATCAGGCGTTACGTCAGGATCTGAACGATCTTGCGCAGCTGCAGTGCCACAACAGTGGACCCGATGCCGCCGCCGCCGCGCGCCTGGAAGCCTTCGCCAACGCCAATACCGAGATGGTGCAGTCAACCCGCACGGTAATTTTCTCTCGTGGCCAGCAGCTTCAGCAGGAGATTGCCGAGCGCGGCCAGTTCTTCGGCTGGCAGGCGCTGGTGCTGTTCCTTGTGAGCCTCGGGCTGGTGCTGCTCTTTACCCGCATGATCATCGGCCCGGTGAAGGGTATCCAGCGGATGATCAACCGCCTGGGGGAGGGGAAATCGCTCGGGGATACGGTCGCTTTTAAAGGTCCCCGCGAATTGCGTTCCGTCGGTCAGCGTATCATCTGGCTGTCCGAGCGCCTGGCGTGGCTTGAATCACAGCGTCATCAGTTCCTGCGCCATATCTCCCATGAGCTTAAAACGCCGCTGGCCAGCATGCGCGAAGGGACGGAGCTGCTGGCGGACGAAGTGGCTGGGCCGCTTACGCCCGAACAGAAAGAAATTGTCGAGATCCTGGATAACAGCAGCCGCAATCTGCAGAAGCTGATTGAGCAGCTGCTGGATTACAACCGCAAGCTGGCTGACGGAGCGGTCGTACTGGAAAACGTCGACATTGAACCGCTGGTGGATATGGTGATCTCCGCCCATAGCCTGCCAGCAAGAGCTAAAATGATGCATACCGGTGTAGAGCTGAATGCGCCGACCTGTCTTGCTGAACCCATGCTGCTAATGAGCGTGCTGGATAATCTTTATTCCAATGCGGTGCACTATGGTACTGAATCCGGTAACATTTATATCCGAAGCTATACGAAGGGTTCCCGGGTGTTTATAGACGTCGCTAACACCGGCACCCCGATCCCCGATGACGAAAAAACCATGATCTTCGAGCCCTTTTTCCAGGGGAGTCATCAGCGGAAAGGTGCGGTGAAAGGCAGTGGTCTGGGCTTAAGCATCGCCCGGGACTGCATACGACGCATGCAGGGTGAGCTTAACATCGCCACGGACGAACGTTCGGATGTTTGCTTCCGTATTGAACTGCCCCTGAGCCGGAAAAATCAATAAAATGAATCTATGTCTGGTGAGTATGTCACACGTCTTTTCCCGCGCCGTACGCGCGGTGTTTTCCCGCAGCACGCTTCGCCTGAGCCTGCCCTGTTTATTTCTGGCAGGGTGTGTTTCCCATGTGCCGCAAAGTGCGATTAGCGATAAACAAGAAGATAAATGGCCCGATAACCAGCTGGCTGATTTCCTCTCAACCCGCTGTGACGACATCTGGAACCTCTCAGGCCATGACGTCGAAACTAACCCGCTGTTCTGGCTGCGCGGGATAGATTGCTCGCAGCGTCTGGCGCCGGTCGACGCCCGCGCGAAAGCGGCGATGCTGGATGATGACACCTGGCAGGACGCCTTCAAGCGTGGGATTTTACTCGCAGATGCGAAAATCACCCCCGTCGAACGCCGCGCCAACGTGACCCGGCTGGACACCTTTGTCGTCAATCTTCCGGTACAGATCCGCCCGGTATACCAGCTCTGGCGCGAGGGACAGACGCTACAGCTTCAGCTTTCTGAAGAGCGCTCCCGCTACAGCAAGCTGCAACAGTCAACCGACAGCGAGCTGGATACGCTGCGTCAACAGCAGCAACATTTACGTACCCAGCTGGATACCACGACGCGCAAGCTGGAGAACCTGACCGATATCGAAAGACAGCTCTCGTCGCGTAAATATCAGCCGGGGAGTTCATCCGCTGCGCCGGACAGCGATACGCCGAAACAAGAGGATGTGAAGCATGACGAGCCGTAAACCAGCCCATCTCTTACTGGTGGATGACGATCCCGGGCTGTTAAAGCTGCTGGGAATGCGTCTGGTGAGTGAAGGCTATAGCGTCGTGACCGCGGAAAGCGGGCTGGAGGGGCTGAAAATTCTCAGCCGCGAGAAAATCGATCTGGTGATAAGCGACCTGCGGATGGATGAAATGGACGGCCTGCAGCTGTTCGCGGAGATCCAGAAGCAGCAGCCGGGTATGCCCGTGATTATCCTGACCGCGCACGGGTCGATCCCGGATGCGGTTGCCGCGACGCAGCAGGGGGTGTTCAGCTTCCTGACCAAGCCGGTGGACAAAGACGCACTGTATAAGGCTATCGACAGCGCGCTGGAACATGCCGCTCCGGCGGGGGATGAAGCCTGGCGGGAATCTATCGTCACGCGCAGCCCCGTGATGCTGCGTCTGCTGGAACAGGCGAGGATGGTGGCGCAGTCGGACGTCAGCGTGCTCATCAACGGCCAGAGCGGAACCGGGAAAGAGATCCTCGCGCAGGCAATTCATAACGCCAGCCCGCGCAGCAAGAACGCCTTTATTGCGATTAACTGCGGCGCGCTCCCGGAGCAGCTGCTTGAATCCGAACTGTTTGGTCATGCCCGCGGCGCATTCACCGGTGCGGTAAGCAGCCGTGAAGGGCTATTCCAGGCGGCGGAAGGCGGCACGCTGTTCCTGGACGAAATTGGCGACATGCCCGCGCCGCTGCAGGTCAAGCTGCTGCGCGTGCTGCAGGAGCGCAAAGTGCGCCCGCTGGGCAGCAACCGCGATATCGATATTAACGTGCGAATTATCTCCGCTACCCACCGCGATCTGCCAAAAGTGATGGCCCGCAACGAGTTCCGCGAAGATCTCTACTACCGCCTGAACGTGGTCAACCTGAAGATCCCGGCGCTGGCCGAACGTGCGGAAGACATCCCGCTGCTGGCGAACCATCTTTTACGCCAGGCGGCCGATCGCCATAAACCGTTCGTGCGCGCGTTTTCCACCGATGCGATGAAGCGGCTGATGGCCGCAAGCTGGCCGGGTAACGTCCGACAACTGGTCAACGTGATTGAGCAGTGCGTGGCGCTGACCTCCTCACCGGTCATCAGCGACGCGCTGGTGGAGCAGGCGCTGGAAGGGGAAAACACGGCGCTGCCGACGTTTGCCGAAGCGCGGAATCAGTTCGAGCTGAACTATCTGCGCAAGCTATTGCAGATCACCAAAGGCAACGTGACCCACGCGGCGCGCATGGCCGGACGCAACCGCACCGAGTTTTATAAGCTGCTCTCGCGCCACGAGCTCGAAGCAAACGATTTTAAAGAGTAGTACCGCAAAATTTGCCTGAATATGGTACTGTGAGCAATCGATTACGAGGCAGCTTACAGGCAAGAGTTTAAGGACCCACCATGAAAAAGATTGATGCGATTATTAAACCTTTCAAACTGGATGATGTGCGTGAAGCGCTGGCGGAAGTCGGCATCACCGGGATGACCGTGACGGAAGTGAAAGGTTTTGGTCGTCAGAAAGGTCACACCGAGCTTTACCGTGGCGCAGAGTACATGGTGGACTTTCTGCCGAAAGTGAAAATTGAAATCGTGGTCAGCGACGATATCGTCGACACCTGTGTGGACACCATTATCCGCACGGCGCAGACCGGCAAAATCGGAGACGGTAAAATCTTCGTCTTTGACGTGGCGCGCGTGATTCGTATCCGTACCGGCGAAGAAGACGACGCGGCGATTTAACGTTCTTGCCGGGTGGCGCTGCGCTTACCCGGCCTACAAAACTCTTCGTAGGCCCGCGCAAGCGAAGCGCCGCCGGGCGATTACAGCACCTTATGCGGGCCGAAGCACTCGTAATGAATGCTGTCTTTGTTCACACCCAGCCCCACCAGCTGCTTCGCGGCATACTGCATAAACGCCACCGGCCCGCAGACGTAGAACTGCATGTCCGGCGCGCTAAACGCCCCTTCCATCTGGCTTAAATTCATCAGACCTTCGCTGTCAAACCGTGCGGCTACGCGGTCTGCTTCCGTCGGCAGACGATACCAGGTATGCGCGGTGAAACGCGGCAGGGAGGCTCCGAGCGTTTTCACCTCATCCGCAAAGGCGTGCACGTCGCCGTTTTCGGCGGCATGGAACCAGTTAACCTGCGCACCGTGGTGTGATTTTGCCAGCGTATCGAGCATCGCCAGCATTGGCGTCTGGCCGACGCCCGCAGAGATCAGCGTCACCGGGGTATTCGCTTCAACGGCCATGAAGAAGTCGCCCGCTGGCGCGGCCAGATGGACCACGTCGCCCACGTTAGCTTCGTTGTGCAGCCAGCTGGAAACCTGACCGCCGTCCTCACGCTTCACCGCAATGCGGTAGGCTTTGCCGTTTGGCTTGCGGGTAAGAGAATACTGGCGGATCTCCTGATGCGGGAAACCTTCAGGCTTCAGCCACACGCCCAGATACTGTCCTGGCTGGTAATCGGCCACCGGTTTACCGTCCACCGGCTCAAACTCGAAGCTGGTGATTAACGCGCTGCGCGGGGTTTTCTCAACGATGCGGAACGCGCGGGTGCCTTCCCAGCCGCCGTTCTTGCTGGCGTTTTCGCTGTAAATCTGTGCTTCACGGTTGATAAACACGTTTGCCAGCACCCCGTAGGCTTTACCCCACGCGTCCAGCACCTCCTGACCTGGGCTGAACATTTCGTCCAGCGTCGCCAGCAGGTGAGTGCCGACGATGTTGTACTGCTCGGGTTGGATCTGGAAGCTGGTATGTTTCTGCGCGATTTTTTCCACCGCGGGCAGCAGCGCAGCCAGGTTTTCAATATTGCTGGCGTAAGCCGCGATGGCGTTGAACAGCGCTTCACGCTGATCGCCGTTACGCTGGTTGCTCATGTTGAAAATCTCTTTGAGCTCCGGGTTGTGCGTGAACATGCGATCGTAGAAATGGGCGGTGAGTTTAGGGCCGGTTTCCACCAGCAGGGGAATAGTGGCTTTTACGGTAGCGATGGTTTGAGCGTCGAGCATGAGCGCGTCCTTCTGATGTCATTTTAATGATGTATTTTAGATGCATCTTATAAAAAATACCCCTGCGTTGTAAATGGTTCTTTGCAAGATGAAAAATATGCATCACAAACCTGAAAAGAAATCCGCTGGAAAGGGCGAGCGCTTTATTCCTCAAACCCTTGCGTGGCGGGTAGGAAAACGTTTGCGTAAAATCGTTTGTCAAGACCTGTTATCACAGAACTAATCAGTTATACTGTTGCCCGTCGTCCAACAGGACTGCCTTTTCAGGCCAAAATTTACTTGTTAGCTGAGTCAGGAGATGCGGATGTTAAAGCGTGAAATGAACATTGCCGATTATGATGCCGAACTGTGGCAGGCTATGGAGCAGGAAAAAGTACGTCAGGAAGAGCACATCGAACTGATCGCCTCCGAAAACTACACCAGCCCGCGCGTGATGCAGGCGCAGGGTTCTCAGCTGACCAACAAATACGCTGAAGGTTACCCGGGCAAACGCTATTACGGCGGTTGCGAGTACGTTGATATCGTTGAGCAGCTGGCTATCGATCGTGCGAAAGAACTTTTTGGCGCTGACTATGCAAACGTCCAGCCGCACTCTGGCTCCCAGGCTAACTTCGCGGTCTACACCGCGCTGCTGCAGCCGGGCGATACCGTTCTGGGTATGAACCTGGCGCAGGGCGGCCACCTGACTCACGGCTCCCCGGTTAACTTCTCCGGCAAACTGTACAACATCATCCCTTACGGTATTGATGAGTCCGGTAAAATTGACTACGAAGACATGGCGAAGCAGGCTAAAGAGCACAAGCCGAAGATGATCATCGGTGGCTTCTCTGCTTACTCTGGTATCGTTGACTGGGCAAAAATGCGCGAAATCGCAGACAGCATCGGCGCGTACCTGTTCGTCGACATGGCGCACGTTGCGGGTCTGATTGCCGCAGGCGTTTACCCGAACCCGGTTCCACACGCTCACGTTGTGACCACCACCACCCACAAAACCCTGGCGGGTCCACGCGGTGGCCTGATCCTGGCGAAGGGCGGTGACGAAGAGCTGTATAAAAAACTGAACTCCGCGGTGTTCCCAAGCGCGCAGGGCGGCCCGCTGATGCACGTTATCGCGGCAAAAGCGGTCGCGCTGAAAGAAGCGATGGAGCCAGAGTTCAAGGTTTACCAGCAGCAGGTTGCTAAGAACGCCAAAGCGATGGTGGAAGTGTTCCTGAACCGTGGCTACAAAGTGGTATCCGGCGGGACTGAAAACCACCTGTTCCTGCTGGATCTGGTTGATAAGAACCTGACCGGTAAAGAAGCTGACGCTGCCCTGGGCCGCGCCAACATCACCGTGAACAAAAACAGCGTGCCAAACGATCCGAAGAGCCCGTTTGTGACGTCCGGCATCCGTATCGGTTCTCCGGCCGTGACTCGCCGCGGATTTAAAGAAGCGGAAGTGAAAGAGCTGGCGGGCTGGATGTGTGACGTTCTGGACAACATCAATGACGAAGCGGTTATCGAGCGCGTTAAAGGTAAAGTTCTGGATATCTGCGCACGCTTCCCGGTCTACGCATAATTCCTCTGCTTTGCAGAAATAAAAAAGGCCGCGCATGCGGCCTTTTTTTATGGCTTAACGCCGGTCCAGGGAGATGGCGCCAGGTCCGACAATCGCCAGCAAAATAAAGGCGCCAGCAATACTGACGTTTTTGTAGAAGTTAATCATATTCGGTACGACTGCATCACCGGTCATATCCCAGTAGTGATGCCCAATCACCGCCGTTCCGAGGGTGTAGAACACAAACAGTACCGCGAGAGGGCGGGTGAAAAAGCCCAGTACGATCAGGATCGCAGCAGGCACTTCCATCACCACCGCAATAATGGCCGCCAGCATGGGCATCGGCGTACCCAGCGAGGTCATATACTGTACGGTACCGCTAAACCCCGTCAGTTTCGGGTAACCAAAGATAATAAACAGCACGACAAGCGCGATGCGGCCAATGAGCAGCAGCAGATGACGCGACTGACCAAAATCGAGATAACGTAGTGAGTTCATGGCAGAAATACCTCTGCAAGTGGAGTAATTTAAACGTAATACACATTTTCATTCCCTGCCATAAGCCAGACGACTGCACAAGATGTTAATTTTTCGTTAATTTATAGCAGGCTATCTACTTGCTTAATTTTTATATTCTCGCCAGACTATGGCCTCGATTTCGGGAGGGATTCATGGTCTTGCATTCCACGCGCTGGCTGGCGCTCAGTTATTTCACCTATTTCTTTAGCTACGGCATTTTTCTGCCTTTCTGGAGCGTCTGGCTTAAGGGTATCGGCCTGACGCCTGAGACCATCGGCGTCCTGCTGGGGGCCGGGCTGGTGGCGCGTTTCCTCGGCAGCCTGCTGATCGCCCCGCGCGTCAGCGATCCCTCCTTACTGATCAAGGCCGTACGCATTCTGGCTCTGCTGACCCTGGTCTTTGTGGCCTGCTTCTGGGTCAGCCACCAGTTTGCCTGGCTGATGGTGGTGATGGTCGGCTTTAACCTGTTCTTCTCACCGCTGGTGCCGCTGACGGATGCCCTGGCGAACACCTGGCAGAAACAGATCACCATGGACTACGGTCGCGTGCGCCTGTGGGGCTCTATCGCCTTTGTGATTGGCTCGGCGCTGGTGGGCAAACTGGTCAGCCTTTACGATTACCGCGCCATTCTTGCCCTGCTGAGCATCGGTATTGCCTCGATGCTGCTGGGTATGTTGCTGCGACCGTCGGTGATGCCGCAGGGGGAAAGCCGCCATCAGGAGAGCGCAGGCTGGCCCGCCTGGCGGAGCCTGGTCGCACAGAGCTGGCGTTTTCTGGCGTGCGTATGCCTCCTTCAGGGGGCACATGCGGCGTACTATGGTTTCAGCGCCATCTACTGGCAAGGCGCAGGATATTCCGCTTCCGCCGTGGGCTATCTGTGGTCGCTGGGCGTGGTGGCCGAAGTCATTATCTTTGCCCTGAGCAAAAAACTGTTCCGTCGCTTTGGCGCGCGTGACCTGCTGCTGCTTTCCGCCGTGTGCGGCGTGGCGCGCTGGGGGATTATGGGCTGGACGACCGATCTGCCGTGGCTGATTGTGGCGCAAATTCTTCACTGCGGCACCTTTACCGTGTGCCATCTGGCGGCCATGCGCTATATTGCAGCGCGCGAGGGCGGGGACGTGATTCGCCTGCAGGCCGTCTATTCGGCAGTGGCAATGGGGGGCAGTATTGCGATCATGACGGTGTTTGCGGGGTTCCTTTACCAGCACCTGGGGCACGGCGTCTTCTGGGTGATGGCGCTCGTCGCCTTGCCCGCCATTGTTGTTCGACCTAAAGTGGCCGCCCGCGCGTCGCTATGATTCCAGCATGGCGCGAATATGTTCTTGCTGCTGCGCGTTCAGTGTCTCAACGGCATGGATCAGCGGCGGCGAGAACAGCGGCAGGGCCGTAGGGTAGGGGGTGATTACCAGCGCGGCTTCGCGCGGCGCTCCCTCTTTCTGAAAAGCCTGCAGCGTCAGGTAGCGAATGTTGAGCGGCAGCAGCGTCAGCTCGCGAAGCTGCTGTTCGATCTTTTCCTCACTGGCTTTATCGTCTCCCGTCAGCAGGATCACCTGTTTTTCATGCAGATCGGTCTCCTGCATCAGCCAGGCACCGAAAATTACCGCCACCAGGCTCATCTCTTCGTCGGAAAAACGCAGCCCGAATTCCGCCTCCAGCTCAAACAGCGCCTCTTTCGTGGTACGTAACAGCCGGGGATAAAGGCGATGGATCTCCTCCGGCAGGCTGTTGTCGATGCCGATCTCAAACAGCGAACGGTCCAGCGCCTGAGCCAGATGGATATACAGCTGATCGGTCAGCCCCTGCTCATCGCTGAAGTTCATTCCGGTCTGCGAGCGAAAACGGGCCACCATGCGCACGATGGCCCGGCGTAGACGCTGATCCTGCTGGTGCTTATCGAGCACCGGATCGGGCGTGCGGAGCATCATAAACAGCAGCGCCAGAAACAGCTGTTCATCCACGTGCGCGCCCTGCGGCACGCGCCGCTTCCAGTGGCGGACAATCTCCTGCGCCGTAAAATACTCTCCCCGCGACTGAGTCCAGCTGCGCTGGGCATGCGAAAACTGCGGCGTATTCCCGAGCTGGTGCTGAATAAGACAATATTGCAGATAGAGCTGTAAAAACTGCACATCGCGGCATTCAAACTGGCGCTGCAGCTTGCGAGAGCAGAAGCCGATCAGCGCCCGCAGGTTCGCATCGTCGTAAAGCGGGCGCGCGATGCCGAGTTGTTTAAGCGCGGTTTTTAATGCGGGGGTAAACTGGTGCGAGACAAACTGCGGACAAAGCCGCAGCGCCCGACGCAGCCAGTGCAGCAGGCATAAACGCTGATTCAGGGCTGTGCCTTCAATCCGGTAGCAGCCGTCGTGGTGCGTGACGATATCCAGCCGGTGATAGCGCTGGATTTCATCGCGCGTCTCGGCTATATCTTGCCGTGCCATCGCGTCGTCCACGCCGTTGGCAGCGATTATGCTCTGTGCGGTGACGGCAGCATCGGGCAGGTAAAGCATCAAAAGCACCTGGCAGCGGCGCTGCGAACTGGAAAGCACAGATGGAATTTCAAGCGTCGTCATCATCTGTCGGGTATCCAGTGTGAATGTTTGATAAGAATAGCTAAAGGATGAGCGCTGAAAAGCGCGCCGGCAGGCCTTTCACTCAGGATTGCAGGGGAACATCACAGAATTTTTGACGTGAGGAATTGATGCAAACAGTTAAACAAAGTGCGATGGCGTTATTTTTGGCGGTTATCACCTTCACCGCCAGCGCCCACCCTCACAGTTTTATTGGCCTCCAGACCGAGCTGGTCACCGACGGCACGCAGCTGAGCGGCCTGAAAATGCGCTGGACGATGGATGAAATCACCTCGGCTGACCTGCTCTATGATGCGGGAAACGCGAAGCCCGGCGACGACATCTGGAAAAAACTGGCGGCGGAAGTAATGGCCAACGTGCTCGGCCAGCACTACTTCACCGAATTCTGGCATAACGGACAAAAGGTCAAATTTCAGAACCGTCCAACGGAATACGGGATGACGCGTGACGGGCATCAGGCGGTGCTGACGTTCGTGCTTCCGCTGGCGCATCCTCAGCCGCTGGCGGGGCAAACGTACCGCTTTTCCACTTTTGACCCTACCTACTATGTCGACATGCGCTATGACAAAGACAGCGACGTACGGCTGCCGGACGCGCTGCAAAAAAGCTGCAAAATTGGCGTACACACCCCGAAACCCAGCGAAGAGACGCTGAACTTTGCGATCTCGCTGGATAAAGAAGATGCCCCGCCTGAGGACATGGAGCTGGGTAAACAGTTCGCGCAGGAGGTGACGTTACAATGTCAGTGATCTCCTCTCCAGTTCGGAAGTCTCGCCGCTGGCTACACCTCTGGCCGCTGGCGCTCTTTTTGCTGTTCGCGGTTTGCGGGGCGCTGTGGCTGTGGCAGGCCTGGCCGCAGGTGATGATGAAAAGCATTATCTGGCAGCGTGAGGTCAACCAGCAGATGAGCGGACTGCTGAAGGCGGTGGCCGAGAACCCGGCCAAAGCGGGCGGCTCGCTGCTGGCGTTCAGTTTTGTCTATGGCGTTCTGCACGCGCTGGGGCCGGGGCACGGCAAAATCGTCATCACCACCTGGCTTGCCACCCATCCGTCTAAGCTGAAATCGAGCATCGGCCTGACGCTGGCCTCTTCGCTGCTTCAGGGCGGCGTGGCGATTGCGCTGGTCGTGGTGGTGCTTTCGCTGTTACAGCTTCCGGCGCGCAAGCTGCACATGAGCAGCTTCTGGCTGGAGAAGGGCAGCTATGCGCTGGTGGGCGTGCTGGGGCTGATCCTCTGCTGGCGGGCGCTGAAAAAACTGCGCGCGCTGCTGAAAAAGCCCACGTTCAAATCCTTTACGCCGCACCACGTTCATGATGAATACTGCGGCTGCGGTCATCAGCATCTGCCCACGCAGGAACAATTACAGAACGGCGACGACTGGCGCGCCCGGCTGATGATTATTCTCTCGATGGGGATGCGCCCGTGCTCGGGTGCCATTATGGTGCTGCTGTTCAGTAAGATAATAGGTGTCTTTGGCTGGGGAATGCTCTCGGCGCTGGCGATGGCGGCAGGAACCTCTCTCACCATTTCGTCTTTAGCGCTGCTGGTTCACAGCTTCCGTCAGCTGGCGGTCAAACTCAGCGGCAGTAAAACGCCGGTGCTGTGGCGACAGATAGGGTGGACAACGCTTGCGCTGGCGGGGGGAGTGATTCTGCTGGTGGCGGCGGTGACGATGTGGATGAGCGCGGTGCCGGTGGGAAGGGGATTGCGGCCTTTCTAGCGTACTGAGGGATTTTGTAGGCCCGGTAAGCGTAGCGCCACCGGGCTTAACAAACTGGATTAACGCTTCAGCGCATCGCTCAGTTCATCACGCATGTTGGCCAGCATGGCTTTAACAACGCGTGGGTTACCCGCAACAATGTTGCCGGTAGACATATAGTTATGGCCGCCGGTGAAGTCACACACAATGGCGCCTGCTTCACGCGCGATCAGCTCGCCCGCTGCAAAATCCCATGGCTTCAGTGAGAGTTCGAAGTAACCGTCAACGCGGCCGGTGGCAACGTAGGCCAGATCCAGCGCAGCAGAACCGGTGCGACGGAAGTCCGCGCATTCGGTGAACAGTTTGCCGAGGATATTCATATAGGTGGTCGCGTGCTGTTTCGCCTTGAACGGGAAACCGGTCGCCAGGATGGTGCCGTCCAGATCGCGTGCGTTGCTGCAGCGCAGACGGTAGCCGTTCAGCTGCGCGCCCTGACCGCGGGTCGCGGTGAACAGTTCGTTACGCATTGGATCGTACACAACGGCGACTTCAGTACGGCCTTTAATGCGTACTGCGATAGACACAGAGAAGTGTGGCAGGCGTTTGACGAAGTTGGTGGTGCCATCCAGTGGATCGATAACCCATTGAACATCCTGATCGGTACCTTCATGTTCACCGCTTTCTTCGGTGATGATGGTGTGCTGTGGGTAAGATTTGCGGATCGTTTCGATAATAATCGCTTCTGCGGCTTTATCGACGTTCGTCACGAAATCATTGCTGCCTTTCTGGCTGGTTTCTACGGAGTCTGGCGTTTCGTAGTGTTTGGCAATTACATTACCCGCCTTGCGCGCTGCGCGCACGGCGATGGTCAGCATCGGATGCATCGGTCTCTCTCACTGGATGTTAAAGAACAGGAAAATCGGCGCAGAGTATAGCAGCGGGATCGGATTATGTCTCCCGTTTATGATAATATGCCCGAATATTCTTCAGACACTGAATCCAGACATTAAAAATTATGCTGCAAAACATTCGAATCGTGCTGGTCGAAACATCGCACACCGGCAACATGGGCTCCGTTGCCCGCGCTATGAAAACCATGGGCTTAACGAACCTGTGGCTGGTTAACCCGCTGGTGAAGCCAGACTCGCAGGCCATCGCCCTGGCGGCCGGAGCCAGCGACGTGATCGGCAACGCCCAGATCGTCGATACCCTTGACGAAGCGCTGGCTGGCTGCAGCCTCGTTGTCGGTACCAGCGCGCGTTCGCGCACGCTGCCGTGGCCAATGCTCGATCCGCGTGAATGCGGCCTGAAAAGTGTCTCTGAGGCTGAACAAGCACCGGTTGCGCTGGTGTTCGGCCGCGAGCGCGTTGGCCTGACCAACGACGAGTTGCAGAAGTGTCATTATCACGTGGCGATTGCGGCAAACCCGGAGTACAGCTCGCTGAACCTGGCGATGGCGGTGCAGGTTATCGCCTATGAAGTGCGTATGGCGTGGCTGGCAACGCAGGAAAAAGAGGTTGAGCCTAAAGAAGAGACGGCTTACCCGCTGGTGGACGACCTTGAGCGTTTCTACGGTCACCTGGAGCAGACGCTGCTCTCGACCGGCTTTATCCGCGAAGGCCACCCGGGTCAGGTGATGAACAAGCTGCGCCGTCTGTTCACCCGCGCGCGTCCGGAAAGCCAGGAGCTGAACATCCTGCGCGGGATCCTGGCGTCGATTGAGCAGAAAAATAAAGAGTAGTGTCGTCTGTTCGCCGGGTGGCGCTTCGCTTATCCGGCCTACAAAACCGCAGGTCGGGTACGCGAAGCGCCACCCGACAAAAAACGGCACAGAAGGTTAAATACCTGACTAAAACAGTCAAGTAAATAGTTGACCATTTTAGTCAGGAATGTCAGACTTGGCCCTGCTATGCAATACCCCATTTTACAATAAAAAACCCCGGGCAGGGGCGAGTTTGAGGTTAAGTAAGACATGAGACTGACATCTAAAGGGCGTTATGCCGTGACCGCGATGCTGGACGTTGCGCTCAACTCCGAAGCGGGCCCGGTTCCGTTGGCTGATATTTCTGAACGACAAGGGATCTCCCTCTCTTATCTGGAACAGCTGTTCTCCAGACTGCGTAAAAATGGACTGGTTTCCAGCGTTCGTGGCCCAGGCGGCGGTTATCTGCTGGGTAAAGACGCGGGCAGTATTGCAGTTGGCGAAGTGATCAGCGCCGTTGACGAATCCGTTGACGCGACCCGTTGCCAGGGTAAAGGCGGCTGCCAGGGCGGCGATAAATGCCTGACCCACGCGCTGTGGCGCGATCTGAGCGACCGTCTGACCGGCTTCCTGAACAACATCACCCTCGGTGAGCTGGTGAATAACCAGGAAGTTCTGGATGTTTCGGGGCGTCAGCACAGCCATGATTCCCAACGCAGCACCCGCGCGCAGGACGCTATCGACGTCAAATTACGCGCGTAATAAAACGATAAGTATTTCAGAATCAGGCCGGGGCGTAGACTCGCCCCGTGTACTCGGTCGTACATCCAGCCGGTTGCCTGATTCCTTGCATTGAAGCGATGTACGGAGTTTAAAGAGCAATGAAATTACCGATTTATCTCGATTACTCCGCAACCACGCCGGTGGACCCGCGTGTTGCCGAGAAAATGATGCAGTGTCTGACCCTGGACGGAAACTTTGGTAACCCAGCTTCCCGTTCACACCGTTTTGGCTGGCATGCTGAAGAGGCGGTTGATATCGCCCGTAATCAGATTGCTGACCTGGTGGGTGCCGACCCGCGTGAGATTGTTTTCACCTCCGGTGCGACCGAATCCGACAACCTGGCGATTAAAGGTGCAGCCAACTTTTATCAGAAAAAAGGCAAGCACATCATCACCAGCAAAACCGAACACAAAGCCGTGCTGGACACCTGCCGCCAGCTGGAGCGTGAAGGGTACGAAGTCACCTATCTGGCGCCACAGAGCAACGGCATCATCGATCTGAAAGAGCTCGAAGCGGCCATGCGTGATGACACCATTCTGGTCTCCATCATGCACGTCAACAACGAAATCGGCGTGGTACAAGACATCGCGACCATCGGCGAAATGTGCCGCGCGCGCGGTATCATCTACCACGTGGACGCGACCCAGAGCGTGGGCAAACTGCCTATCGACCTGAGCCAGCTGAAAGTTGACCTGATGTCCTTCTCCGGCCACAAAATCTATGGCCCGAAAGGCATCGGCGCGCTGTACGTTCGTCGTAAACCGCGTATCCGCATCGAAGCACAGATGCACGGCGGTGGTCACGAGCGCGGCATGCGTTCCGGTACGCTGCCTGTTCACCAGATCGTGGGCATGGGCGAAGCCTACCGCATTGCAAAAGAAGAGATGGAAACCGAGATGGCACGCCTGCGCACGCTGCGTAACCGTCTGTGGGACGGCGTGAAAGATATGGAAGAAGTGTATCTGAACGGCGATCTCGAGCAGGGCGCACCGAACATCCTCAACGTCAGCTTCAACTATGTTGAAGGCGAGTCGTTGATAATGGCGCTGAAAGACCTGGCGGTTTCTTCCGGTTCTGCCTGTACGTCTGCAAGCCTTGAGCCATCCTACGTGCTGCGCGCGCTGGGTATGACTGACGAGCTGGCACACAGCTCTATCCGTTTCTCTTTAGGTCGTTTCACTACCGAAGAAGAGATTGACTACACCATCAAGCTGGTTCGCAACTCCATTGGCCGTCTGCGCGACCTTTCTCCACTGTGGGAAATGTTCAAACAGGGCGTGGATCTGAACAGCATTGAATGGTCACATCACTAATCGGTACATAAGGAGAATTCAATCATGGCATACAGCGAAAAAGTCATCGATCATTACGAAAACCCGCGCAACGTTGGCTCTTTTGACAACAGCGACGAATCTGTTGGTAGCGGCATGGTCGGTGCGCCAGCGTGTGGCGACGTGATGAAGTTGCAGATTAAAGTCAACAATGAAGGTATCATTGAAGACGCGCGCTTCAAGACCTACGGCTGCGGTTCTGCTATCGCGTCCAGCTCCCTCGTCACCGAATGGGTGAAGGGCAAGTCTCTGGACGAAGCACAGGCAATCAAGAACACGGATATTGCTGAAGAACTCGAACTGCCACCGGTGAAAATTCACTGCTCAATTCTGGCAGAAGACGCGATCAAAGCCGCCATTGCGGATTACAAAAGCAAACGTGAAGCAAAATAATTGAGGTTTGAGTATGTCGATTACCCTTAGCGACAGCGCTGCCGCGCGAGTAAGCTCTTTTCTGGCGAACCGTGGTAAAGGCTTTGGCCTGCGACTGGGCGTACGTACCTCCGGCTGTTCTGGTATGGCTTACGTACTGGAGTTTGTTGACGAGCCGGCGTCTGACGACATCGTGTTTGAAGACAAGGGCGTGAAGGTGGTGGTCGATGGCAAAAGCCTGCAATTCCTCAACGGCACTCAGCTGGACTTCGTCAAAGAAGGCCTGAACGAAGGGTTCAAATTTACGAACCCGAACGTCAAAGACGAGTGTGGTTGCGGCGAAAGCTTCCACGTTTAACCGCGCGTCATCCGAAACCCCACCGTGGCGTTACCCGCTACGCGTGGGGTTTGTTCTAACAGGCTACCCCTGAGATTGTTATGGATTACTTCACTCTCTTCGGACTACCCGCGCAATACCCGATCGATCTCCAGGCGCTGACGATCCGTTTTCAGGATCTGCAGCGTCAGTACCATCCGGACAAATTCGCGAGCGGTACTCAGGCAGAGCAGCTGGCTGCGGTGTCGCAATCCGCGACGATCAACCAGGCCTGGCAGACGTTGCGCCATCCGCTGGCGCGCGCTGAGTATCTGCTCTCGCTCCACGGTTTTGATCTGGCGAGCGAACAGCACACCGTGCGCGACACGGCGTTTCTGATGGAGCAGCTGGAGCTGCGCGAAGAGCTGGATGAGATTGAACAGGCCAAAGACGAAGCGCGTCTGGAAAGCTTCATCACGCGCGTGAAGGGCATGTTCGATACCCGCCATCAGCAGATGGTGGAGCAACTGAACAACGAGACCTGGGACGTGGCGGCAGATACTGTGCGCAAACTCCGTTTTCTCGATAAACTGCGAAGCAGTGCTGAACAACTCGAAGAAAAGCTGCTCGATTTTTAATTTCGGAAGCAATTATGGCCTTATTACAAATTAGTGAGCCTGGCTTAAGTGCCGCACCGCACCAGCGTCGTCTGGCGGTGGGTATTGATCTGGGTACCACCAATTCCCTCGTGGCGACCGTGCGCAGCGGCCAGGCGGAAACGCTGGCTGACGAGCAGGGCCGCCATCTGCTGCCTTCCGTGGTCCACTACCAGCAGCAGGGTCACGCGGTCGGCTATGACGCCCGCGCTAACGCCGCGCGCGATCCGGCAAACACCATCAGCTCCGTCAAGCGCATGATGGGCCGCTCGCTGGCCGATATTCAGACCCGCTACCCGCATCTGCCGTATCAGCTGCAGGCCAGTGAAAACGGCCTGCCGATGATTGCGACCGCGGCCGGTCTGCTGAACCCGATTCGTGTTTCTGCTGACATCCTCAAAGCGCTGGCGGAGCGTGCTACGGTCACGCTCGGCGGCGATCTGGACGGCGTGGTGATCACCGTTCCTGCCTACTTTGATGATGCACAGCGTCAGGGCACCAAAGACGCCGCGCGTCTGGCGGGCCTGCACGTGCTGCGTCTGCTGAACGAACCGACGGCGGCGGCGATTGCCTACGGCCTCGATTCCGGTCAGGAAGGGGTGATCGCGGTTTACGATCTCGGCGGCGGGACATTTGATATCTCTATCCTGCGCCTGAGCCGCGGGGTATTTGAAGTGCTGGCGACCGGCGGGGATTCCGCGCTGGGCGGCGATGACTTCGACCATCTGCTGGCGGACTACATCCGCGAGCAGGCGGGCATCAGCGATCGCAGCGATGCCCGCATACAGCGTGAACTGCTGGATGCGGCCATCGACGCTAAAATCGCCCTGAGCGATGCGCAGAGCGTCACCGTCAATGTTGCGGGCTGGCAGGGTGACATCACCCGCGACCAGTTTAACGAACTGATTGCCCCGCTGGTGAAACGCACCTTACTGGCCTGCCGTCGCGCATTGAAAGATGCCGGCGTTGAGGCCAACGAAGTGCTGGAAGTGGTCATGGTGGGCGGTTCGACCCGCGTGCCGCTGGTGCGCGAGCGCGTGGGTGAATTCTTTGGCCGCACGCCGCTGACCTCCATCGACCCGGACAAAGTGGTTGCCGTGGGCGCCGCGATCCAGGCCGATATTCTGGTTGGCAACAAGCCGGACAGCGAAATGCTGCTGCTGGACGTCATCCCGCTGTCGCTGGGTTTAGAAACCATGGGCGGCCTGGTGGAGAAAGTGATCCCGCGTAACACCACCATTCCGGTGGCGCGCGCGCAGGAGTTCACCACCTTTAAAGACGGCCAGACCGCGATGTCCATCCACGTGATGCAGGGCGAACGCGAGCTGGTGCAGGACTGCCGTTCTCTGGCGCGCTTTGCGCTGCGCGGAATCCCGGCGCTGCCGGCGGGCGGGGCGCATATTCGCGTCACCTTCCAGGTGGATGCCGACGGCCTGCTGAGCGTCACGGCGATGGAAAAATCGACCGGTGTCGAGTCGTCTATTCAGGTGAAGCCGTCCTACGGCCTGACCGATGGCGAAATCGCCTCCATGATTCAGGACTCAATGAGCTACGCCGAGCAGGATGTGAAGGCGCGTATGCTGGCTGAACAAAAAGTTGAAGCCGCCCGCGTGCTGGAGAGCCTGAACGGCGCGCTCGCTGCCGATGCCGCGCTGTTAAGCGCCGCTGAGCGCCAGGTGATTGACGACGCTGCCGCGCGCTTAAGCGCTGTCGCAGTAGGCGATGACGCTGACGCAATAGAAGAAGCCATTAAAAACGTTGATAAACAAACCCAGGACTTTGCTGCTCGCCGCATGGACAAATCTGTCCGCGTCGCGCTGAAAGGCCAGTCCGTGGACGAGGTTTAATATGCCAAAGATTGTAATTTTGCCTCATGCGGACCTCTGTCCGGATGGCGCTGTTCTGGAAGCGAAGACCGGCGAAACCATTCTCGATGTAGCCCTGCGTGCAGGTATCGAAGTGGAACACGCCTGTGAAAAATCCTGTGCCTGCACCACCTGCCACTGCATCGTGCGTGAAGGTTTTGACTCTCTTGCCGAGAGCACCGAAGACGAAGACGACATGCTGGATAAAGCATGGGGTCTGGAGCCGGACAGCCGCTTAAGCTGCCAGGCCGCGGTGACCGATGAAGATCTGGTCGTGGAGTTCCCACGCTACACCATCAACCACGCACGCGAGCATTAATATGGGACTGAAGTGGACAGACAGCCGTGAAATCGGCGAAGCGCTCTACGACGCGAACCCGGATCTCGATCCGAAGACCGTACGATTCACCGACATGCACCAGTGGATCTGCGATTTAGAGGATTTCGACGACGATCCAAACGCATCCAATGAAAAAATTCTGGAGGCGATTCTGTTAGTCTGGTTAGATGAAGCAGAATAAATAACAAAACGGGCTGCCTTCAGGCGGCCCGTTTGCTAGTTGCTAATAAGGAAAAATAAAATGACCGAAGCGATGAAGATTACGCTCTCGAATCAGCCTGCCGACGCGCGCTGGGGCGAGAAAGCCACCTACAGCATTAATAACGACGGTATTACCCTGCACCTGACGGGCAATGATGATTTGGGCCTGATCCAGCGCGCCGCGCGTAAAATTGACGGTCTGGGCATTAAGCATGTCTCGCTGGAAGGCGAAGGGTGGGACACCGACCGCAGCTGGGCGTTCTGGGCGGGCTATAAAGGGCCGAAAGGCACCCGCAAAATTGAGTGGGCGAACCTCGACGAAGCCGGTCAGAAAGAGCTGGAAAGCCGCCTGAAAATTATCGACTGGGTGCGCGACACCATCAACGCCCCGGCGGAAGAGTTAGGCCCTGAGCAGCTGGCGCAGCGCGCCGTTGATCTCCTGTGCGGCGTGGCGGGCGACAAGATGTCCTACCGCATCACCAAGGGAGAAGACCTGCGCGAGCAGAACTACATGGGTATCCACACCGTGGGCCGCGGCTCCGAGCGTCCTCCGGTGCTGCTGGCGCTGGACTACAACCCAACCGGCGATAAAGACGCCCCTGTCTTTGCCTGCCTGGTAGGTAAAGGCATCACCTTCGACACCGGCGGCTACAGCCTGAAGCAGAGCGCGTTCATGGACTCCATGAAGTCCGACATGGGCGGCGCGGCCACCATCACCGGTGCGCTGGCGTTTGCCATCACCCGCGGTCTGAAAAAGCGCGTGAAGCTGTACCTGTGCTGCGCGGACAACATGGTCAGCGGTAACGCCTTCAAGCTGGGCGACATCATTCGCTACCGTAACGGCAAAAACGTTGAGGTGATGAACACTGACGCCGAAGGCCGTCTGGTGCTGGCCGATGGCCTGATCGACGCATCAGCCCAGAAGCCTGAGCTGATCATCGACATGGCGACTCTGACCGGTGCGGCGAAAACCGCGCTGGGTAACGACTACCACGCGCTGTTCAGCTTTGACGACAAGCTGGCCGCACGCCTGCTGGCCAGCGCTGCCGCAGAGAACGAGCCGTTCTGGCGCCTGCCGCTGGCCGAGTTCCACCGCAGCCAGCTGCCGTCTAACTTTGCCGAGCTGAACAACACTGCCAGCGCGGCGTACCCGGCGGGTGCAAGCACGGCGGCAGGCTTCCTGTCTCACTTCGTTGAGAACTACCACGAGGGCTGGCTGCACATCGACTGCTCCGCGACGTACCGTAAAGCGGCGGTTGAGCAGTGGTCCGCAGGCGCGACTGGTCTGGGCGTGCGTACCGTGGCGAACCTGCTGACGGCTGAGTAATCTTTTTTGCCGGGTGGCGCTACGCTTACCCGGCCTACAAAACCCGTAGGCCCGTGCAAGCGTAGCGCCGCCGGGCAAGTGTGAAGTAGCCAAACTATGTCAGAAACCAAAAACGAATTAGAAACCCTGCTGGAGCAGGCGGCGACCGAGCCCGCCCACCGTCCGGCCTTTTTCCGCACGCTGCTGGAATCCACCGTCTGGGTGCCGGGCACTGCGGCTGAAGGTGAACAGGTCGTAGAAGACAGCGCGCTGGATCTGCTGCACTGGGAGAAAGACGACGGCACGTCGGTGATCCCGTTCTTCACCTCGCTGGAAGCGTTGCAGAAAGCGGTAGAAGATGAACAGGCGTTCGTGGTGATGCCGGTGCGTACCCTGTTTGAAATGACGCTCGGCCAGACGCTGTTCCTGAACGCGAAGCTGCCGACCGGGAAAGAGTTTACGCCACGTGAAATCAGCCACCTGATTGGCGAAGAGGGCAACCCGCTCAGCACGCAGGAAGTGCTGGAAGGGGGCGAAACGCTGCTGCTCTCTGAAGTGGCCGAGCCGCCCGCGCAGATGATTGATTCCCTGACGACGCTGTTCAAAACGCTCAAGCCCGTCAGGCGCGCGTTTCTCTGCACCATTAAAGAGCGCGCGGACGAAAAGCCGGTGCTGTTGATCGGTATTGAAGCCGATGGCGATTTCGACGAGATCGTTCAGGCAGCGGGAAGCGTGGCGACCGACACGCTACCGGGCGATGAACCAATTGATATCTGCCAGGTGAAAAACGGTGAGAAGGGCATCAGCCACTTTATTACCGAGCACATTACGCCGTTCTACGAGCGTCGCTGGGGCGGCTTCCTGCGCGATCTCAAGACCAACCGCATTATCTGATGACAGCGGGGTGAATATCACCCCGTTGCTTCCAGCAGCAGTAAATCCATCAGCAGCACCAGATTCGACTCAAACGACGTCACCCCTGCGGCTTCGGCGGCAAAGTGCACCGCTTCGTCATAGAGCGCAAAGTGCACGTCGGCCATCTCCGCCAGCGTGTTGGCCGAGGCGCGGGTAAACGCGACGATCGTCATGCCGACGTTTTTGGCTATCCGCGCTTTATCCAGCACCTGCTCCGTTTCGCCGCTGCGCGAGACGGCAATAAACACCTGATAGCGGGCGGCATTGCTGAGAAAAATGTTCCGGCTGTCGCCCGGTCCGGAGATAAACGCCGTTTTGCCCATTACCTGTAGCTTCTTGGTCAGGTACTCCGCAAACAGATAAGAAAACCCGGCCCCGTAGAGAAAGAAGCTCTCTTTCTGGCGCAGCAGGTCGGAAAACTGCTGGCGTTTGTCCTGGGTAACCCACTGAAAGGTGTGCTGATAGTTGGCGATAAACTGGTTAAACAACACCGGGAGTTCAGGGCGCGACTGCGCCTGAGCGGCAATATGCGGCGTGTCGGAGAGCAGCTGCTTGCAGTGCCAGATAAACTCGCTGAAGCCGCTGAACCCCAGCTTCTGGCACAGCCGCATGATGGTGGCGGTAGAAACGAATGTCGCCTTTGCCAGCTCGCGAACCGTGATGTTGCCCACCAGCAGCGGATGCTCCGTGAGGTGGGCGAGGACGCGATACTCCGCGCGGGTCAATGACGCCCCGCGCGTTAACAGCGTGGCCAGGCGGTTATCCATTATTTCGCGGGTTCAACCGGCAGGTCGTCACGCGCGCCCCATTCACTCCAGGCACCGTCGTAGAGCGTGACGTCGCTTACGCCGAGCGTGGCGAGCGCCAGAATGACCACGCAGGCCGTTACGCCGGAACCGCAGCTGGCGATAATCGGACGATGCAAATCCACGCCCTGACGTTCAAAAATGGCGCGCAGCTCGTCGGTGGTTTTCAGCTCGCCCTCAAACACCAGGTCGCCCCACGGCACGTTCAGCGCACCGGGAATATGTCCGCGCCTAAGTCCCGGACGCGGTTCATCCGCCTCGGCATTGAAGCGTGGCGCAGGGCGGGCATCAACGATTTGGGCCGTTTTTTCGTGGCTTACAACCAGCACGTCGGTCAGGCGTTTTACCACGTGGGCGTCAAAGGTCGCATCGAATTCGCCTTCCGGCAGCGTGACGTCACCCTGCTGAAGCGGCAGCTCGTCACGTTTCCAGCCCGCGAGGCCGCCCGCCAGAATCGAGACTTTTTCCACGCCGAAGTTTTTCAGCATCCACCACGCGCGCGGCGCGGAAAAGAGGTTACCTTCATCATAGACAACGAGGTGTTTGTCTTTGCTGACGCCCAGCTCGCGCATCGCCACGGAAAACGCTTCCGGGCGCGGCAGCATGTGCGGCAGGGGAGAGGTATGATCGGAGAGGGCTTCGATATCAAAAAATACCGCACCCGGCAGATGCCCGGCACGGTATTCACCGGGCACGTCACGATGCTCTTGTCCCGGAGGGGCCATACGCGCGTCAATAATCTGAACTTCCGGATCGTCGCCGTGCTCAATCAGCCAGTCGGCGGCGACAAAATATGAGGTGGACATGGGTTGCCTCCATTCTTTTCCGTAAAAAAGGATTGTCGGTGTTTTTTCTGACACCGACAAGCAAACCACGTTCAACTCGCGAGCAAGCCCCTATTTTTTCACCGGTTCGCCGTCCTGCCAGGCTTTTTGCAGCGCTGGCCAGTAGTCGCGGTTGGCCTCAATCATCTCATCCAGAATCGCTTTTGCATGTTCCATGGTCGGCACGGTGCGGTTCAGGGTAAATGCCTGCAACGCTTTTTCATAGCTGCCTTCGATAGTCGCCTCCACCAGCAGCTGTTCAGACGCGAGCTGCTGTTGCAAAAGGGTCTGATGGAACAGCGGCACCTGGCCGACGCGAATCGGTTCCGGGCCTTCGGCGGTGATATAAGCGGGAACTTCCACCACCGCATCGTACGGCAGGTTGGTAATCGCCCCGCGGTTTTCCACCATCACCAGATGGCGGCTTCGCAGGTTGAACGCCAGCGAACAGGCGACGTCAACGATAAATTCACCGTGGACGCCCACGTGGAAGGCATCCGGTAAAATTCCGGTGCGTTGATATTCTTCGGCGGCGGCGAACAGCTTTTTCTCGCGCCCGTTCATCACTTCGTTGGCGCGGGTATAGTCCGGGTTCTGATGCGCCACAATCTGGTTCGGCATCAGGTAATACTGCAGATACGGGTTCGGCAGATACTCGGGGAAGTTGTCCATGATCGGCTTGATATTGCGCCAGGTTTTCACCCACGACGGATCCGAGTGCTGCGGGTCGGTTTTAGCCGCATCTTCCGTCAGCAGGCCAAACTTCGCGATATGCTTACGCAGCGCCGGGAGCTTGTCTTCGCCGTCCACCAGCACGCGGGTAAACCAGCCGAAGTGGTTCAGGCCGAAGTAGTCCACTTCCAGTTTATGACGATCCACGCCCAGAATGGCGCCCATATTGCGCATCGCGGCAACCGGCATATCGCAGATGTTCAGCACCCTTGCGTTCGGGCGCAGGCGGCGCACGCCTTCCGCGACGATCGCCGCCGGGTTGGAGTAGTTCACGATCCAGGCTTTCTCATGCGCGTAGCGATCGACCAGATCGATAAGCTCCACCATCGGCAGGATCGTGCGCAGGCCGTAGGCCAGCCCGCCGGGGCCGCAGGTTTCCTGGCCCACCACGCCGTGACGCAGCGGGATCTTCTCATCCTGTTCACGCATTTTGTACTGGCCGACGCGCATCTGGGCGAAGACAAAATGCGCGCCGCTAAAGGCCACTTCCGGGTCGCTGGTGACGGTAAATGTGATGCGCTGACTGTGGTCGCGAATGACCTTCTCGACGACCGGCGCAATGGTGTTCTGGCGCGCCTCGTCGATATCGTACAGGCGAATTTCGGCCAGCGGGAAATCCTGCAGGCGCACCATCAGGCTTTTCACAATGCCCGGCGTGTAGGTGCTGCCGCCGCCGGCAATCGACAGAATGAATGGGGGTGTTAACATCTTTAGCTCCTTTCAGAGAAACGTCTCAACGGCTTCTCGCATTTTTTTGACATGCAGCCCGTAAACCACCTGAACGTTGTTACCTTGTTTGATAATCCCTTTCGCGCCAGTCGCCTTCAGGCGCGGCTCGTCGATGATGGCGACGTCCTTTACCGTGACGCGCAAGCGGGTGTAGCAGTTGTCCACCACTTCAATGTTTTCCCGACCGCCCAGCCCCACAACGATAGACTCGCCCAGACCGTCGTTATTGCCCTTCGCCTGGTACTCCTGCTTGCTGTAGAGGCGCGTCTCCTGGTCCTCATCTTCGCGGCCCGGCGTTTTCATGTTGAAGCGCAGGATCAGGAAGCGGAAAACCACAAAGTAGAGGGAGAACATGATCAGCCCGACCAGGATGTACATCGGCCAGTTGGACTTGGCCGTGCCGAGCGGCAGGTTGTAAAGGATGAAGTCGATAATCCCGTTGGCGCCGATGGCGTGAACGCCCAGCAGCGAGAACAGCATCATGCCGATGCCGGTCAGCACCGCATGCACCACGAACAGCAGCGGGGCGACAAACAGGAAGGAGAACTCAATAGGCTCGGTCACGCCGACCAGCAGCGAAGTCAGTGCCGCCGGGATCAGAATCGCTTTCGCCGCCGCTTTACGCTCTGGCCTGGCGGTCATATACATCGCCAGCGCCGCGGCAGGCAGGCCAAACATTTTGCTGATGCCGCGGGCGTCCCACACCACGGTGCTGCTGAGCTGCTTCACGTCCGGGCAGGCCATCTCGGCAAAGTAGATATTGCGCGCGCCCTGATAGGTTGCGCCGCATACCTCCTGCGTGCCGCCCAGCTCGGTATAGAGGAACGGCGTATAAACCAGATGGTGCAGGCCGGTGGGGACCAGAATGCGTTCCAGGAAACCGTAGATGGCCACGCCAAACGGCCCGGAGCCTTTGATGGCCAGCGCCAGGGCGCTAATGCCATGCTGGGCAAAGGGCCAAAGCTCACTCATCACCACGCCGAGCAGCATGGAGACGGGGAGCATGACGATGGCGACAAAACAGTGGCCGGAGTAAATCGCCATCGCGCCGTTAAACTGTACGCCGGAATATTTGTTGTACAGATAGCCGGAAAGCGCTCCGGTCAGTATCCCGGCAAAGACCCCCATCTCCAGCACCTGCACGCCCAGTACCATCGTCTGTCCGGCCGCTTTCATCTGCGCCGCTGGCGCCAGTGCGCCCTGCAGCTGCAGCGTGACGTTCATGGCGTTGATGAACACGACAAAGGTGACCAGGCCAATCAGCGCGGCATATCCTTTATCGCGCGTTGCCAGGCCAATCGGAATACCGACGGCAAACACCAGCGCCAGGTTAACCAGCACCGACACGGCAGATTTTGCGATCAACTGACCAAGATGCTGAATCAGCGGATGACCGAGAAACGGCAGGTACTCGGCGAGATTACCGTTACCCAGCACGTTACCAAAGGCGATAAACAGACCGACGATCGGTAAGATAAGCACCGGTCCGTACAATGATTTTCCGAAATTTTGTAGGGCGTTCACGGCTCGTTTCATGGCTTTCTCTCTTTTTGAACCGCGCACTCGGGGTGCGTCATGGTCATAAAACTAGCAGCCTTCAGGGACGCTTATCCAGCTATCCTCTTGTTTTAAAAACAAATGACGTGAAAGGTAACATGTGACGTTATGCGCTGTGATCGCGGTTCCATCACGGCGTAGCGGCGTGATGCCATTCTGCGAGGCGTTTTCCAGATTCTAAAATTGGACTTTTTGAATTAATGAAACTTGCGGATAATACTTATCCGGACGACGACCAACAGGCCCCCTCTGGGCCAGGGACAAAGGATGAAACCGTTTCGCTTAGCCGCGCTCTCTCTTGCGCTGCTTACCACGTTTACGCTTGTCGGCTGTGATAACAGCGACGATAAATCTCAGGCTGCGGCTCCCGCGGCATCCACCGCATCCACACCGAAAGCCGCGGAAAAACCCACCGCTGAAACGCTGGCTAAGCTTGCCACCCAGAGTCAGGGAAAAGCGCTGACCCTGCTGGATGCTTCTGAAGTTCAGCTCGACGGTGCCGCCACGCTGGTGCTGACATTCTCGGTTCCGCTGAATCCCGAGCAGGATTTCGCGAAAACCGTGCATGTCGTGGACAAAAAAAGCGGCAAAGTTGACGGAGCGTGGGAACTTGCGCCTAACCTGAAAGAGCTTCGCCTGCGTCATCTGGAGCCCAACCGCAACCTGGTCGTCACCGTTGAACGGGGCCTGCAGGCGCTGAACAAGGCGACGTTCGGCATTGATTATGAAAAAGCCCTCACCACCCGGGACGTCGAGCCTACCGTCGGGTTTGCCAGCCGCGGCTCGCTGCTGCCGGGCAAGGTGGTGGAAGGGTTGCCGGTGATGGCGCTTAACGTCAACAATGTTGACGTGAACTTCTACCGCGTGAAGCCGGAATCGCTGGCCTCTTTTGTCAGCCAGTGGGAATACCGCAACTCCCTCACCAACTGGGAGTCCGACAACCTGCTAAAGATGGCGGAGCTGGTTTACACCGGTCGCTTCGATCTTAATCCGGCGCGCAACACGCGCGAAAAATTGCTGTTGCCCCTGAAGGATATTAAACCGCTCCAGCAGTCTGGGGTTTACATCGCGGTCATGAACCAGGCCGGGCACTATAACTACAGCAACGCCGCAACGCTCTTTACCTTAAGCGATATTGGCCTGTCCGCTCACCGTTATCATAACCGCCTGGACATCTTCACCCAGAGTCTGGAGAACGGTGCGGCGCAGTCTGGCGTCACCGTCACCCTGCTGAATGACAAAGGGCAGACCCTTGCCGAAGCGAACAGCGACGGCGATGGCCACGCAAAGCTTGAGACCGACAAAGAGGCTGCCCTGATTCTGGCGAGTAAAGACGGCCAGACCACGCTGCTTGACCTCAAGCTACCGGCTCTTGATCTGGCGGAGTTTGATATTGCCGGGAGCCCGGGCTACAGCAAGCAATTCTTCATGTTTGGCCCACGCGATCTCTATCGCCCGGGCGAAACGGTGATCCTCAACGGCCTGCTGCGCGACAGTGACGGTAAGCCGCTTCCCGATCAGCCCGTGAAGCTTGACGTGCTGCGCCCTGACGGTCAGGTGGCTCGCTCGATCGTTGTTCAGCCTGAAAACGGTCTCTACCGATTCAACTACCCGCTGGACAGCGGGGCGCAGACCGGCATGTGGCATATTCGCGCCAACACGGGCGATAACCTGCAGCGCCTGTGGGACTTCCACGTCGAAGACTTCATGCCAGAGCGCATGGCGCTCAACCTGAGCGGACAAAAAACGCCGGTTTCACCGCAGGATAACGTCGACTTTAACGTGGTCGGCTATTACCTGTATGGCGCACCGGCCAACGGTAACTCTCTGCAGGGCCAGCTCTTCCTGCGTCCGCTGCGTGACGCGGTGGCCGCGCTGCCGGGCTTCCAGTTTGGTGATATCGCCGAAGAGAACCTGAGCCGCAGCCTGGATGAAGTTCAGCTTACGCTGGACGAGCAGGGGCGTGGGCAGGTTTCTACCGAAAGCCAGTGGAAAGACGTGCACTCTCCGCTGCAGCTGATCCTGCAGGCCAGCCTGCTGGAGTCGGGCGGTCGTCCGGTAACGCGTCGCGCTGAGCAGGCTATCTGGCCGGCGGCTGAGCTGCCGGGTATTCGCCCTCAGTTCGCCAGTAAAGCCGTTTACGACTACCGCACCGATACGACCGTCAACCAGCCGATTGTTGATGAGAACGGCAACGCCAGTTTCGACATCGTGTATGCCGATGCCAGCGGCGCGAAAAAGGCCGTTTCCGGGTTACAGGTTCGTCTGATTCGCGAGCGTCGGGACTACTTCTGGAACTGGTCTGAGAGCGAAGGCTGGCAGTCTCAGTTCGATCAGAAAGACCTCGTCGAAGGTGAGCAGGAGCTGACGCTTAAGGCCGATGAAACGGGTAAAGTCACCTTCCCGGTAGAGTGGGGCTCTTATCGTCTGGAAGTCAAAGCGCCTGATGAAATGGTCAGCAGCGTGCGCTTCTGGGCAGGCTACAGCTGGCAGGATAACAGCGATGGCACTGGGGCCGCGCGCCCTGACCGCGTGACGCTGAAACTGGATAAGCCAGCCTATCAGCCAGGCGACACCATCAATCTGCACATCGCCGCGCCGGCCGCAGGCAAGGGCTATGCGATGATCGAGTCCAGCGAAGGGCCGCTGTGGTGGAAAGAGATCGACGTACCGGAAAACGGACTGGATCTCGCTATCCCGGTCGACAAGGCCTGGAAGCGTCACGACCTCTACCTGAGTACGCTGGTGGTACGTCCGGGCGATAAATCCAAATCCGCCACGCCGAAACGTGCGGTCGGTCTGCTGCATCTGCCGATGGGCGATGAAAATCGCCGTCTGAATATTGCGCTCGATAACCCGCAGAAAATGCGTCCAAACCAGACGCTCTCGGTGAAGGTGAAAGCCAGCGTGAAAGAGGGGGCCGTGCCGCAGAAGGTGAACGTGCTGGTCTCGGCGGTGGACAGCGGCGTGCTGAACATTACCGATTACGTCACGCCGGATCCGTGGCAGGCTTTCTTTGGCCAGAAACGCTACGGCGCGGATATCTACGATATATACGGCCAGGTCATTGAAGGGCAGGGCCGTCTGGCCGCGCTGCGCTTCGGTGGCGATGGGGATGAACTGAAGCGCGGCGGCAAACCGCCGGTGAACCACGTCACCATCATTGCCCAGCAGGCACAGCCGGTTACGCTGGATGCCAACGGGGAAGGCACGATTACGCTGCCGATTGGTGATTTCAACGGCGAACTGCGTCTGATGGCGCAGGCCTGGACAGAAGACGATTTCGGCAGCAGCGAAAGCAAGGTTGTGGTGGCCGCGCCGGTTATTACCGAGCTCAACACGCCGCGCTTCCTGGCAAGTGGAGACACCTCACGCCTGACGCTGGATCTCACCAACCTGACCGACCAGCCGCAAACGATGAACGTTGCCCTGACCGCGACAGGCAAACTGTCGCTGGAAGGTGGACAGCCGCAGCCGGTGCAGCTGCCTCCGGGGGCGCGGACCACCCTGTTTATTCCGGTGCGTGCGCTGGAGGGGTATGGTGACGGAGAGGTAACAGCACAGGTTACCGGCCTGCAGCTTCCGGGCGAGACCTTTGCACCACAGCAGAAGAGCTGGAAAATCGGCGTGCGTCCGGCATTCCCGGCACAGACGGTGAATACCGGTGCCATGCTCAACCCTGGCGAGTCCTGGACCGCACCGGCGCAGCACAGTAACGGTTTCTCTCCTGCCACCCTGCAGGGGCAGCTGCTGCTGAGCGGCAAACCACCGCTCAACCTGGCGCGCTATATTCGCGAACTGCAGGCCTATCCGTATGGCTGTCTGGAGCAGACCACCAGCGGCCTGTTCCCGTCGCTCTACACCAACGCGGCGCAGCTGACGGCGCTTGGCATCAAAGGTGATACGGACGATAAACGCCGTGCCGCCATTGATATCGGTATTTCCCGTCTGCTGCAGATGCAGCGTGAAGACGGTGGTTTTGCGCTGTGGGATAAAAACGGTCCGGAAGAGTACTGGCTGACGGCTTATGTGACCGACTTCCTGGTGCGGGCGGGCGAGCAGGGCTATAGCGTGCCTGCCGATGCGGTAAATAACGCCAATAGCCGTCTGCTGCGCTACCTGCAGGACCCGGGCATGATGTCCATCCGCTACAGCGATGATACTCAGGCCAGTAAATTTGCCGTTCAGGCCTATGCCGCGCTGGTGCTGGCTCGTCAGCAAAAAGCGCCGCTGGGCGCGCTGCGTGAAATCTGGGATCGTCACGCTCAGGCGGCGTCCGGCCTGCCGCTGATGCAGCTGGGCATGGCGCTCAGGCTGATGGGCGATGCCCCGCGCAGCCAGCAGGCGCTGGATCTGGCGCTCAAAACGCCGCGCAACGACAGCAAAACCTGGATGGCCGATTACGGTAGCCAGCTTCGCGATAACGCGCTGATGCTCTCCCTGCTGGAGGAGTACAAACTGCTGCCGGATGCGCAAAATACGCTGCTGAATGCTCTTTCTGAACAGGCCTTCAGCCAGCGCTGGTTGTCCACTCAGGAGAGCAACGCGCTGTTCCTGGCCGGACGTTCGCTGCAAACTCTGTCCGGCGCATGGCAGGCGAAAACCTCCCTGTCAGATTCCGCATCAGGCGGCGATAAAGCGCAGGTACAAAACGTGAGCGGCGACCAGCTTGGCGCGCTGCAGGTCACCAATACCGGAACGACACCGCTCTGGGTACGTTTGGACAGCACCGGTTATCCGGAATATGCCCCTCAGCCGAGCTCGAACGTGTTGCAGGTCGAACGTCATATCCTGGCAACCGACGGCAGTACGAAATCACTCTCTTCGCTGAAGAGCGGCGAGCTGGTGCTGGTGTGGCTGGAAGTTAAAGCCAGCCAGAACGTGCCGGACGCGCTGGTGGTAGATCTCCTGCCTGCGGGGCTGGAGCTGGAAAACCAGAACCTGGCAAGCAGCAGCGCCAGCCTGCAGGACAGCGGCAGTGAGGTGCAGAACCTGCTCAGCCAGATGCAGCAGGCGGACATTCAGCATATGGAATTCCGCGACGACCGCTTTGTGGCGGCCGTGCCGGTAAATGAAGGTCAGCCGGTCACGCTGGTTTATCTGGCGCGCGCCGTGACGCCGGGAACCTACCAGGTGCCGGTTCCGATGGTCGAGTCTATGTATGTGCCGCAGTGGCGGGCAACGGGTGCGGCCAGCGGCCCGCTGATTGTTGTTCCGTAATATGCGAATGGCACGTCTGACACGCTCCCGCTGGCTATGGCTGGCGGGAGCGCTTCTCGTTTTAGGGGGGCTGATTGTCGCCGCCGACCGCCTGTGGCCGTTGCCGCTGAAAGAGGTTAACCCTGCCCGGGTGGTGGTGGATGAGAAGGGCACGCCGCTCTGGCGTTTTGCCGATAGCGACGGGATCTGGCGCTATCCGGTGACGATCGAAGAGGTCTCTCCCCGTTATCTTGAGGCGCTGATCCAGTACGAAGATCGCTGGTTCTGGGATCACCCCGGCGTAAACCCGCTCTCTGTCCTGCGCGCCGCCTGGCAGGATCTCAGTTCCGGGAAAGTCATCTCTGGCGGAAGCACGCTCACCATGCAGGTCGCGCGACTGCTGGACCCGCATCCGCGCACCTTTGGCGGCAAAATTCGCCAGCTCTGGCGTGCCATGCAGCTGGAGTGGCATCTTTCCAAACGCGAAATCCTGACGCTCTATCTCAATCGCGCCCCTTTTGGCGGTACGCTGCAGGGCGTGGGAGCGGCAAGCTGGACGTATCTGGGCAAGCCGCCGTCGCAGCTCAGCTATTCCGACGCGGCGCTGCTGGCGGTGCTGCCGCAGGCGCCGAGTCGATTACGTCCGGACCGCTGGCCTGAACGGGCCGAAGCGGCGCGCAATAAAGTGCTCGACCGCATGGCGACGCAGGGCGTCTGGTCCGCAAAGCAGGTCAAAGAGTCCCGTGAAGAATCAGTATGGCTGGCGCCCCGGCAGATGCCGCAGCTGGCGCCGCTCTTTGCTCGGATGATGCTCGGCAAAAGTCGCGACACGAAAATTGTCACCACGCTGGATGCCGGACTGCAGCGGCAGCTGGAAGAGCTGGCGATGAACTGGAAATCGCGTCTGCCGGCCCGCAGCTCGCTGGCGATGATCGTGGTCGATCATACCGATATGAAAGTACGCGGTTGGGTTGGGTCGGTGGATATCAACGATGACACGCGTTTTAGCCATGTGGATATGGTCAATGCGATCCGATCGCCGGGATCGGTGCTAAAACCCTTTATCTACGGCATGGCGCTGGACGATGGCCTGATCCATCCCGCCTCGCTGCTTCAGGACGTTCCCAGAAAAACCGGTGATTATCGGCCCGGGAATTTTGACAGCGGGTTCCATGGGCCGGTCAGCATGAGTGAAGCGCTGGTCCGCTCCCTCAACCTGCCGGCCGTTCAGGTGCTGGAAGCCTACGGACCAAAACGATTTGCCGGGATGCTGAGCAACGCAGGCTTGCCGCTGATCTTGCCTGCGGGGGCGCAGCCGAATCTGTCTCTGATCCTCGGCGGGGCGGGCGCGCGGCTGGCAGATATCACTGCGGCCTATAGCGCCTTTGCCCGACACGGTAAGGCGGGAAGGCTGCGGTTACAGCCGGGCGATCCGCTGACTGAACGCCCGCTGTTATCGCCAGGCTCGGCGTGGATTATTCGCCGTATTCTGGCCAATGAAGCGCAGCCGCTGCCGGATAATGCGCTACCGCAGGTTGCGCCGCTGGCGTGGAAAACCGGCACCAGCTACGGGTACCGTGATGCCTGGGCCATCGGTCTGAATGCCCGTTATGTGATAGGCATCTGGACCGGACGACCGGACGGCACGCCCGTGGCGGGACAGTTTGGGTTTGCCAGCGCGGTTCCGCTGTTAAACCAGGTCAATAATCTGCTTCAGTCACGTTCAACGGTAGACGAAGCCCGCCTGCCGCGCGATCCGCGTCCGGAGAGCGTCGGGCGGGGCGTGATCTGCTGGCCGGGCGGCCAGTCGCTACCGGAAGGCAGTGAAAACTGTCGACGTCGCCTGTCGACCTGGCTGCTGGAAGGGAGTGAGCCGCCCACGCTGCTTCTCCCTGAACAGGAGGGCATACGCGGCATTCGTTTCCCGGTCTGGCTGGATAAAACCGGCAAACGCGTGGCCGCAGATTGCCCGGATGCTACTGAAAAAGTCCTGGATGTCTGGCCGCTGCCGCTGGAGCCGTGGCTGCCCGCTGCGGAAAAAAGAGCGGCGCGTCTCCCGGCAGCATCAACAGTTTGTCCGCCTCTGGATAACAGCAATATCGCGCCGCTTATGCTGTCAGGGGTCAGAGAGGGAGCCGTCATCAAGCGTCTTCCGGGTGAGACAACTATAACGCTTTCTCTCTCAACCAGCGGTGGAGAAGGGCAGCGATGGTGGTTTTTAAATGGCGAGCCTTTAGAGGGGCATGAATATAAATATTCACTGAAATTATATTTGCCGGGTGAATATCAATTAATGGTAATGGATGAAACCGGCCAAATAGCGACGGTGAATTTCGAAATGGCTTATTAAAATAATCCAGAAGGGTTAGCTTGATAATTATCAATGTTCGGTTCTGCAAAAAAACGAGAATGCGTTTTTATTTGAAGGAACGAGCAATGAAAAAAAATAAGAAACTGAGAGAGAGTCTTAATCCCGCTCTCTCCCGGCGTCACTTTATTCAGGCCGGGTCCGCGCTTGCCGCTCTGCCGTTTGTGGTAAAAGGCGGAAAAGCGCAGGCGGCGACAATGCCTGCGGCAGTGAACGAACCCGAAGAAAAAGTCATTCAAACCTGCAGCACTTTTGACTGTGGCGGGAAATGCGATATTCGGGCGCACGTCAGCGACGGCGTGGTCACACGCATCTCTACGCGTCCGGATAATGAACTGGATCCTCAAATGCCGGTGATGCGCGCCTGCGTTCGTGGACGCGCGTATCGGAAATTTGTTTATCATCCCGATCGGCTTAAATATCCAATGAAACGCGTGGGTAAACGTGGCGAAGGAAAATTCGAACGTATTACCTGGGATGAAGCCACAACGCTTATTGCGAATCAATTAAAAACCATTACGCAAAAATACGGTGCTGCTTCGCGCTATGTGCATGTTGGCACCGCAGTTTCGGGAGGAACGTTCTCCGGCGATAAAATGGTTCGTCGTCTCCTCAACTTAACCGGCGGCTATCTCGAAAGCTATCACTCGGTCAGTATGGGCAACACCGCAGCGGCAACGCCCTATACCTACGGTACCGCCGCCAGCGGCAGCTCGCTGGACACGTTACTGGACACCAAACTGGTCATCCTCTGGGGGCATAACCCGACGGAAACGATTTTTGGTCACAGCAACTACTTCTTCCAGAAGATGAAGCAAAACGGCACCCGCTTCATCGTTGTCGATCCGCGCTATTCAGATACGGTGTCCTCCCTTGCCGACCAGTGGGTCCCGCTGCTGCCAACAACCGATAACGCCCTGATGGACGCCATGATGTACGTGATCGTCACGGAGAACTTGCACGATCGCGACTTTATTCAGCGCTATACCCTGGGCTTTGATGAAGACGCTATGCCGGAAGGCGTTCCGGCCAATGAATCCCTGATGGCTTACCTGAACGGGGCAAAAGATGGCGTAGCAAAAACGCCTGAGTGGGCAGAGAAGATCACCCACGTGCCTGCGCAAACCATTCGTCAGCTGGCGCGCGACTACGCAACCACCAAACCCGCCGCGCTGATCCAGGGCTGGGGACCGCAGCGCCATAACTGCGGCGAGCGCACCGCGCGCGGCTCGACGTTACTGGCCACGCTAACGGGTAACGTTGGGGTGAAAGGCGGCTGGGCGGCTGGCTACGGCGGCTGTGCTAACCGTAAATTTGCCGCAGGCCCGGAGATGCCGGATAACCCGGTGAAAGCCAAAATATCGGTGATGAACTGGGTGCAGGCCGCCGACGATGCCTCTAAGGTAACGGCGGAAGTCGGCCTGAAGGATGCCGAAAAGCTGGACAGCAATATCCGCATCCTCTTCTCGCTGGCGGGCAATTATCTGGCTAACCAGAACCCGGATCTTCATCAGGCAACCCGCGTGCTGGAAGACGAGTCGAAAATCCAGTTTATCGTCGCGAGCGATCTGTTTATGACGCCGAGCGCCCGATACGCCGATCTTCTCCTGCCGGAAACCAGCTTTATGGAACGCTGGAATATCGGCGAAACCTGGGGTACCGCAAGCTATCTGATCCTGTCCGAAAAGCTGATTGAGCCTGAATTTGAGCGCCGTTCAGACTACGACTGGCTGCGGGAGGTCGCTGCTAAGCTTGGTGTCGAACCGGCATTCAGCGAAGGGCGTGACGAAAAGGCGTGGATTGAGCACATCTGGGAGCAGACAAAGCTGTCGATGCCGGAGGAAAACCTGCCAGACTTCGCGACGCTGCAAAAGACGCGTCAGCATCTCTTCAAAAGCGCGCCGTTTGTCGCCTTTGAAGACAACATTCGCGACCCGCAAAATCATCCGTTCCCGACGCCGTCCGGGAAAATTGAGATCTTCTCGAAGCGTCTATACGACATGCAGCACCCGGAGATTCCGGCGCTGTCGCACTACGTGCCTGCCCATGAAGGGCCGGAAGACGAACTGGCGAAAACCTTCCCGCTGCAGCTGATCACCTGGAAAGGGAAAAACCGCGCCAACTCTACCCAGTACGCCAACCCGTGGTTAATTGAAGCACAGCAGCAGAAACTGTGGATTAACCCTCGGGACGCGCAGAAGCGCGGCATTACGCAGGGAGATACCGTGCGTATCCATAACGCACGCGGCATTTGTGAGATCCCGGCGGAGGTTACGCCGCGCATCATTCCTGGGGTGGTAGCCATGCAGGCAGGTGCCTGGTGGCAGCCGGATGAGAAGGGCATTGATAAAGGCGGCTGCGCGAACGTGCTCAGTTCGGCTCGTATTACCGCGCTTGCGAAAGGGAATTCACATCAAACCATGCTGGTGGAGGTGGCAAAAGCATGAGTCAGTTTAAACACTACGCGCCGGTGAGCGACAAACAGCTGGGCTTTTATATCGACTCTTCACGCTGCTCAGGGTGTAAAGCCTGCCAGGTGGCATGCAAAGATAAAAACAACCTTGAGGTCGGACGTCGTTTCCGTCGCGTGTACGAAGTCAACGGCGGGAATTTCATCCCCACCGGGCAGGGCGGCGTCAGCAACAATGTGTTTGCCTACACGCTCTCTATTTCCTGTAACCACTGTGCAGACCCCATCTGCACTAAAAACTGTCCGACCACGGCGATGCACAAGCGTCCGGGAGACGGCATTGTGCGCGTTGATACAGATAAGTGCGTCGGCTGCGGCTACTGTGCGTGGTCATGCCCTTACGGCGCGCCACAGCTCAACGAGCAGACCGGGCAAATGTCAAAATGCGATTTCTGCGTGGATCTCCAGGCGAAGGGGGAGCAGCCCGTCTGTGTGGCAACCTGTCCACTCGAAGCGATTAAATTCGGGCCGATTGATGAACTGCGGGCGAAGTATGGTGCGGTCTGTGACGTGAAAGGCTTGCCTGATTCTTCCATCACAAAACCGAATCTGGTGATCAAAGCGCATCAGGGTGCAGAGAAAGAGGGCAAACGCCATGCATGAGTTACCGCTGCTGATTTTTACGCTGTTCCTGCAGGGCTCGGTAGGCGTGACGCTCTGGCTGGCGTTCGGGGGGGCGCATGCTTCGCAGCGCAGCGCGCTTCTGCCTGCTGCCGGGGCGTTTGTGCTCGCAAGCCTCGGGTTGCTCGCCTCGGCGCTGCACATGGGCTATCCGCTCAATGCTCTCAACGCGCTGCGCCATGTCTCCAGCTCCTGGCTGAGCCGTGAGATTATCTTTGCCAGCCTTTACCTGGCGGCGCTGGGTCTCGCGACGCTGCTGATGTTCGCCAAAAAGCCAGGCTGGAATCTGCTTCTGGCGGCGGCGGGCCTTGTCGGGCTGGTGGATGTGTTCTGCATGGCGCAGATCTACATGCATGCGTCCGTGGTGACGTGGCAGCATATCAACACGCTGGTGCTGTTTATCGGCTCGGTGGGCATTATTGGTTCAGCCTGCATGGCGGTTGGGATGCGTTCCCGGGCTACTCTGCGTGCGGCGGTGGTCATTATCACGCTGCTGGTGCTTGTGCGTCTGGTGATGCAGCCCGTCTGGCTGGCCGACATCTCGGCTATGGACAACACCGTGGTGACGTTCCCTCATGCGCCGTTACAGATGCTGCAACAACTGCGCACCGTGCATCTGCTGAGCTGGTGTGTGTCTGTCGTGGGTATGCTGTGCTTTGCTGCGGGCGGGTTAAAAGCGGCGCGAGGCACGATGCTGCTGGGCAGCGCCTTGCTGATTGCGGGTGAGCTGATGCTGCGCTTCGTTTTCTTCAGTATTGGCTGATGGGCAGATTGACGTTTGGCCCGGCGATGGACGTGACGCATGCGTGCGTCCGTCGCCGTTTTCGCCATGCTTCCTGTTGCGCCTGCGCTGACGTTTGTCCCGTGCAGGCTTTTTCTTTTACGGACGCAGATATCTCGGTTGATGAGAACCGCTGTATTGAATGCGGTGACTGCCTGTTTGTTTGCCCCACTGAGGCCATCACCGGCATCACGCCGCGAAAACGTTTTTTGTGTGGCGATACGCTTGTCGGGCCTTTTATTGAACGTGCGCCGGATGTGAATGAACTGCTGCTCTGGCATGCACAGCACCATGTTCGTTTTATCAGTATCGACGTGGAGCAGTATCCTGACTGGCTGCTGGCGATTGCCCGGCTTAATCTTGTGCTTCGTCGACGCGGTGAAGCGGCATGGGCGTTTAAACTTTTCCCCCTCAACGAGGTTAATATCGCCCGCCGTGCGCTGATGCACGTTCCCCGTGAGGATGTCCGGACCTGTAGCGTCGTGCCCGGTCAGCGTGAACTGCGTAGAGCGTTTTCTGGGGTTAGTGAGGCAGAGATAGATCTCGACACCGGAACGTGCGTATTGTGCGGCGCGTGCTGGCGGAGTTGTACGGAAAACGCGATTCGGTTTGAGAACGCTGAACTGATCGTCGAAACCGGACGTTGTACCGGTTGCGGCGGCTGCGAAGCGGTATGCCAGCATGCGGCGATAAAAGTGACGCAAACAGAAGGAACAGCGAAAAACGTGGCCATACTGGCATATGAAGCCGTTTGCCTGACGTGCCACCGTCATTTCTGGTCATTTACGCCTGATGAAAAGCAGTGTCCGCTCTGTTTTCACCATCAACACGATATGCGAAACCCGGACTGTTGCTAATCTTCGTCTCATTTTAAAAAAATGTTATGCAGAACCATAGGCAATAGCGCTATAGCTCTTTATAATCCGCGCCACACCATACTCAGGTATGCAAAACAACAGAACATTGACAGAGGTTATCATGGCTATTGAACGTACTTTTTCCATCATCAAACCAAACGCGGTGGCAAAAAACGTTATTGGCAGCATCTTCGCTCGCTTTGAATCTGCAGGGTTCAAAATTGTTGGTACCAAAATGCTGCACCTGACCGTTGAGCAGGCTCGCGGCTTCTACGCTGAGCACGAAGGTCGCCCATTCTTTGACGGCCTGGTGGAGTTCATGACCTCCGGTCCAATCGTGGTATCCGTACTGGAAGGCGAAAACGCCGTACAGCGTCACCGCGACCTGCTGGGCGCAACCAACCCGGACAACGCGCTGGCAGGTACTCTGCGCGCTGACTACGCTGATAGCTTCACCGAGAACGGTACCCACGGTTCTGACTCTGTTGGATCTGCTGCACGCGAAATCGCTTTCTTCTTCGCAGAAGGCGAAGTGTGTCCACGTACTCGTTAATTTAACGGTTTCGTTTACACATTATTTTCGTAAATGCCGCGTCCAGACGTGGCATCCCTGCGCCAGACTTTGTACAATGCAACGCCCCGGACGAGCAGACCGCTTTCCGGGGCGTTTCTATTCAACCCTCCATGGGCCATAACGTGTAACAACGAGGCCGGTAAATATTATGTCTGAATTAGTGAATACCTCCGAAGTCGCCATTCCTGCGGTTCCCAATAAAAATGGAAAAATCAACCTGCTGGATCTGAACCGTCAGCAGATGCGCGAGTTCTTCAAAGAGATGGGCGAAAAGCCGTTTCGTGCCGATCAGGTCATGAAGTGGATGTACCATTACTGCAGCGACAATTTTGATGACATGACTGACATCAACAAGGTCCTGCGCAATAAGCTCAAAGAAGTGGCTGAAATCCGCGCCCCGGAAGTAGTGGAAGAGCAGCGCTCCGCAGATGGCACCATCAAATGGGCGATTGCGGTGGGCGATCAGCGCGTTGAAACCGTCTACATTCCGGAAGAAGACCGCGCGACGCTGTGCGTCTCCTCCCAGGTTGGCTGTGCGCTGGAGTGCAAATTCTGCTCAACCGCGCAGCAAGGCTTTAACCGTAACCTGCGTGTTTCAGAAATTATCGGCCAGGTCTGGCGTGCTGCGAAAATCGTCGGCGCGGCAAAAGTGACCGGCACTCGCCCAATCACCAACGTGGTGATGATGGGGATGGGTGAACCGCTGCTGAACCTGACCAACGTCGTTCCGGCGATGGAAATCATGCTGGATGACTTCGGCTTTGGTCTGTCCAAGCGTCGCGTCACGCTGTCGACCTCAGGCGTTGTGCCTGCGCTGGACAAGCTCGGCGATATGATTGACGTCGCGCTGGCGATCTCCCTGCACGCGCCAAACGATGAAATTCGTGACGAAATTGTGCCAATCAACAAAAAGTACAATATCGAAACCTTCCTCGCTGCCGTACGTCGCTATCTGGAGAAATCCAACGCCAACCAGGGTCGCGTCACTATCGAGTACGTGATGCTGGACCACGTCAACGACGGTACCGAACATGCGCATCAGCTGGCTGAACTGCTGAAAGATACGCCATGTAAAATCAACCTGATCCCGTGGAACCCGTTCCCGGGCGCGCCGTATGGCCGTAGCTCGAACAGCCGTATCGACCGTTTCTCCAAGGTGCTGATGGAGTATGGTTTCACCACCATCGTGCGTAAAACGCGTGGTGATGATATTGATGCCGCATGTGGACAGCTGGCTGGTGATGTTATTGACCGTACCAAGCGTACCCTGCGTAAACGCATGCAGGGCGAGGCGATCGCGGTTAAAGCTGTTTGATTATTATGCACTCACGGCGCATTATCTGCGCCGTGAGACATAACCTTACTGAATAATCAGTCAGATTCGTGAAGACTGATCAATAATTACGGTGCGTTTCATCCGACTTTCGGGCAGTATGTAACGACGTAACAACAGTTTAGCCGTACGGGCAGGGCTGTACTGTCATCTCCGGGCTGACAGTCTTATACTCTGTGTTCAAGCTTAACTGACCAGAAGTTTCGCGGTGCGGGTGGCATTGTGACTCACCGGCGCCTGAACCCTTTTTTTCACGTACCAGTAGTTGTAGCGAATGAATACTGAAGCCACTCACGACCAACATGAAGCACTCTCCACTGGCGTTCGTCTTCGCAACGCCCGTGAACAACTCGGACTCAGCCAGCAAGCCGTCGCAGAACGCTTGTGCCTGAAGGTTTCCACGGTTCGCGATATTGAAGAAGATAAGGCACCCGCCGATCTGGCTTCAACGTTCTTGCGCGGTTATATCCGCTCTTACGCAAAACTGGTGCACATCCCCGAAAACGAATTACTGCCAATGATGGAGAAGCAGGCGCCGGTCCGTGCAGCAAAAGTTGCGCCGATGCAGACCTTCTCCCTGGGGAAACGTCGTAAAAAACGTGATGGCTGGCTGATGAGCTTTACCTGGCTGGTGCTGTTTGTGGTGGTCGGTCTGACCGGTGCGTGGTGGTGGCAAAACCACAAGGCGCAGCAGGAAGAGATCACCACTATGGCCGATCAATCCTCCGCCGAACTCAACCAGGCCGGAACGGATAACGCCCAGAGCGTGCCGCTGAATACCGACGGTGCAGCGACTTCCAGCGAGCCACAGACCGCAGCGCCAGATGCGACAGCGACCAATGCTGCGCAGGCTCCGGCAGCAACGGCTAATACCGCTGCGCCTCAGGCTCAGGATCAAAACGCGGTGGTTGCCCCTTCTCAGGCGAATGTTGATACTGCGGCGAACGCGCCTGCGGCTACTCAGCCTGCAGACAATACCGCAGCGTCTCTGCCAACCAGCCCGGCGGGTACGGCGACACCCGCAGCCGATCCTGACGCGCTGGTAATGAACTTCAGTGCCGACTGCTGGCTGGAAGTGACTGACGCGACAGGTAAAAAACTGTTCAGCGGCCTGCAGCGTAAAGATGGCACGTTAAACCTAACGGGCCAGGCGCCTTATAAACTTAAAATCGGCGCTCCGGCAGCGGTACAGATCCAGTATCAAGGAAAACCTGTCGACCTGAGCCGCTTTATCAGAACTAACCAGGTTGCACGTCTTACCGTTAATGCCGAACAATCAGCAGCACAGTAACAGACGGGCAACGCGGGAGATTTTTCATGCATAACCAGGCTCCGATTCAACGTAGAAAATCGAAACGGATTTACGTTGGGAATGTGCCAATCGGCGATGGGGCACCTATCGCCGTTCAGTCGATGACCAATACGCGCACCACCGATGTGGAAGCGACGGTCAATCAAATCAAAGCATTAGAACGTGTCGGCGCGGATATTGTTCGCGTCTCCGTCCCGACCATGGATGCGGCTGAGGCGTTCAAACTGATCAAACAGCAGGTCAGCGTTCCGCTGGTGGCTGATATTCACTTCGACTACCGCATCGCACTGAAAGTGGCCGAATACGGCGTCGATTGCCTGCGTATTAACCCGGGCAACATCGGTAACGAAGAGCGTATCCGCATGGTCGTGGACTGCGCCCGCGATAAAAATATTCCTATCCGTATCGGCGTTAACGCCGGTTCCCTGGAAAAAGATCTGCAGGAAAAATACGGTGAGCCTACGCCGCAGGCGCTGCTCGAATCCGCGATGCGTCACGTCGATCATCTCGATCGCCTTAACTTCGATCAGTTCAAAGTCAGCGTAAAAGCGTCCGACGTGTTCCTGGCCGTAGAATCTTATCGCCTGCTGGCAAAGCAGATCGATCAGCCTCTGCACCTCGGGATCACCGAAGCGGGCGGCCTGCGTAGCGGCTCGGTAAAATCCGCGATCGGTCTGGGGCTGCTGCTCTCTGAAGGGATCGGTGACACCCTGCGCGTCTCGCTGGCGGCGGATCCTGTCGAAGAGATCAAGGTCGGCTTCGATATCCTGAAATCACTGCGTATTCGCGCGCGTGGGATCAACTTCATTGCCTGCCCAACCTGTTCACGTCAGGAGTTCGATGTGATCGGTACGGTGAATGCCCTGGAGCAACGTCTGGAAGACATTATCACCCCGATGGACGTCTCCATCATCGGCTGCGTGGTGAACGGTCCGGGTGAAGCCCTGGTGTCAACCCTGGGCGTGACCGGCGGTAACAAGAAAAGTGGTCTCTATGAAGATGGCGTTCGAAAAGATCGTCTGGATAATAGTGACATGATCGACCAGCTTGAAGCCCGCATCCGCGCCAAAGCCGCCATGATGGACGAGACACAGCGTATCAACGTTCAGCAGGTTGAAAAATAACGTGATGGGAAGCCGTGAGCTTCCCATGTATGATTGAACCCATTCTTTGGGTTTTTTTTGTATATAGAAAGAGAATAAACGTGGCAAAAAACATTCAAGCCATCCGCGGCATGAACGATTATCTGCCTGGCGAAACCGCCATCTGGCAGCGCATTGAAGGCACGCTGAAGCAGGTGCTCGGCAGCTACGGTTACAGCGAAATTCGTTTGCCGATTGTAGAGCAGACCCCGTTATTCAAACGCGCGATCGGTGAAGTGACCGACGTGGTTGAAAAAGAGATGTACACCTTTGAGGACCGCAACGGCGACAGCCTGACCCTGCGTCCGGAAGGGACGGCGGGCTGCGTACGCGCCGGCATCGAACATGGTCTTCTGTACAATCAGGAGCAGCGTCTGTGGTATATCGGCCCAATGTTCCGCCACGAACGTCCTCAGAAAGGGCGTTATCGCCAGTTTAATCAGCTGGGTGTGGAAGTCTTTGGCCTGCAGGGCCCGGACATCGACGCTGAACTGATTATGCTGACCGCCCGCTGGTGGCGTGCGCTCGGTATCGCCGATCACGTTTCCCTCGAGCTGAACTCTATCGGTTCTCTGGAAGCGCGTGCGAACTACCGCGATGCGCTGGTGGCGTTCCTGGAACAGCATAAAGAGAAGCTGGACGAAGACTGCAAACGTCGCATGTACAGCAACCCGCTGCGCGTTCTGGATTCCAAAAACGCCGATGTTCAGGCACTGCTGAACGATGCGCCTGCGCTGGGTGATTACCTGGATGAAGAATCTCGCGAACACTTCGCGGGCCTGTGCAAGCTGCTTGAAGCGGCTGGCATCGCCTACACCGTAAACCAGCGTCTGGTGCGCGGTCTGGACTACTACAACCGTACCGTGTTTGAGTGGGTCACCACCAGCCTCGGCTCTCAGGGCACCGTGTGCGCGGGCGGCCGTTACGACGGTCTGGTTGAGCAACTTGGCGGTCGCGCTGCGCCTGCGGTTGGCTTCGCGATGGGTCTTGAGCGACTTGTTTTGCTGGTTCAGGCAGTTAATCCGGAATTTAAAGCAGATTCCGTTGTCGATATATACCTGGTGGCCTCAGGCGCGGAAACGCAGTCTGCGGCAATGCAGCTTGCCGAACGCGTGCGCGATGCGCTGCCGGGCGTTAAGCTGATGACCAACCATGGCGGCGGCAACTTCAAAAAACAGTTTGCTCGTGCCGATAAGTGGGGCGCAAGTATCGCACTGGTGCTGGGTGAGTCCGAAGTGGCCAACGGCGAAGTGGTGGTGAAAGACCTGCGCTCTGGTGAGCAGACAACAGTAACGCAGGACGGCGTTGCGGCGCACTTGCGCACTCTATTGGGCTAAGGAGAAGGACTGCGTGGAAATTTACGAGAACGAACACGATCAGGTCGACGCGATTAAACGCTTCTTTGCTGAAAACGGCAAAGCGCTGGTTGTTGGGGTTATTTTAGGTGTCGGTGCGCTGGTAGGCTGGCGTTACTGGAACAATCATCAGGCGGATTCCGCGCGCGGCGCGTCCCTGTCCTATGAAAATACCGTGAGCGCAATTCGTGCCGATCAGCCGCAAACGCTGACGGCGGCAGAAAAATTTGCGGCTGACAACAAAAACACCTACGGTGCACTGGCTGCGCTGGAAGTGGCTCAGCAGTACGTTGATAAGAACGAACTGGATAAAGCCGTTGCTCAGCTGTCTCAGGGCCTTGCTGCCGCCAGTGATGAAAATCTGAAAGCGGTGATCAATCTGCGCCTGGCACGTATTCAGGTTCAGCAGAAGAAAGCTGACGATGCGCTGAAAACGCTCGATACCATCAAAGGCGAAGGCTTTGCTGCCATCGTTGCCGATCTGCGCGGTGAAGCACTGCTGAGCAAAGGTGACAAAGCGGGCGCGCGTAAAGCGTGGCAAGCTGGCGTAGAGAGCAATGCCTCACCTGCGCTGAGCGAAATGATGCAGATGAAAATAAATAATTTGTCCGTCTGAGAGGGACCCGATGCAATTGCGTAAATTACTTCTGCCAGGACTGCTTTCTGTTACGTTATTGAGTGGTTGTTCACTGTTCAGTGGCGAAGAAGACGTTGTGAAAATGTCCCCACTGCCGACGGTTGAAAACCAGTTTACCCCATCCACCGCGTGGGATGTCTCCGTGGGCAATGGGATTGGTGATTTCTATTCCAACCTTCATCCTGCGTATGCAGACAGCGTTGTCTATGCGGCCGATCGCAAAGGTACCGTGAAAGCGGTGAACGCGGATGACGGAAAAGAAGTGTGGTCCGTTAACCTGGCGGAAAAAGACGGCTGGTTCTCCCGTAAGCCTGCACTGCTGTCTGGCGGCCTGACCGTTGCCGGTGGCCACGTCTACGTGGGCAGCGAAAAAGCGCAGGTCTATGCCCTGAACAGCAGCGACGGTTCCATTGCCTGGCAAACGACCGTGGCGGGTGAATCCCTCTCTCGTCCGGTGGTGAGCGATGGCCTGGTGCTGATTCATACCAGCAACGGCCAGCTGCAGGCGCTGAACGAAGCGGACGGCCTGGTGAAATGGACCGTTAACCTGGATATGCCTGCGCTCTCTCTGCGTGGCGAATCTGCCCCGGCTACCGCATTTGGTGCTGCCATTGTCGGCGGCGACAACGGTCGCGTAAGCGCCGTGCTGATGCAGCAGGGCCAGATGATCTGGCAGCAGCGTATCTCTCAGGCCACTGGCTCAACGGAAATTGACCGTCTGAGCGACGTGGACACAACGCCGGTCATCGTTAACGGTGTGGTTTACGCGCTGGCCTACAACGGCAACCTGACCGCGCTGGATCTGCGCAGCGGCCAGATCATGTGGAAACGTGAGCTGGGCTCGGTGAATGATTTCATCGTTGAAGGTAACCGCATCTATATGGTTGACCAGAACGACCGTCTGCTGGCCCTGAGCACCGAAGGCGGCGTGACGCTGTGGACGCAAAGCGATCTGCTGCACCGTCTGCTGACTGCGCCAGCGCTGTACAACGGTAGCCTGGTTGTCGGCGACAGCGAAGGGTATATGCACTGGATCGATCCGGATAATGGCCGCTTTGTTGCGCAGCAAAAAGTCGACAGCTCCGGTTTCCTGACCGACCCGGTTGTGGCCGACGGCAAACTGCTGATTCAGGCAAAAGACGGCACGCTGTACGCGATCACGCGTTAATTACCCGGCGGTTGTAGTATACTAAACGGCTCCTGTTCACTCAGGAGCCGTTTTGACATTTTTAAAAACGCCGCGAAAGCGACGTTATTTTGAATTTTATGAGGCTTCAAACATGGTACCTGTGGTCGCGCTTGTCGGGCGCCCTAACGTTGGAAAATCCACTCTTTTTAACCGTTTAACACGCACCCGTGATGCGCTGGTTGCGGATTTCCCGGGGCTGACGCGTGACCGTAAGTACGGTCGTGCAGAGGTGGAAGGTCGCGAGTTCATCTGTATTGATACCGGTGGTATTGACGGCACAGAAGACGGCGTGGAAACCCGCATGGCGGAACAGTCGCTGCTGGCGATTGAAGAAGCGGACGTGGTGCTGTTCATGGTGGACGCGCGCGCTGGCCTGATGCCGGCGGACTCCGCTATCGCTAAACACCTGCGTTCACGCGAAAAGCCAACCTTCCTGGTGGCGAACAAAACCGACGGCATCGATGCCGATCAGGCTATCGCAGATTTCTGGTCACTGGGTCTGGGTGAAATCTATCCTATCGCGGCATCGCATGGCCGTGGCGTCACCAGCCTGCTGGAAACCGTTCTGCTGCCGTGGGTTGACGAAGTGAACCCGCCGGAAGAGGTGGACGAAGACGCGGAATACTGGGCGCAGTTTGAAGACGGCGAAGCGGGCGAAGAAGAAGAGCCTGAAGACGACTTCAACCCGCAGGATCTGCCGATCAAGCTGGCCATCGTGGGCCGTCCAAACGTAGGTAAGTCTACACTTACTAACCGTATTCTGGGTGAAGAGCGCGTGGTCGTTTACGATATGCCGGGCACCACCCGCGACAGTATCTACATCCCGATGCAGCGCGATGAGCGTGAGTATGTCCTCATCGACACCGCCGGGGTGCGTAAGCGCGGGAAAATCACCGATGTGGTGGAAAAATTCTCCGTTATCAAAACCCTGCAGGCGATTGAAGATGCCAACGTCGTGCTGCTGGTTATCGACGCACGCGAAGGGATCTCCGATCAGGACCTCTCTCTGCTCGGCTTTATCCTCAATAGTGGGCGCTCACTGGTTATCGTGGTCAACAAATGGGATGGCCTGAGCAATGAAGTGCGTGAGCAGGTGAAAGAGACCCTCGACTTCCGTCTGGGCTTTATCGACTTTGCTCGCGTACACTTCATCTCTGCGCTGCACGGCAGCGGCGTGGGTAACCTGTTCGAATCCGTGCGCGAAGCGTACGACAGCTCCACCCGTCGTCAGAGCACCGCCATGCTGACCCGTATCATGAATATGGCTGCGGAAGACCATCAGCCGCCGCTGGTGCGCGGCCGTCGCGTGAAGCTGAAATACGCCCACGCCGGTGGTTATAACCCGCCAATCGTGGTGATCCACGGCAACCAGGTGAAAGACCTGCCGGATTCCTACAAGCGCTATCTGATGAACTACTTCCGTAAGTCGCTGGACGTGATGGGCACGCCTATCCGTATCCAGTTCAAGGAAGGGGAAAACCCGTTCGCCAACAAGCGCAACACCCTGACGCCAAACCAGATGCGCAAGCGTAAGCGTCTGATTAAGCACATTAAGAAAAGCAAATAAGCTTTGCTGAACGCACGAAAGCCCGCGACTCTCGCGGGCTTTTTTTTGCCCATTCATACCGCCGGTTTTCTCTGTGTGAAGTCAATCACTATTCACTTTTAACCAAGTTTAAATCTAAGAAAGTAGACAATCGTCGAATTTTCATCTTAAAGTCCAGGGTCCGGTACTAGACAAAACTAGCGCCTGGTTATCAAATGGTTAACCAACTTTTCGCCGCATGTAAAAAATCGGCCAGATACGTAACTGGCCGGCGTACCTGCTGGTGTTTACAAGCACGACGACATACCTTTCGGGAGAATTATGCAATCCTCTGTTAATCAAAAAGAAAGCCGAACGTTCTTCGGCCACCCGTATCCGCTCGGTTCGCTGTTCTTCACCGAGATGTGGGAGCGTTTCTCGTTTTACGGCATTCGTCCGTTACTGATCCTGTTTATGGCCGCCACCGTCTATGACGGCGGGATGGGCCTGGCGCGTGAAAACGCCTCGGCGATTGTCGGTATCTTTGCCGGTACCATGTACCTGGCCGCGCTGCCGGGCGGCTGGCTGGCGGATAACTGGCTCGGCCAGCAGAGAGCCGTCTGGTACGGTTCGATCCTGATTGCGCTCGGTCACCTGTCGATTGCGCTCTCGGCCATCATGGGCAATAACCTGTTCTTTATCGGCCTGATGTTCATCGTGCTCGGCTCCGGGCTGTTTAAGACCTGTATCTCGGTAATGGTCGGTACCCTTTATAAAAAAGGCGACGCGCGCCGTGACGGCGGTTTCTCGCTGTTCTATATGGGCATCAACATGGGCTCGTTCATTGCCCCGCTGATTTCCGGCTGGCTGATCAAAACCCACGGCTGGCACTGGGGCTTTGGTATTGGTGGTATCGGGATGCTGGTGGCGCTGATTATCTTCCGCGTGTTTGCCGTTCCGGCAATGAAACGCTATGACGGCGAAGTCGGCCTCGATTCCACCTGGAACAGCCCGGTGGTGAAGCGTAACGGCGTGGGCGCCTGGCTGCTGGCGCTGGCGGCAGGCGTGGCAACGATCGTGACGCTGATTGCGCAGGGTGTGATTGTGATTAACCCGGTCGCGGTAGCCAGCGTGCTGGTCTACGTGATTGCGGCATCCGTTGCCCTCTACTTTATTTATCTGTTTGTTTTTGCAGGACTGAACCGTAAAGAGCGCGCCAGACTGCTGGTCTGCTTTATTCTGCTGATCTCCGCGGCGTTCTTCTGGTCCGCGTTCGAGCAGAAGCCAACCTCGTTCAACCTGTTTGCCAACGACTACACTAACCGCATGATCGGCGATTTCGAAATCCCGGCGGTGTGGTTCCAGTCAATCAACGCCCTGTTCATCATCCTGCTGGCACCGGTGTTCAGCTGGGCGTGGCCGAAGCTGGCGAGCATGAACATTCGTCCGAGCAGCATCACCAAGTTTGTTATCGGTATCCTGTGTGCCGCAGCGGGCTTTGGCCTGATGATGCTGGCGGCACAGAACGTGCTGAGCAGCGGTGGGGCGGGCGTATCGCCGTTCTGGCTGGTGGGCAGTATCCTGATGCTGACGCTCGGCGAGCTGTGTCTCAGCCCGATTGGCCTGGCGACCATGACGCTGCTGGCGCCGGAGAGAATGCGCGGCCAGATGATGGGGCTGTGGTTCTGTGCGAGCGCGCTGGGTAACCTGGCGGCGGGTCTGATTGGCGGCCACGTGAAGGCCGACCAGCTGGATATGCTGCCGGATCTCTTTGCGCGCTGCTCCGTCGCGCTGCTGATTTGTGCCGCGGTACTGATCGTCCTCATTGTTCCGGTACGTCGCATGCTGGAAAATGCGCAGACTAAACCGGCTGCTAACGCCTCATAAACCTCGGGCTTGCCGGGGCGGCGTTATGCCCCGGCATCGATTCCCTGAGGTGAAACTATGCAGTTAGGATTTGTCGGTCTTGGTGCGGTCGTGGAAACCGCGTATCTGCCCGCGTTGCGTCGCCTTTTTGGTCACACTGTTCATTGTTTTGGATTTGATGTTCTCCCCACCAGGCAGCCTGAAGGCGTCACGCGCTGCGCTTCGCTTACGGAACTTCTCGCCGTACCGCTTGATACTCTCTTTATTACCACCGCATCGCTGCACCACCTCGAGGTGCTGGAACAGGCCATAGCCTCGGCCGTTCCGCGGATTGTGATTGAAAAACCGATCGTCGCCACGCTTCCCCAAATCGAAAAGCTCAACGCGCTGCTGGCAAACCCCGACGCTGCTTCCCGCGTGCTGGCGCTCGATCACTGGATGGCGCGCATCGAAACGGTAAAGCGGTCGCTGGTTGGCAGCGTCTCTGACATCGTCAAAATAGACGGCTTTTTGCAGGAGCCGAGCGGAGTTAACGCCGCAGGGGAACCCATCGCGCTTAACTTTGCCACCGGCGAGCCGGACGCGCGTACGCTTCGCCACCCGGACGGCGTGATTCTGGATATCGGTACGCACGTGCTGGCGATGCTGCGCGAAACGGTGCGTTATCTGGGCGGAAGTGATGAGATGACCCTGCAGGTCGTCACGGCTAAAGACCGCCTGGGCCGCGCTATCGCAAAAGGCGACCTGTCCACGGCGGAGGGCGAGGCGCATCTTCAGGGCCGCATCAGCGGCGTGCCGGTGGATATCTGGCTGAACAAATACGCGGGACCCGCGGGCGGGCAAAAAGGATTACGGCTCTGTTTGCGCGACGGGCGCATCATTAGCTACGACCGGCGCGGCGCGGAGGATGTGCTTGAGCTGATTGAGGGTAAGGATATTGAGCGCTGGCATATCCCCGGGACACTCTACGAGCACTGTCTTGCCGGGCACATTCTGGGCACCAGCAGTCTTTTTGAACGGGATCCGCACGAGGTGAGCCGCACGACGCGTCGCCGAATCGAGGAAGTTGAGCTGCTGCTGACCTTGCAGCAACAGCTGCGTGGCCCGCACTGAACGCGACGTGGTAAAATGATCGCAGACCAGAATGCTTTTAAGGAGTCACCATGACGATTACCTGCCCGGATTGCCAGGCACCGCTTGAGCCCCTGAACGGGGTGGCACACTGCGAGAGCTGTAATAAGGATATTGCGCTTGAAGCCCGCTGCCCGGAGTGCCATCAGCCACTCCAGGTCTTAAAAGCCTGCGGGGCAGTGGATTATTTCTGCCAGAACGGCCACGGTCTTATCTCCAAAAAACGCGTGGAGTTTGTTCGGGCCGAAGGTTAATCACACACGCAGCCTTCGCCTTTCTTCCACAGCTCGACCAGCGACTCGGGCGCCTCCTGCTCGGGAACCAGCACGATGATATCGGCGTAGTGCGCCTGATTTTGGCCGGTCCAGATAATCTGGATGCGGAAATAGCGCTGGTCCCCGCTGCCGGGGGAAGAGACTTGTCCGGGCGGCTGGCCGCGCGGGAAGGCCTGCTCGAGGATGCTCACCAGGCGCTGGCGCTGGGCCTCATTGAGCGAGGAGAGCGCGATGGTGCGCTGGCCGCTCAGCTTGGGAATAAAAGCGACGCCGCCTTCCCGGGCCAGCTCAACCACGGCGTCATCCGTCAGTTCCGGAACCTGCATTTACAACACTCCCACCTGTTCCCAGGCTTGTTTTATGGCCGCCCCAACGTCGCCGCCGGAGCGTTTTTCTCCGTGTGCTACCGTCAGTTTTGCGAAGGCCTCAAAATCCGCATCCTGCGCCAGATTGCGATCGCAAACCGTGTCGTACCAGGCATAACCCGCTTTTTCCCAGGCGTAGCCGCCAATCGCCGTCGCGGCCAGATAAAATGCCCGGTTGGGAATACCGGAGTTCAGATGCACGCCGCCGTTATCCTCGCGCGTTTTAATGAAATCCTTCATGTGTGCAGGCTGCGGGTCTTTGCCGAGCAGCGGATCGTTGTAGGCGGTGCCCGGTTCAGACATCGAGCGCAGCCCTTTGCCGTTGATGCCTTTTGCCAGTAATCCCTCACCAATCAGCCAGTCCGCTTTCTCGGCGGTTTGCTTCAGACGGTACTGCTTCACCAGTGAGCCAAACACGTCCGACAGCGACTCGTTCAGCGCGCCGGACTGCTCAAAGTAGATAAGCCCGGCTTCGGTCTCGGTCACGCCGTGGCTCAGCTCATGCGCCACGACGTCTATGGCGATGGTAAAGCGGTTAAATATTTCCCCGTCGCCGTCGCCAAATACCATCTGCTGACCGTTCCAGAAGGCGTTCTGATATTCCCGACCGTAGTGAACGGTGCCGGTTAAAATAAGCCCTTTGTTATCGAGCGAATCGCGCTGATATTCCTTCCAGAAGAAATCATGGGTAATACCCAAATACTCGTACGCTTCGTCTACCGCCACATCGCCGTTCGACGGCTGACCTTCATAACGCACCTGCGTACCCGGCAGCTCCTGGGTCTGTTTCGCATCGTAGATATCACGCTCCAGCTGTCCAGCTTTATTCACATGCGGCGCGGCGGGTTTGCCCGGCATATGGGCCATCAGCGTCTGGACGTGGGTTAAGGTCTGGCGGGCACAGCGCTGCTGCGGTTCGGAACCGCTTTCGATAATACGGCGAAGAATATACGGGGGAATAACGCTATGAAGATGGGGCATGCTGCTCTCCTTATTAAAAAAGGGAATAGCAGCAGTATAGTAAGTAACCGGCGAAGAATTATCCGGTTTTACGCTGACGCGTCTTTTTCACCGGTTTAATTGATTTCACTTCGCTTTCTATCCAGCCGTCCGACAGACGCGTCGTCAGCACATCGCCAGTACTCACCTGTTTGGTTTGCTTCAGCACCTTGCCGTCCGTTGCCGTCGTCACGCTATAGCCGCGCGCCAGCGTGGAGAGAGGGCTGACCGCTTCAAGGTGGGTCACCGCATTGCCAAAGCGTTCCCGGGTGGCGCTCAGTCGCGCACGGAGAGTTTCCGCCAGGCGGTACTCAAGCTGCTGAATCCGCGTTTGCGCACGATAAATTTTCGGCTGCGGATTCTGCTGGTTCAGACGCTGCGTCACGCGCTGCTGGCGCGACACCGCGCGCTTGATCTGCGTGTCCACCGCCACGTTCATGCGCTGGCGCAGGCGCTCCAGCACGGTCTGCTGACGCGCCAGGCGCAGCTGCGGGTGCTGCTGCTGTAGACGGTGATGAAGCTGGGTAAAGCGCCGGGTCCGGTTGGCGAGGTAGTAGTCCATCGCCATCTCCAGACGCTGCTGGCCGCTTTGGATCTGACGCAGCAGCTCCAGCTGGTTGCGGCTGACCACTTCCGCCGCCGCGGACGGCGTCGGCGCGCGGAGATCCGCGACAAAATCGGCAATCGTCACGTCCGTTTCGTGGCCGACGGCGCTCACCACGGGGATAAGGCTGGCAAAGATTGCCCGCGCCACGCGCTCGTCGTTAAAGCTCCATAAGTCTTCCAGCGAGCCGCCGCCGCGTCCGACGATTAAGACGTCGCACTCCTGACGCGCGTTCGCCAGCTCAATGGCGCGCACAATCTGCCCCGGCGCATCGTCACCCTGCACGGCGGTCGGGTAGATAATGACGGGCAGAGAAGGGTCGCGACGCTTCAGGACGTGCAAAATATCGTGCAGTGCCGCACCGGTTTTCGAGGTGATGACCCCCACGCAGTGGGCAGGCGAGGGCAGCGGCTTTTTGAACTGCTGGTCGAAAAGCCCCTCTTCCGAGAGCTTAGCCTTTAACTGTTCGTACTTCTGCTGCAGCAGACCTTCGCCCGCAGGCTGCATGCTCTCGACGATAATCTGATAATCACCGCGCGGCTCATAGAGGGTGATATTGGCGCGCACCAGAACCTGCTGGCCGTGCTGTGGACGGAACGTCACGCGGCGGTTGCTGTTGCGGAACATCGCACAGCGCACCTGGGCGGTATCGTCTTTTAGCGTAAAGTACCAGTGGCCGGAGGAGGGCTGCGTGAAGTTAGAGATCTCACCGCTGATCCAGACCTGCCCCATTTCCTGCTCAAGCAGCAAACGTACCGTCTGATTAAGGCGGCTGACGGTATAAATTGAGGGGGATTGAGAGGATAACATGTGAGCGGGATCAAATTCTAAATCAGCAAGTTATTCAGTCGATAGTAACCTGCTGAGAGGCAATCGCAAGCTTTTTTATAAAAAAGTGTAGATGCAATCGGTTACGCTCTGTATAATGCCACGGCAATATTTAACCACCCAGGTCAGAGATATTGCCCATGCTACGTATCGCTAAAGAAGCACTGACGTTTGACGACGTCCTCCTCGTTCCCGCTCATTCCACCGTTCTGCCGAATACTGCCGATCTCAGCACGCAGTTGACGAAAACCATTCGCCTGAACATTCCTATGCTCTCTGCGGCAATGGACACCGTGACTGAAGCGCGCCTGGCAATTGCCCTGGCACAGGAAGGTGGCATTGGCTTTATTCACAAAAACATGTCTATCGAACGTCAGGCAGAAGAAGTTCGCCGCGTGAAGAAACATGAATCCGGCATCGTGTCCGATCCACAGACCGTTCTGCCAACCACCACCCTGCACGAAGTGAAAGCCCTGACCGAGCGTAACGGCTTCGCCGGTTACCCGGTGGTGACCGAAGAGAACGAGCTGGTCGGTATTATTACCGGTCGTGACGTGCGTTTCGTGACTGACCTGAACCAGCCTGTCAGCGTGTACATGACGCCAAAAGAGCGCCTGGTTACCGTTCGCGAAGGTGAAACCCGCGACGTGGTGCTGGCAAAAATGCACGAAAAACGCGTTGAAAAAGCGCTGGTTGTTGACAGCAACTTCCACCTGCGCGGCATGATCACCGTTAAAGATTTCCAGAAAGCAGAACGTAAGCCTAACGCCTGTAAAGACGAGCATGGCCGTCTGCGCGTAGGCGCTGCGGTTGGCGCAGGTGCCGGTAACGAAGAGCGCGTTGACGCGCTGGTTGCCGCGGGCGTTGACGTCCTGCTGATTGACTCCTCTCACGGCCACTCCGAAGGCGTTCTGCAGCGTATCCGTGATACCCGTGCCAAATACCCTGACCTGCAGATCATCGGCGGTAACGTAGCTACTGGCGCAGGCGCTCGTGCGCTGGCTGACGCTGGCTGCAGCGCGGTGAAAGTGGGTATCGGTCCTGGCTCTATCTGTACCACGCGTATCGTGACCGGCGTGGGCGTTCCGCAGATCACCGCCGTGTCTGACGCGGTTGAAGCGCTGGAAGGGACCGGTATTCCGGTTATCGCTGACGGCGGTATCCGCTTCTCTGGCGACATCGCGAAAGCGATCGCTGCGGGCGCAGCGGCGGTGATGGTAGGCTCTATGCTGGCCGGTACCGAAGAATCCCCGGGTGAAATCGAACTCTACCAGGGCCGTTCTTACAAATCTTACCGCGGTATGGGTTCCCTGGGCGCGATGTCCAAAGGTTCCTCTGACCGTTACTTCCAGACCGATAACGCCGCAGACAAACTGGTGCCGGAAGGTATCGAAGGTCGCGTTGCCTATAAAGGCCGTCTGAAAGAGATCATTCACCAGCAGATGGGCGGCCTGCGCTCCTGTATGGGTCTGACCGGCTGTGGTACCATTGACCTGCTGCGTACTAAAGCGGAATTCGTACGCATCAGCGGTGCGGGTATCCAGGAGAGCCACGTTCACGACGTGACGATCACCAAAGAGTCCCCGAACTACCGTCTGGGCTCCTGATTAATTTCCGCGCCCGGCTTCTGCCGGGCGCTCTGTTTTTGTTTCACTTGCCTCGGAATTAGCGTCAATGACGGAAAACATTCATAAACATCGCATTCTCATCCTGGACTTCGGTTCTCAGTACACTCAGCTGGTGGCGCGTCGCGTACGTGAACTGGGCGTTTACTGTGAACTGTGGGCGTGGGATGTCACGGAAGCACAGATTCGCGAATTCAATCCAAGCGGCATCATCCTGTCCGGCGGCCCGGAAAGCACCACCGAAGAAAACAGCCCGCGCGCGCCGCAGTACGTGTTCGAAGCGGGCGTGCCGGTATTCGGCGTCTGCTACGGCATGCAGACCATGGCGATGCAGCTGGGCGGCCACGTAGAAGGCTCTAACGAGCGTGAGTTTGGCTACGCGCAGGTTGAAGTTGTCACCGACAGCGCGCTGGTGCGCGGTATCGAAGACTCCCTGACCGCAGACGGCAAGCCGCTGCTGGACGTGTGGATGAGCCACGGCGACAAGGTCACCGCCATCCCGTCCGACTTCGTGACCGTTGCCAGCACCGAAAGCTGTCCGTTCGCCATCATGGCGAACGAAGAAAAACGCTTCTACGGGGTGCAGTTCCACCCGGAAGTGACCCATACCCGTCAGGGTATGCGCATGCTGGAGCGCTTCGTGCGTGACATCTGCCAGTGTGAAGCCCTGTGGACCCCGGCAAAAATCATCGACGACGCCGTTGAGCGTATCCGCCAGCAGGTTGGCGATGACAAAGTGATCCTCGGCCTCTCCGGCGGCGTGGACTCCTCCGTCACCGCGATGCTGCTGCACCGTGCCATCGGCAAAAACCTGACCTGCGTCTTCGTGGACAACGGTCTGCTGCGTCTGAACGAAGCGAAGCAGGTCATGGACATGTTCGGCGACCACTTCGGTCTGAACATCGTTCACGTGGAAGGCGAGCAGCGCTTCCTGGACGCGCTGAAAGGCGAGAACGATCCGGAAGCGAAACGTAAGATCATCGGCCGCGTGTTCGTTGAAGTGTTCGACGAAGAAGCGCTGAAGCTGGACGACGTGAAGTGGCTGGCGCAGGGTACCATCTACCCTGACGTGATTGAATCTGCGGCCTCCGCAACCGGTAAAGCACACGTCATCAAATCTCACCACAACGTGGGCGGCCTGCCGAAAGAGATGAAGATGGGCCTGGTTGAGCCACTGCGCGAGCTGTTCAAAGACGAAGTGCGTAAGATCGGTCTGGAACTGGGTCTGCCGTACGACATGCTCTACCGCCACCCGTTCCCGGGTCCGGGTCTGGGCGTGCGCGTGCTGGGCGAAGTGAAGAAAGAGTACTGCGACCTGCTGCGTCGTGCGGACGCGATCTTCATCGAAGAGCTGCACAAAGCTGATCTGTACAACAAGGTAAGCCAGGCGTTCACCGTGTTCCTGCCGGTTCGCTCCGTCGGCGTGATGGGCGATGGCCGTAAGTACGACTGGGTTGTTTCCCTGCGTGCGGTGGAAACCATCGACTTCATGACCGCGCACTGGGCGCACCTGCCGTATGACTTCCTGGGCCGCGTGTCTAACCGCATTATCAACGAAGTGAACGGCATTTCCCGCGTGGTGTATGACATCAGCGGTAAGCCACCGGCTACGATTGAGTGGGAATAAACGCGGTTAAAATTTTTTAACGTTCTAAAAAACCCTCTGTTTCTTAGAGGGTTTTTTGTGTCTAATGAATAGTTTCATTATTCCTTTACTGTGGGAAGAAATCTTCCAATATAAACATAAGGTTCAAGCTCAAATACGCGTTTCAGGTCGCGGGCAGTATATTCAATTAAGTTCGGCGATTCAGAAAGGGCAGAAGTCACCATTGCCAGACGCCATTTTGAATTAGATTGCATTCCCTTCAAATGTTCATTCCGTGTAAGGAAAAATTGCGGGGTTGAGCTTGATGTGCCTTTAACTTCAATATGTCTCTCCTCTTCACCTTTCGTGAATGAGAAATCATAGCCGCAGGGCAGATGCGTCATACGTTTGCAGGTAAAACCTTTTTTCTCGTAATGTGTAATGACGATATCTTCGGCGCGCTTTTCGACACGTTTCCTATGTTCTGGAGTACCGAATCCCGTTAAGGGATCGATTGTATTAAGTTCAGGGTCGGGAGAGTTAATATCGTTTGGATTAAGGATGGCAAAGGGAGAGATTTTTTCCATCCGTTGATTCAGCAAGTTAAGTACGCGTATCTTATTGTCGTTGATTTCCACCCCAGGTCCTTCGAGAAAGGAATATTTCCCTTGTTTTATGGAGGGATCGGAGAACGGAGCGTTTCGTTTGTCGGGAGGAATAAAATAGGCTTTCTGGGCTGAAATACAGTATGACCTGTCACTATAAGATACGTTAATATCCCCCGCTTTTTTTATCTCATTGTCAGGCGGAACAAGCCATTTTCCGTGCAACGTTGCATCTTCATACCATCCAACAATGTGGATCCCGGCGCGTCGAGGATTTTTCGCAAGACAAATAACTGTCCATCCGTGCGGGTCTTCGTTTAAAGGGGCATAATGTTTTGCTTGTGGCGGAACATAACAATAATAAGTGCCATCAGGTGCAGGTTCAAAGTTGAACGCCTCGTGACCCCGTCGCTCGTCTTTTTTATTTTCATTTAGCCAACCAAAATTACCATTAACCGGTCCACCCCGATAATATTCTGACCAGCCGAATTTCACCCATAAAAATTTTTTCACATTTTATCCCTGATAGATCCAACCGTTTATGATTAAGGAAAGCATTAAGACCGATTCCTTATTTCCCTTCTCCCAACCGATACGCCAGCGCCACCACCAGCGATTGCACCAGGCACAGCGTCGCCGACTGAGACCGAAACGCATCCACCTGCGCCTCTTTCACCACAAAGCAGAGATCGCTGAACGTCGCCAGCGGGCTGATCTGGCTGTCCGTAATCACAATCTGCCGCGCGCCGACGCTGGCGGCGGTTTCGCTGACCATCACCGTCTCTTCCGCGTACGGCGAGAAGCTTATCGACACCACGATGTCGCGCGCCTTAATGCGGCTGATTTGCTCGCGCAGCATCCCGCCCATGCCGTCGAGCAGGATAGGGCGGCACTCCAGATGGCTCAGAGCATAGGTGAGGTACGCGGCGACGCTAAAGGATCGACGCAGTCCGGCGATGTAGATGGTGTCGGCGTCGGCCAGCAGCTGTACCGCGCGCTCCAGCATCTCCGGCTCGGCGCGGGCGGCCAGCTGCTGCAGCGCCTGCGCGTTTGAACGGGCAAACTCCTGCAGGATATCGAGCGGCGTTTCCGGCACGGCCTCGCTCTCCATCTCGCGGAACAGCCGGGCGCGGTCGCTGTAGCTGGCGGTCTCCTCCACCAGGTTCATGCGAAACAGCTGTTTCATTTCGTTGAAGCCGGTGAAGTCAAAGGCGTTGGCAAAGCGGATCAGCGTCGAAGGCGGCACGTCGGCGCGCTCGGCAATAACGGCAACCGTATCAAAGGCCACGCTGTTGGTGTTGTCCAGCACGTAGCGGGAGACCTGCTGCAGCCTCTTGCTCAGGCTATCGTAGCGATCGCGGATTTGCTGCTGCAGTTCGTTCAGGCTGGTTGCTGTCGTCATCTTATCCCCCAAATACAGTCATATGATTCTAAACGCAAAACCGCGTCTTTTAAATGTCGGCCATCCATCTGGCAGCAAAAATGAAACAGAAGATTCAGTCATTTCCTCGCCCGAGAACCCTTAATAGCGCACGCGGCGTCAGTGGTGCTGGCTGTTAACATAAAAATCCATCCTTGATCACAATAATCATCATTTATTTTATTTCAACTTAAAATGGAATATTTGTTTCATATATAGTGTTCAGTACACAGTGTTCAGGTCAAGTCACGTATCAACAGCGAGAGGTTAAGGATGGAGACGGTAGCGAATTTTATTCACGGCGAATGTGTCACCGGTTCAGGCCAGCGCGTTCAGGCGATCTTCAACCCGGCCACCGGCGAGCAGATCCGCCAGGTGGTGATGAGTACGGCACAGGAAACGGAGCAGGCGATCGCCGCCGCGCAGCAGGCGTTTCCGGCGTGGGCGCGTCATGCTCCGCTTAAGCGCGCGCGCGTGATGTTCCGCTTCAAGGCGCTGCTGGAAGAGAACATGGATCGCCTGGCCCGCCTCATCAGCGAAGAGCACGGCAAGGTCTTCTCCGACGCGGTGGGCGAGCTGACCCGCGGCCTGGAAGTGGTGGAGTTTGCCTGTGGTATTCCGCATCTGCAAAAGGGCGAACACTCGGCGAACGTCGGGACCGGCGTTGACAGCCACTCGCTGATGCAGCCGCTCGGCGTCTGCGCCGGGATCACGCCGTTTAACTTCCCGGCGATGGTGCCGATGTGGATGTTCCCGATTGCGCTGGCAACCGGGAATACCTTCGTGCTGAAACCGTCGGAAAAAGACCCTTCTCTGGCGCTCGCGCTGGCGCAACTGCTGAAAGAGGCCGGCCTGCCGGACGGCGTCTTCAACGTGGTGCAGGGCGATAAAGAGTCCGTTGACGTGCTCCTGACCGACCCGCGGGTGCAGGCGGTGAGCTTTGTCGGCTCCACGCCGATTGCCGAATACATTTACCAGACCGCGTCCGCCCACGGTAAGCGCTGTCAGGCGCTGGGGGGCGCGAAAAACCACTGCATTTTAATGCCGGATGCCGACATGGAGATGGCGACCAACGCCATCATGGGCGCGGCCTACGGCGCGGCGGGGGAACGCTGCATGGCGCTCTCGGTGGTACTGGCGGTGGGCGATAACACCGCCGATGACCTCTGCGCCCGGCTGGAAAAACAGATTGCCGCGCTGCGCGTCGGGCCGGGGCTGGACCAGACGCCGGAAAACGAAATGGGGCCGCTCATCTCCTCCGCGCACCGCAGCAAGGTGCTGGGCTACATCGACAGCGGAGAAGCGCAGGGGGCGACGCTTCGCGTGGACGGTCGCGGCTTCAGCGTGAAGGGCCACGAGCAGGGCTACTTCGTCGGGCCGACGCTGTTCGATAACGTCACCCCGGAGATGACCATCTATAAAGAAGAGATTTTTGGTCCGGTGCTTTCTGTGGTGCGCGTAGCAGATTACGCCAGCGCGGTGGACCTGATTAACCGCCATGAATATGGTAATGGCTCGGCAATCTTCACCCGTGACGGCGGCTGCGCGCGTCGCTTCTGCGAAGAGGTGCAGGCGGGCATGGTGGGGGTCAACGTGCCGATCCCGGTGCCGATGGCGTTCCACAGCTTCGGCGGCTGGAAGCGTTCCATCTTCGGCGCGCTCAACGTCCACGGCAACGACGGCGTGCGCTTCTACACCCGAATGAAAACCATCACCGCGCGCTGGCCGGAAATGCAGCAGGAGACAGGCGCTGCGTTCTCCATGCCGACGCTGGGCTGACAGGAGATTTTATGCAAACCGAACGTATGACCATGGCCCAGGCGCTGGTCCGGTTCCTGAATCAACAGTACGTCAGCGTGGATGGCGATGAAACGCCCTTCGTGGAGGGCGTCGCCACCATCTTTGGACACGGCAACGTGCTGGGTATCGGCCAGGCGCTGGAGCAGGATCCGGGCCATCTGCAGGTGATGCAGGGCTGCAACGAGCAGGGCATTGCCCATATGGCGACGGGATTTGCCAAACAGCACCGCCGTCAGCGCATCTTTGCCGTCACCTCCTCCGTCGGGCCGGGTGCCGCCAATATGGTTACGGCGGCGGCAACCGCCACGGCGAACCGCATCCCGCTGCTGCTGCTTCCGGGCGATATCTACGCCAGCCGCCAGCCGGACCCGGTGCTGCAGCAGATCGAGCAGTATCACGATCTCAGCATCAGCACCAACGACTGCTTCCGTCCGGTCTCCCGCTACTGGGACCGCATTAACCGCCCGGAGCAACTCATGAGCGCGATGCTCAGCGCGATGCGAACGCTTACTGACCCGGCAGATACCGGTGCGGTGACGATTTGCCTGCCGCAGGACGTGCAGGGGGAAGCGTGGGATTACCCGCTGAGCTTCTTCGCGCGTCGCGTGCACCACATCGAGCGCCGTCCGCCCGATCCGCAGCGTCTGGCGCAGGCGCGGGCGCTGATCGCCCGCAAGCATCGCCCGCTGGTGGTGTGCGGCGGCGGCGTACGCTATTCCGGCGCGCATGAGGCGTTTCGCGACTTTGTCGAGACGCTGCAGCTGCCGTTTGCCGAAACCCAGGCCGGAAAGGGGGCGCTGGTAAGTGACCACCCACTTAACCTCGGTGGCGTAGGGGTGACGGGCGGGATGGCGGCCAACCAGCTCGCCCCGCAGGCCGACCTGGTGATCGGCATCGGCACGCGCCTGACCGACTTTACCACCGGCTCCAAGGCGCTCTTTTCCCATCCGGACGTGGAATTCCTGCTGCTGAACGTGGCCGAGTTTGACGCCCTGAAGCTGGACGCCACGGCGCTGATTGCCGACGCTCAAACCGGGCTCGAGGCATTGACCCACGCGCTTGGTGATTACCGCAGCGGCTGGGGAGAGGCGATCGCTGAGGCGAAATCCGCCTGGCGCGACGAGTGCCGTCGCCTGTGGGATCGCCAGTGGCGTCCTGACGACGCGCCCGAAGTGGCGGGGCACCTGGACGCGCAGCTGGCGGAATACGGCGAGGCGCTCAATACCCGCCTGACCCAGACGCGGGTGCTGGGGCTGATCAACCAGCATGTGGAAGATAACGCCATCGTGGTGGGGGCGGCCGGTTCGCTGCCGGGGGATTTACAGCGCCTCTGGCAGGTCAAAACGCCGGACAGCTATCACCTGGAGTACGGCTACTCCTGCATGGGCTACGAGATTGCGGCAGCCATCGGCGCGAAGCTTGCCCGCCCCGAGCAGCCGGTATACGCCATGGTGGGGGATGGCTCCTACATGATGCTGCACTCCGAGCTGCAAACCGCCGTTCAGGAGGGCATTAAGGTCACCGTTCTGCTGTTTGATAACGCCAGCTTCGGCTGCATTAACAACCTGCAGATGGGGCACGGCATGGGCAGCTTTGGCACGGAAAACCGCCATCGCAACCCGGAAAGCGGGCGGCTTGACGGGCCGCTGGTGAAGGTCGATTTTGCGCAAAATGCGGAAAGCTACGGCTGCCGCGCGTGGCGGGTAAACGATGAGCAAAGCCTGCTGGCGGCGCTGGAGGCGGCCCGCGCCCATCCTGGCCCGACGCTGCTGGACATCAAGGTGCTGCCGAAGACCATGACCCACGACTACGCCTCCTGGTGGCGAACCGGTGATGCGCAGGTGGCAGAGTCGTCTGCCGTGCGTGAGGCCGCGGAGCAAACGCAGTCGCAGGTGAAAAAAGCCCGTCAGTATTGAGTTTTCCCGAAGTAACGAAATTTTCATTTCATTTTTGTTTTCCCCTCATCCTAACCCTCTCCCTCAGGGAGAGGGGACGGCTCGGTGTGGTTTTTTACTCCCTCTCCCTGAGGGAGAGGGCCGGGGTGAGGGGAGTTGCCGCACGTTCACCTATGTTGTGAGATTGATAACAAAATTTATCTCATTCATCTCAAAAGTGTTAACCCGCACTCAAAAACATAATTTTCACTATTTATAAAAATGAAATAAATGTTTTATTTATAGAGTCGTTAGTTCACAGCATTCACCAACACCGGGAGCCGTTATGTTTAACATTGCTTTACTGGGCGCTGGCCGAATTGGCCAGGTACATGCAGCTAACATCGCCAGCCACGGCGCGACCACGCTCTGGTCCGTGGTTGACCCGAATCAGGAATTTGCCACCCGCCTCGCCACGCAGTATCAGGCCCGCCAGCAGAGCCTGGATGAAGCGATGACCGACCCTAACGTTCACGCCGTGCTGATCGCCTCTGCCACCGATACCCACGCGGACCTGATTGAAATGGCCGCCCGCCACGGCAAGGCCATCTTCTGCGAAAAGCCGGTACACCTCGACCTCGCCCGCGTGCGCGACTGCCTGAAGGTGGTCAAAGAGTACGACGTGCCTCTGTTCATCGGCTTTAACCGCCGCTTTGACCCGCAGTTCCGCCGCGTGAAAACCGACGCGCAGGCCGGGCGAATCGGCAAGCCGGAATCGCTGCTCATCATCTCCCGCGATCCGTCTCCGCCGCCCGCGGAGTACGTGCGCGTCTCCGGCGGCATGTTCCGCGATATGACCATTCATGACTTTGACATGGCGCGCTTCATCATGGGCGAAGAGCCGGTGTCGGTGTATGCCCAGGGCAGCAACCTGGTGGATCCGGCGATTGGCGAGGCGGGGGACATCGATACCGCGTTTATCGTCCTGAAATACGCTTCCGGCGCGATGGCGACCATCGTTAACAGCCGCCGCTCCTCGTATGGCTACGACCAGCGTCTGGAGCTGCACGGCTCCGAAGGGCTGCTGTGCGCGGGCAACATTCCAGAAAACCAGGTGCAGCATTACGGCAAACAGGGCTGCACCAGCGCGCTGCCGGAACACTTCTTCCTGCAGCGCTACAAATCCGCTTACGCCGCGGAATGGGAACACTTTGTCGCGGTCCTGCGCGGCGAAGCGGTGCCTGACTGCAGCGGCGATGATGGTGAACGTGCGCTGTACCTCGCGGATAAAGCGCTGGAGTCGCTGCGCAGCCAGCGCGAGATCGTCCTCTAAACACAACCACCCTACACAGAGAGACATAATAATGAAAAAACTGATCGTAGCCGCCCTCATCGCCATGACGTCCGGGGCCGCCCTCGCCGAAAACGAGCAAATTGTGTTCAGTACGCCAAACCTGGCCATGCCGTTTGAAGTTCACATGCAGCGCACGGCGGTGAAAGCCGCAAAAGAGATGGGCGTGAAGCTTCAGGTGCTGGACGGGCAGGGCAGTTCACCGAAGCAGGTGGCTGACCTGGAAAACGCCATCACCCGCGGGGCGCAGGGTTTTATCGTCTCCCCGAACGACGTCAACGCGGTCTCAAGCGCAGTGGATGAAATTCAGGATGCGAAGCTGCCGGTGGTCACCCTTGACCGCTCCGTCGACAGCCAGAAGAAAGTGCCGCACTTTGGCGCCAACAACTACAAGGGCGGCCAGGCGATTGGCGACTTCGTTAAAACCAAATTCCCCGACGGCGCGGAGATCATTCTGCTGACCGGCCAGCCGGGCTCCTCCTCCAATATTGAACGCACTAAGGGGATCCGCGACAGCCTGAAGGCGGGCGGGGATAAGTACAAGATCGTCGCCGATCAGACCGGCAACTGGATGCGTTCCGAAGGGATGCGCATCGTTGAAAGCGTGCTGCCCTCGCTGCCGAAACGCCCGCAGGTGATCCTCTCCGCCAACGACGACATGGCGCTGGGGGCGATTGAAGCGCTGCAAAGCCAGGGCGTGAAGCCGGGTGAGATCCTCGTAACCGGGTTTGATGCGGTGCCGGAAGCGCTGGCCCGCGTGCGCGACGGCTGGCTGGCGGTAACGGCGGATCAGCGTCCGGGCTTTGCGGTGCAGACGGCGATGAGCCAGCTGGTGGCCAATGTACGCGAGAAGAAAGCCATCACCGGGGCCGACTACCCGCCGACGCTGATCACCAAAGAGAACCTGCAGCAGGCTGAGCGTATCGGTGAGGCCGGTAACTGATATGTCCCGAGCCGCATTTGGCGGCTCATCATGAGGAGGAGCAGACCGATGTCGCAACCCTTACTGAAAGTGACCGACCTGGCAAAAAGCTTTTCCGGCGTCTGGGCGCTGAGCAGCGCCCAGCTGACCGTCGGCGCGGGGGAGATCCACGCCCTGCTGGGGGAAAACGGGGCGGGAAAATCCACGCTACTGAAGGCGCTCGCGGGGGCGCAGCCGCAAACCCGCGGGGATATCTGGTTCAACGGCGAAACGCTGCCGGTGGAGGACTCCCCGGTGGAGCGCCAGAACAAGGGCATTATCACCATCTATCAGGAATTCAACCTGCTGCCCAACATGACCGTCGCGGAAAACATGTTTCTCGGGCGCGAGCCGCGTAAACGTAACCTGATCGTCGACGAAAAGGCGGTAAACCAGGAGGCGCAGGTCATTCTCGACTATCTGCAGCTGAACGTTGCGCCTACCACGCCGGTCGCCCGTCTGAGCGTGGCCCAGCAGCAGATGGTGGAGATCGCCCGGGCGCTGACCCTCAACGCCAGGCTCATCATTATGGACGAACCCTCCGCCGCGCTGAGCGACAGCGAGGTGGAAAGCCTGCACCGCGTGGTGCGCGAGCTTAAAAACCGCGGCGTGAGCATTATCTATGTCACCCACCGCCTGCACGAGGTTTTCCAGCTCTGCGACCGCTTCACCGTTTTCCAGGACGGCCGTTTCACCGGCACCGGCGCGGTGGCGGAGACCAACGTCGAACAGCTGATCCGCCTGATGGTCGGGCGCGACGTGGCCTTTAACCGCCGTCCCGCCAGCGAAACGCATCATGAGGATAAACCCGTCCGCCTGGCGGTGAAGGGGCTGAGCCGCGAAAAGCCGCCGCTGGATCCGCACGGCATCGCCCTGCACGACATCAGCTTCCACGTCCACGCCGGGGAGGTCTTAGGCATTGCCGGACTGGTGGGCGCCGGGCGCACCGAGGTGGCCCGCTGCCTCTTTGGCGCAGACGCGTTTACCTCGGGCAGCTTTGAGCTGGACGGCGTGCCCTACCAGCCGCGCGACCCGCTGTATGCCCTCGATCAGGGCGTGGCGCTGGTGCCGGAAGACCGCAAAAAAGAGGGGGCGGTGCTGGGGCTGTCCATTCGCGACAACCTGTCGCTCTCGTGCCTCTCCTCGCTGCTGCAGTGGCGCTGGTTCGTGAACACCCGCAAAGAGGACGACCTGATCGAGTCCTACCGCAAGGCGCTGCAGATCAAGATGGTCAACAGCGCGCAGGAGGTGCGCAAGCTCTCCGGCGGTAACCAGCAAAAAGTGATCCTCGCGCGCTGCATGGCGCTCAACCCGCGGGTGCTGATCGTCGATGAGCCGACGCGCGGCATCGACGTGGGGACCAAATCGGAAGTGCACCAGGTGCTGTTTGACATGGCGAAAAAGGGCGTGGCGGTGATCGTGATCTCCTCCGATTTGCCTGAAGTGATGGCGGTGTCAGACCGGATCATCACCCTGAGCGAAGGGCGAGTGACCGGCGAGATCCACGGTGACGACGCTAACGAAGAACGGCTGATGACGATGATGGCCATCAACCACAACGCCCTGAACGCGGCATAACGGAGTTTCTCATGACGCAGATGATTTCTAAAACGCAGGCCCCGGTCAAACGCGCCGGACGCATCGATCCCATCGCCTTCTTCGAGCGCTTCGGGGTGCTGATTTTCATGATCCTGCTGCTGATCTTCTTCCAGTCGCAGAACAGCAACTTTTTCTCTGAACGCAATATTTTCAACATCCTGACCGAAGTCTCCATCTACGGGATCATGGCCGTGGGGATGACCTTCGTCATCCTGACCGCCGGGATTGACCTCTCCGTGGGCTCCATTCTGGCGGTGTGCGCCATGACCGCGGCGTACGTGATTAAGGGCGACAACTTCACCACCGTCGACCCGAACGCCTGGGGCGGCATGAGCTGGCTGATTGGGCTCGGGATTTGCCTGGCGATGGGCACGGCGATTGGCTTCCTGCACGGCCTGGGCGTGACCCGCCTGCGCCTGCCGCCGTTCATCGTCACCCTCGGCGGGATGACCATCTGGCGCGGCCTGACGCTGGTGATCAACGACGGCGCGCCGATCGCCGGGTTCGATCAGGGCTACCGCTGGTGGGGGCGCGGGGAGCTGCTCGGCATCTCCATTCCGATCTGGATCTTCGCCATCGTCGCCCTCGGCGGCTATCTGGCGCTGCATAAAACCCGCTGGGGCCGCTTCGTCTACGCCATCGGCGGCAACCCGGAGGCGGCGCGCCTGGCGGGGGTGAACGTCAAGCGCGTGCTGGTCAGCGTCTACGTGCTGATTGGCTGCCTGGCGGGGCTGGCGGGCTTCATTCTGAGCGCGCGTCTGGGGAGCGCCGAGGCGGTGGCCGGGATCTCCTTTGAGCTGCGCGTCATCGCCTCGGTGGTGATTGGCGGCACCTCGCTGATGGGCGGCTACGGGCGCATCGGCGGCACCATTATCGGCTCCATCATCATGGGGATTCTGATTAACGGCCTGGTGCTGATGAACGTCTCGGCCTACTACCAGCAGATTATCACCGGGTTAATTATCGTTCTGGCGGTGGCGTTCGACACCTACGCCAAGAGCCGTCGCGGCGCACTGTGAGGATCACGATGAAAGAGGTTCGTATTGGATTGATTGGCACCGGGTATATCGGCAAGGCGCACGCTATCGCCTATGCCCAGGCCCCGACGGTGTTCAACCTGCGCGGCAGGCTGGTGCGCGAGATGGTGGCGGAAGTCACGCCGGAGCTGGCGGCAACGCGCGCGCAGGCGTTTGGCTTCAACCGCTCCACCGGCGACTGGCGGGCGCTGGTGGCCGACCCGGCGATTGACGTGGTGGATATTTGCTCACCCAACCACCTGCATAAAGAGATGGCGCTGGAGGCGATCCGCCACGGCAAGCACGTCTACTCGGAGAAGCCGCTGGCGCTGAACGCCCATGACGCGCGCGAGATGGTCGACGCCGCGAAGCGGGCCGGGGTGAAAACGCTGGTGGGGTTCAACTACATGAAGAACCCGACGGCGCAGCTGGCGAAGGAGATTATCGCCCGCGGCGAGATTGGCGAGGTGATCCACTTCTACGGCACCCACAACGAAGACTATATGGCCGACCCGCTCTCGCCCATTCACTGGCACTGCTTTAAAGAGACCGCCGGGCTGGGGGCGCTGGGTGACCTGGCGGCGCATATCGTCAACATGGCCCAGTACCTGGTCGGGGAGATCGAGCAGGTCTGCGGTGACCTGAAGATTGTGGTCCCGGCACGTCCGGCAAAGGCCGGGTCGTCAGACATGATTGCCGTCGAAAACGAGGACCAGGCCCACGCGATGGTGCGCTTCGCAGGCGGGGCGCAGGGCGTGATTGAAACCTCCCGCGTCGCCTGCGGCCGCAAGATGGGGCTGTCGTACGTCATTACCGGGACCAAAGGCGCCATCAGCTTTACCCAGGAGCGCATGGCGGAGCTGAAGCTCTATCTGCATGACGATCCGGTAAACCGTCAGGGGTTCCGCACCCTGCTCGTCGGCCCGGCACACCCGGACTACGCCGCGTTCTGCATGGGCGCAGGCCACGGGATTGGCTTTAACGATCAAAAAACGGTGGAGGTGCGCGACCTGGTGGACGGGATTGCCGCCGACGTGCCGATGTGGCCGGACTTCGAAGAGGGCTGGAAGGTGTCGCGCGTGCTGGACGCGATCGCGCGCTCGCACCGGGAAGGCCGCTGGCTGAACGTGAACGACATTGTCTGATGAGGTATCAACGTGGAAAAGCAGTTTGATGTGATATGCATGGGCCGCGTGGCGGTAGACCTCTACAGTCAGCAGATTGGTGCCCGTCTGGAGGATGTGTCGAGCTTCGCCAAATACCTCGGCGGCTCGTCCGGCAACGTGGCGTACGGCACCGCGCGCCAGGGGCTGCGCTCGTCGATGCTGGCGCGCGTCGGCGACGAGCATATGGGCCGCTTCCTGCGCGAAGAGCTCAGCCAGGTGGGCTGCGATACCAGCCATCTGATTAACGATAAAGACCGCCTCACGGCGCTGGTGCTACTCGGCATTAAAGACCGGGACACCTTTCCTCTGATTTTTTATCGCGATAACTGCGCGGATATGGCCATTACGGCCAGCGATGTGGACGAAAGCTACATTGCCTCCGCACGGTGTCTTGCCATCACCGGGACTCACCTTTCTCATCCTCAGACCCGCGAGGCGGTGCTGACGGCGCTGGGCTATGCCCGCCGTCACGGCGTGCGCACGGTGCTGGACATCGACTACCGTCCGGTGCTGTGGGGGCTGACCTCCTTAGGCGACGGTGAAACGCGTTTTATCGCCGCGGATAAGGTCACCCGCGAGCTGCAGGAGGTGCTGCACCTCTTCGACGTCATTGTCGGCACCGAGGAGGAGTTTCACATTGCGGGCGGCAGCACGGAGACCCTGCAGGCGCTGGGGCAGGTGCGTGCGGTGAGTCAGGCCACGCTGGTCTGCAAGCGCGGTGCGCTCGGCTGCTCGGTTTATACCGACGCCATTCCGCCCCGGCTGGACGACGGCCTGACGGTGACCGGCGTGCGCGTGGAGGTGCTGAACGTCCTCGGCGCGGGGGATGCGTTTATGTCCGGCCTGCTGCGCGGCTACCTGAACGACGAGGGCTGGGAGCAGGCGTGTCGCTATGCCAACGCCTGCGGCGCGCTGGTGGTCTCGCGCCACGGCTGCGCCCCGGCGATGCCGAGCAAAATCGAGCTGGATGACTATCTCTCTCGCGCTGCGGATGTGCCGCGCCCGGATCTCGACCCGCGTCTGAACCATCTGCACCGGGTCACTACCCGTCGCCGCGAGTGGCCGGAGCTGTGCGTGATGGCCTTCGACCACCGCAGCCAGCTTGAGGATATGGCGCTGCAGTGCGGGGCGTCGCTCAAACGTATTCCGGCGCTCAAGCAGCTGATCCTGCAGGCCAGCCGCGAGGCGGCGAGCCGGGCCGGGCTGGCAGGCAAAGCCGGCCTGCTGTGCGACGGCACCTTTGGACAGGACGCGCTGAACGCCATCACCGGCGAGGGGTGGTGGATTGGTCGCCCCATTGAGCTGCCTGGCTCGCGTCCGCTGGAGATGGAGCACGGCAACATCGGCACCCAGCTTATCAGCTGGCCGCAGGAGCACGTGGTGAAGTGCCTTGTCTTTTTCCACCCGGAAGATGCCCACGGCCTGCGCCTGGAGCAGGAGCAGAAAATCGCCGAGGTGTACCACGCCTGCTGCCGGTCCGGGCACGAGCTGCTGCTGGAGGTGATCCTGCCTGCGACCATGCCGCGCAGCGACGAGCTCTACCTGCGCGCCATCTCCCGCTTCTACAACCTCGGCATTTACCCCGACTGGTGGAAGCTGCCGCCGCTTTCCGCCGAGGGCTGGACGGCACTGAGCGAGATTATCGAACGCCGTGACCCGCACTGCCGCGGGGTGGTGATCCTCGGCCTGGATGCCCCTGCAGAACAGCTGCGCGCCGACTTCAGGGCCGCAGCGGGGCAGACGGTAGTTAAAGGCTTCGCCGTAGGGCGCACGCTGTTCGGCGATGCCTCCCGCGCGTGGCTGAAACACGATATTGACGATGCGCAGCTGGTGGCGCGCATCCGGGACAACTACCTGCAGCTTATCGCCTGGTGGCGCGAGCGCGGACACGCATAATGGAGACGACAATGAGTGTACAACTGGGCATTAACCCGCTGACGTGGACGAACGACGATCTGCCTTCTCTGGGCGCAGAGACGCCGCTGGAGACCTGCCTGAGCGAAGGTAAAGAGGCCGGTTTTGCAGGGTTCGAACTGGGCAATAAATTCCCGCGCGAAGCGCGGCTGCTTGGCCCCATCCTGCAGCGCCATGATTTGCAGCTGGTCTCCGGCTGGTACTCCGGCCGACTGCTGGAGCGCAGCGTGGAGGCGGAGATCGCCGCCGTGCAGTCCCACCTGACGCTGCTGCGCGAGCTGGGGGCAAAGGTGCTGGTGTTTGCGGAAGTGAGCGGCTGCATTCACGGCGAGCAGCAGACCCCGGTACATCTGCGCCCGCGTTTCCCGCAGGCACGCTGGAAGGAGTATGGCGAGAAGCTCACGGAATTTGCCCGCTATACGCAACAGCAGGGCGTGCAGATTGCCTATCACCACCATATGGGGACGGTGATTGAGTCCGCTGACGACGTGGACAACCTGATGACCCATACCGGCGAAGAGGTTGGGTTGCTGCTGGACACCGGCCACCTGACCTTTGCCGGGGCCGATCCGCTGGCGGTGGCGCAGCGCTGGGCGTCGCGTATCAACCACGTTCACTGCAAAGACGTGCGCGCCGACGTGCTGGCGGACGTGAAAAACCGTAAAACCAGCTTCCTTGATGCGGTACTGAGCGGCGTGTTTACGGTGCCGGGCGACGGCTGCGTCGATTACCCGCCGATCATGCAGCTGCTGAAGGCGCAGGATTATCACGGCTGGCTGGTGGTGGAGGCGGAGCAGGACCCGGCGGTTGCCCATCCGCTGACCTACGCCCGTCTGGGGTATAACAACCTGAGCCGTCTGGCGCGCGACGCCGGACTGATTTGAGGAGGTGACATGTCACGTCTGTTATCACGCTGGCAACAGCCGAACGCGGAGGGGCGGACCCAGTCCGTCACGCCGGAACGCGCAGGGTGGGGATACGTCGGCTTTGAGGCGTATGAGCTGCAGGAGGGGCAGCAGCTGACGCTGCCCGCCGTCAGCGAAGAGCGTTGCCTGGTGCTGGTCGCCGGGCGCGCCTCCATCAGCACGCCTTCCGCGCAGTTTAACGACATCGGCGAGCGGATGAGCCCGTTCGAGCGCATCAAGCCGTGGGCGGTGTACGTTACCCCGCAGGAGACGGTGCAGGTGAAGGCGCTAACGAGGCTCGAGCTGGCGGTCTGCGCCGCCCCCGGCAAGGGCACGTATCCGACGCGGCTGATTGCGCCGCAGGATATCGACGCTGAAGCGCGCGGCAAGGGCCATAACCAGCGCTACGTGCACAACATTCTGCCGGAAGATAAGCCCGCGGACAGCCTGCTGGTAGTGGAAGTCTGGACTAACGAGGGCTGCACCAGCTCGTACCCGAGCCACAAGCACGACACGGATAACCCGCCCCGGGAGACTTACCTGGAGGAGACCTACTACCATCGCCTCAACCCGGAGCAGGGGTTCTGTATGCAGCGGGTTTACACCGACGACAGAGCGCTGGATGAGTGCATGGCGGTCTATAACCGTGACGTGGTCATGGTGCCGAAGGGATACCACCCGGTGGCGACGATGGCCGGGTATGACAGCTATTATCTCAACGTGATGGCCGGGCCGGTGCGCAAGTGGATGTTCACCTGGGAAGAGGACCACGCGTGGATTAATCGGGATTATCCTGCGGATGGCGGGCGCTGAGGCTGTTTTTTGCCGGGTGGCGCTGCGCTTACCCGGCCTACAATTCGCAAAAAATTACTTTGCTTCAATCGCCTGCTCAATCGTCCGGGCGATAGCCTCCGGCTGGCTCACCATCGACACGTGGCTCGCGGAGACCTCGGTGGTTTTCGCATGGATCGTCTTCGCCATCGCACGTTCAAGATCGGGGTTGATCATTCGGTCATTTTTGCTGACCACAAACCAGCTCGGCTTATCATGCCACGCCGCGTGGGTCACCTTTTCACCAAACGCATCGGCCTTAATTGGCCCCTGCGTGGCCGCGATTGCAGTTTGTTCCTCGGGCTTCACGTCCGGCGCGAAATCTTTCCTGACGGCGTCCGTCGGCAGGTATAAATAGCCGTCCGCCGTTTTGGCGATGCCCGCGCTGCCCGGCGGCGGCGGGTAGCTTCCCGCGAGGTCCGCCGTCGACTGGCCGGCATCCGGCGCGAACGCCGCCACATACACCAGCGATTTCACCCGCGCATCGTTGCCCGCTTCGCTAATCACGGTGCCGCCCCAGGAGTGACCCACCAGCACGACATCCCCCTGCGCGCGGGCGATGGCCCGCTTTGTGGCCGCAACGTCATCGTTAAGCGACGTGAGCGGCAGCTGGACGGCAATGACCTCTGCGTGCTGTTTCTGCAACAGGGTAATCACCTTATTCCAGCTGCTGCCGTCGGCAAACGCGCCGTGCACCAGCACGACGCTGGTTTTGCTCTGTGCAAAGGCGCTGGCGGAAAGCGCCAGCAGGCCTGCCGTCAGTACAGTCAGTGCTTTCATCTTCAGACTCCTTAAAAATGGTGGACCGCCGCATGAGGCGGTACGGTGAATTCAATGGTTTTGTGGTCGAGCGGCTTGTGCGTCGGGTCGGCCAGAATAATCGTCACCTTGTGTTTACCGGCGGGGAGTCCCACCAGAATCACCGGCTCTCCGCTGGCGTCAGCCCAGTGCCACGGCGCGTCATCCACCACCACGTGAATGTGCCCGATGCGCGGGGTGACCTTGAGCGCTTCAGGTCCGAATACCGGCTCGATGCGCAGGTTTTCGGCACGGTACTGGATAAACACCGCGCCTTTACTCAGCGGCCCGGAAAGCGGCGGATCGACGATCAGTTTTGCCGGCGGTTGCGGCTGCGCCAGCGGGGCAACGGCGGCGGGGCCGTTAACGTCCGCGGCGCTCAGGTTGTCCAGCGGCGTGGCCTGGGCATGTGTTACAGAGGCCAGGACGAGCAGGGGTAAAATTGCGTAACGACGAATCATGGTTCTCTCCTCATCGGTTCTGAATGACGACAGGGAAAGAAAACCATTTTTATGTATCGGAGATATTTGCCGGAGGGGGCGTTTTGTACCCGTTTGTCAGCGCGTCGCGCGGGATACAGTGCGATACAGTTTGCCTCCCGGGACGGCGCACGATCGCTATCGCCAGCCCGGCAATCACCAGCGTTAACCCCGTCGACACTCCCATTGCACCCGCGATCCCCAGCGTTTTGTTCAGCCACGCATAGGCAAACGGTGCGGCTGCGGCCATCAGCTGGCCCGGGATAAGCAGCATGCCCGTGCGGCGGGCATAGCTTTCCGCGCTAAACAGCTCCAGTGGCAGCGTGGCTTTTACTATGGTGACCAGCCCGTTGATGGCGCCGTAGCCCAGCACAAACCCGGCCGCGCACCAGACAAACAGGACGCTGCTTATTCCCACAAGAAAACACAGCGGCATGGCAAGAGCGGTAAAGAGCGTAAGCTTGAAGGGGGTTAAGCGGCCACCTGCCAGCACCTCCAGCGAGCGCGCGCCCGTCTGGCCGATCCCCCACAGCATGCCGATGGCGACCGGCAGGCCAAAGTGGGCAATAAACTCCGGCAGATGGGTGGAGGTGCCGTTAGAGACAAAGGTGATAAGGGCGATGAAGGCCGCATAAAGCCAGGCTTTACGCCGCTCGTTGCGCAGGGGCGGCGCGATGGCCTTCGTGTTTTCCGTCAGCCGCTGCCGGGGAAGCGTGCGGATCAGCACTGCGCTCAGCAGGCCAAGCAGGGCATAAATGCGTAACGCGTCCTGCCAGCTCATGATGTGAAGCAGGCCATCGCCCAGCGGCCAGAAGACGGCGGAGGCCAGCCCGCCCGCCAGCGTGACGCGTGAGATCGTTCTTCGCGCCTGCTGCCCGTAGAGGTTGACCAGCGCGGCGAACAGCGCATCGTACAGCGACAGGCGCATCCCAGTGCCGGCGACAATCCAGGCGCCGTACCAGCCATAAAGCGTCCGTGTATACGCCATTTCTGCGCAGCTTGCGGCGATCAGCAGCGTTCCGACCATCACCACTTTTTGACCGCCAAAGCGTGCCAGCAGGCGGGCGACAAAAGGAGATACCGCCGCCATCACCAGCATCGCCAGCGTCAGGCCGAGGTAAATCTGCGGTGACGACCATCCCCGGTCGGCTGAAATGGCCCGCGCAAAGGTGCCGGGCATATAAAACGAAATCCCCCAGTTGATGAGTTGATTACACCCGGCGGTGAGGGCGAGGCGACGAGGAAGGGCAGAGGTTTCCATGAGTTTTCATTCCGTTATGCAGTTGTCCTGAGCATAACGGGCGCGGTATTGTGCTGGCAGGGCTGCAACCTTATGCACGGTATAAGAGAAACTTTGAATGACGACGCTTAATCTGGGCTATCTCGCCACCTTCCGCCTGGTTCACCAGCGCGGCAGCTTTTCAGCGGCAGCGGACGTTCTGGGCCTCTCCCAGCCCGCCGTCAGCCTGCAAATACGCCAGCTGGAGCAGTTTCTGCAAACGCGGCTGGTGGAGCGTACCGGGCGAGGGATTAAGGCGACGGCTGCCGGAGAAACCTTGCTGGCGCACGGGGAGCGTATTCAGCAGGTGGTGGATGACGCCATCCGGGCCGTGAATGCGTTTAGCCACGACGTGAGCGGCACCATTACCCTTGGCACGGGGGCGACGGCCTGCATTCATCTTCTGCCGCCGCTGCTGGAGCAGCTACGCCGCGACTATCCGCTCCTGAGCGTGGGAGTCACGACGGGCAACACCCTCGACATCGTCAGGGCCATTGAAGAGAACCGTCTCGATATGGGGCTGGTGACCCTGCCGGTCAGCGGCAGAGCGCTGGACGTCATGCCGGTGATGGACGAAGAGTTTGTCTTTATCGCCTCAAGGGAGCAGCAGGACGCTTTCAGGGAGTTAACCCCGGAGGCGCTCCATGCCCAGCCGCTGATCGCCTTTGAGACAGGCAGCGGGACCCGGGCGCTGATTGATGGCTGGTTTGCCGCCCATGGGGTAGCGATGGCGCCGGTGATGCAGCTTGGCAGCATCGAGGCGATCAAACGCATGGTTCGCGCGGGGCTGGGCTACAGCATCGTGCCGCGAATGGCGGTAGAACAGGATGCCGATCGCGAGGGGCTGTGCGTGATGTCGCTGACGCCCATGCTGCAGCGGCAGCTGGCGGTGGTGATGCGGCAGGATAAAATCCTCAGCAAAGGGATCGCGGCCCTTATTCGGCTCGTACAACATCCTTCGGGGGGTTAGCGGTCAGCGGTGTCGACGGTCAGGAGGCTGGATTGCTGTGACTGGGTTTTGTCCTGATGGTGGTACCAGGCGCCAATCGAAGAGTAAACGAAGCGGCCAAAGAAAAACAGGAAACTGATAAGCAGTATGATGCGGGTCATTCGGGTGTTAAATCGATGTCGTTTGCGCATACGCGTGACCTGACTCACTCTGTTTTTCCTGGATAAGCCCTCCCGGGCGATAAGGATATTAAGGCACAGCGGGAAGATGGGGTCAATTCTGTGATGTGTAAATAACCGTCAACGTTTGCATTAACTATTGTTATTGAAATTAATAATTGCATTTACCATATTGATAATATGAAGAAAATTATTTCACAAAATTCTTCTGCAAGGCTTATTTGCGTGAAATAGTTTGATTTAAGTCAACGGATTCCCGGCTCTGATATTTAAAATCCCTCCTCCACACTGTTCACTCTGCACGTCGCGGGGTGGCGCCAGGTCAGGTTGGATGCCTGTCTTTATCTTCCCTCTGGAGAAAAAGGGGTTTAACCGGGCATCTATGAAGATTTTCGCTTTTCTGAAAAACAATAAATACCGTTGGTGGGCATTGCCGCTACTATTACCGGTGGTTTTGCTTCCCGTGCTGAGCGTGGCAAATACGTTCACGCAGCTGGGGGACGGTATCGCGGCGCTTTATTATTTACCGCTCTCCTTTTTGCTCTCGCTGATGATGTTCTTTGGCCTGGAAGCCCTTCCCGGGATCGTGTTGTCGCTGTTTATCCGCTATTACCCGTCGGTCGGGATGTTCGAAACGGTTGCCGGGGTGCTCCATTTTATTGTCCCTTTAGTCCTCAGCTGGGGCGGCTACCGGGTGTTTGCGCCCAGACGCAATATGACGGCGTACGGCGACATCCGGCTGATGGCGCAGCGCATCTTCTGGCAGGTTATCTGCCCCGCGACGCTGTTTCTGGTGCTGTTTCAGTTTGCGGTGTATCTGGGCGTGTATGAGAGTCGCCAGAGCCTCGCGGGGTTGAACCCTCTTAACATTCTTACGCTCATTAACTACCAGGCGCTGCTGGTCAGCGGGCTGACGGGCGTGCCGTTGAGCTATCTGCTGATCCGCCTGATCCGTCATCCGCGGTATATCAAAAGTCTTCTCTCGCAGATCCGTTTCCAGATAGAGAAAAAGGTGACGGCCGCGGAGTTTTTGCTGTGGGCGATTGCGCTTGGCGGGCTGCTGTCGCTGCTGCTGCTCCCGATAAATGAAAACAGCTCCATCTTCACCACTAACTATACCCTGTCGCTGCTGATGCCGGTGATGCTCTGGGGCGCGATGCGTTTTGGCTATAAGCTGATTTCGCTGATCTGGACCCCGATACTGCTGGTGTCCATTCACTATTTTTACCGCTATATCCCAGTGAACGCGGGGTACGATATTCAGCTGGCGATCACCTCTTCCAGTTACCTGGTCTTTTCGTTTGTGGTGATTTATATGTCGATGCTGGCGACCCGCCAGCGCGCGGTGAACAAACACGCCCGCAGGCTGGCACTGCTCGATCCGGTTGTCCATATGCCTAACCTGCGGGCGCTGTCGCGCGATCTGGCGAAGAATCCGTGGTCGGCGCTCTGCCTGCTGCGCATTCCGGAGCTGGAAATTCTGGGCCGAAATTACGGCGTGCAGCTGCGCATTCAGTACAAACAGCAGCTGGCGCAGTGGATTAACGCTACGCTCCAGCCCAATGAGCAGGTGTATCACCTCACCGGATATGACATGGCGGTGCGGCTCAACGCGGAATCGCACCAGCAGCGGATTGACGCCCTGGACGAGCATATCAAGCAGTTCCGCTTTGTCTGGGACGGCATGCCGCTGCAGCCGCAGGTTGGCGTAAGCTACTGCTATGTCCGGTCCCCTGTTAACCATCTTTATCTGGTGCTGGGGGAGCTGGCGGTGGTGGCCGATCTGTCACTCTCCTCTAATCACCCGGAAAATCTTCAGCAGCGCGGTGCCGTCCATTTGCAGCGCAGCCTGAAGGATAAAGTCGCGATGATGAGCCGCCTGCAGAAGGCGCTCGACAACGACGAATTCATCCTGCTGGTTCAACCCGTTCGTGGCCTGCGTGGCGATTGCTATCACGAAGTCCTGCTGCGGATGCCGGACACCAATGGGATACTGATCTCCCCCGATCAGTTCCTGCCCGTCGCGCAGGAGTTTGGTTTGTCCTCCCGGGTGGATCTGTGGGTGCTTGAGCATACGCTGCGCTTCCTGGCCGCGCATCGGGAAAGACTGCCCGGCCAGCGCTTTGCTATTAATCTGGCGCCTTCAACAGTGTGCCGGGTGCAGTTCCCGCTTGAGGTGAGCCGCGTGCTGGCGAAATACGCTATTGAGCCGTGGCAGCTGATCTTTGAAGTGACGGAGTGCAGCAACTTCTGCAACGCGGAGCAGGCGCTGCATATCCTCAGTCAGCTGCAGAAAATGGGGGTACGCATTGCGATTGATGATTTTGGTACCGGCTATGCAAGCTACGCGCGGCTAAAAAGCGTGGACGCAGATATTCTTAAAATCGACGGCGACTTCATCCGCAATATCGTCAACAACAGCCTGGATTATCAGATTGTGGCGTCTATCTGCCATCTGGCGCGCATGAAGAAGATGCTGGTGGTGGCGGAATATGTCGAGACCGAAGAGATACGTAGCGCGGTTCACGCGCTAGGTATCGATTATGTGCAGGGCTATTTGATTGGCAGACCGGCACCGCTTGAGTCACTGCTGGAAACAGAGGCGTCCTGCGCGGACGCCTGAACCGTTACGCGGCGACGTCGGCGCTCTCTTCCTCGATTTTGAGCAGCCAGCCGGTGACCGCTTCCCAGTACTGCTGCTCCTTTTCCAGGTCCAGCAGGACCAGCGCGTTCTGGCTGAACCAGTCGTGCGGGAAGCTCAGCGTCCAGTGATGGTCGTCGGTTTTCAGCTTCAGCGTGGGCGGCGTGGTGGTCGCCTGACGCTGGTTATTGAGCAGCACGCCCAGACGCAGGAGCTGAATCAGCGGCAGGAACTGCTTTTTCTTAAACAGCGTGAAGCGCGGCAGGTCGTCGAGCTTGATGGCTTTGCGGTGATACCGCACCAGGGTCGCCATCATGGTCTGCTGCTCCTGGTTGAAGCCAGGCAGATCGCTGTTTTGCAAAATATAGGCCGAATGGCGGTGCATCCCGCTATGGTTGATGTTCAGACCCACCTCGTGCAGCATCGCGGCCCATTTCAGCAGCGCGGCAAGCTGCGGGTGCGCCAGCTTCGGATTCTGCTCTTCCCACTGTTCATACATCTGCACCGTGGTGTCCAGCACACGCTTCGCCTGCTCGCGGTCGATGTTGTACTGGTTGGCCAGGCTTTGCGCGGTGCGGCTGCGAATATCCTGATGGCGGAAGCGGCCTTCCATTTCGTACAGCACGCCTTCGCGCAGCGCGCCGTCGGACAGGCGCAGCTCTTTAATGGCCAGCGCATCAAACACGCCGCAGAGAATGGCCAGCCCCGGCACGAAGACCGCCTTACGCTCGTCGGAAAGCCCCGGCAGGCTTAAGGCGTCAAAACTTTTATGCTTCAGCACTTCGTCGGTCAGCAGCGTCAGGCGTTCGGGCGTGATGAACCCATCTTTTTCACCCATTGCCAGCAGCACTTCATGCGCCGCCTTGATGGTGCCCGACGCGCCCAGCGCCACGTTCCAGCCCTGAATACGGTACTGCCAGGCCAGGTTTTCCAGCTTCTGGACAGCCGCCATACGTGCACGCTGGAAGTTCTCGCGGGTGATTGTGCCGCCCGGGAAATACATCTGCGCGAAGCTGACGCAGCCCATACGGCGGCTTTCCACCAGGCGAGGCTCAAAGTCTTCGCCGATCACAAGCTCCGTAGAACCGCCGCCGATGTCGATCACCAGCTTGCGCCCTTTTTCCGGCTGGGTGTGCTCGACGCCCATGAAAATCAGACGCGCTTCCTCGTTACCGGAGATGATCTCAATCGGGTAGGGGATCACCTTTTCGGCCCGCTTGAGAAACTCTGGCGCATTCAGCGCCTGGCGCAGGGTGTGGGTGCCCACGATGCATACGCTGGAGGGCGAGAAGCCCTGCAGGCGTTCAGCAAACAGCGACAGGCAGTTTAACCCGCGCTCCATCGCCTCTTCGCTGAGCATGCTGCGTTCATCAAGGCCATCCGCCAGGTGTACGCGCTGCTTCAGACGACCGATGATCTGCAGCGCGCCATCCACCTCACGGGCGATGACCATGTGGAAACTGTTAGAGCCAAGATCGACCGCGGCGAATTCCTGCGGGCGTGGGGTCTTATCATTTATCGGCATAGGTTAATCGGGTTGCTCGAGTGATTTGATATAGTCGTAAATCGCCAGTTGCGACCGCACTTTACGGCGGTTGCCGCGCGGTACATAGCGGTTACTGAGTTCTTTGTCGATATAGCGCGCCTTCACCGTATCGCTGAACAGGATCTCGATAATGTCGAGAATACGCTGTTTCAGACGTGGATCCAGCAGCGGGGTTGCGACTTCAATTCGGTAGTCAATATTGCGCGTCATCCAGTCTGCCGAAGAGAGATAGACCTGTTTGTCGCCTGCATTATCGAAAATATAGACCCGATCGTGTTCCAGGTAACGGTCAACAATGCTGATCACCCGAATATTGTCGCTGATGCCTTCCAGTTCCGGGATCAGCGAGCACATGCCGCGGATCAGCAGGTTAACCGGTACGCCAGAGCTGGACGCGGCGTACAGCCTGTCCACCAGTCCTTTGTCGACCAGATTGTTCAGCTTCAGCGTGATGCCGGACGACAGCCCTTTCTGGGCATTGGCAATCTCTTTATCAATCATATCGTACAGCAGACGGCGCGAGTTCTGCGGCGAGACCAGCAGATAGTCGAAGCTGACAGGGCGGTACGGGTTCTCAATGAAGTTAAAGACCCGACGTACCTCGTTGGTGATGCGCGCATCGGCGGTCAGCAGCGAGTAGTCGGTATAAATTCGCGCCGTTTTCTCGTTAAAGTTCCCGGTACCGATGTGGGCATAGCGCACCACGTCGTCGCCCTCTTTACGGGAGATCAGGAACAGCTTGGCGTGAATTTTCAGACCCGGCGCGGAGAAGATCACGTGCACGCCCGCTTCCGTCAGACGGCGCGCCCAGTGAATGTTCGCCTCTTCGTCGAAGCGCGCCTGCAGCTCAACCACCACGGTCACTTTTTTGCCGTTGTGCGCGGCGTGGATCATCGCATCGATGATGCGGGAATCTTTTGCCACGCGGTAGATGTTGATTTTGATCGCCAGCACGCTCGGGTCGAACGAGGCCTGACGCAGCAGCTCCAGCACGTGTTCAAACGTGTGATACGGATAGTAGAGCAGAACATCGCGCTCGCGAATGGCGTCGAACCCGTTGCGGAATTTATCAAACCACAGATGGCGCAGGCGCGGCAGCGGCTTGTTCACCAGATTGGCCTTGCCGACGTTCGGGAAGCCAATAAAGTCTTTAAAGTTGTGGTAACGGCCGCCCGGCACGATGGAGTCATAGCGCGAAATGGTCAGCTTCTCGCGCAGCATTTCTACCATGGCGTCCGGCATATCGCGCTGATAAACAAAGCGCACCGGCTCGGCCGTCAGGCGTTGTTTCAGGCTGGAGGACATCAGCTCCATCAGGCTGGCCTCCATCTCGTGCACCAGGTCATATTCGGCGTCACGGGTCATCTTCATCGAGTAGGCGTTTAACGCATCGTAATCGAAGAAGCCTTTGAAAATGTCGTCGAGACAGTAGCGCAGGATGTTGTCCAGCAGGATCATCGGCTTGCGTCTGCGCGGGGTTTCCGGCGGCAGGTTCACGAAGCGCGGGACCTTGTCGGACGGGATCTCCAGCAGCGCGTAGCGAATGGATTCACCGCGAATAATTTCTACGGCCAGATAGGTGTAGTCATCTTTCAGGAACTGCACCAGATCGGTTTCGCGGTTGATGAGAATCGGGGTAATGTGCTGGCGCAGGTACTGTTTAAAATAGTGGCGCAGCCAGTTTTGTTGGTTAACGGAAAGCTGACGTTCGTTAATCAGGAAGATTTGATTGCGCGCCATCTCCAGCAGCAGTTCGTTATACAGGCCGTCAAATTCCTGATCGGCTTTCAACACGCGGGACTGGATTTTGCCCAGCAGATGCCGCGAGTGAGAGTTTAGGCCCTGTTCTTCACTGATGATGATCCGTCTTTTCAGCTCGGCAAAGCGAACCTTGTAGAACTCATCCAGGTTGTTGGAATAGATGCCCAAAAAACGCATGCGTTCGATCAGCGGGTTACTTTTGTCAGCCGCTTCCTGGAGTACACGTTCGTTAAATGCTAACCAGCTTAGCTCTTTCTCGATATATAACTTTTCCTGACCCATTACAGCTCACACTCCAGTTCAATCACAGGACGTGGTAAATCCGTCTCGTCCTTATTATGGCGAGCATTTCCACGATATGTCCAACAGTGCCAGAAAAGTATGACAGTTATTTTTTTTGTTGGAGAATTTAGAAGGTTGGAGAAGGGAATATCGGGTAATGCAAGGTAGATGTCGGGTAAGCGCGGCGCCACCCGACATAACAAACTACTCTTCCGCCGCATGGCCCTGCGGGGGTAACTTCACGCCATCCAGCCAGGCAGCGCCGTCGCGCATTTCGAGACGCCCGTCGACAAACCAGCTTACCACCAGCGGGTAAATGGCGTGTTCCTGGGTCTGCACGCGTTCGGTCACCTCTTCTTCGCTGTCGCCGTCAAAGACCGGGACTTTGGCCTGCAGGATCACCGGACCGCCGTCCAGCTCGTCGGTAACGAAATGCACGGAAGTGCCGTGCTCCTCATCGCCGTTTTCCAGAACCTGACGATGGGTGTGCAGGCCGGGATATTTCGGCAGAAGAGAAGGGTGAATATTCAGCAGACGTCCGGCGTAGTGCGCAACAAAAGCCGGGCTCAGAATGCGCATATAGCCCGCCAGCACCACCACGTCAGGCGCGTAGGCATCAATCTCCTGAACCAGCTCGCGGTCAAAGGCTTCACGCCCGGCGAACTGGCTGGCTTCCAGCGCGTGCGCGGGTATGTTCGCTTCCCGCGCGCGCTCAAGGCCGAACGCGTCGGCCTTGTTGCTGAATACTGCCCGAATGGTGCCGTTGATTTTCTTCTGTTTGCAGGCGTCTATGATGGCCTGCAAATTGCTTCCGTTGCCGGAAATGAGCACCACGATGTTTTTCATTCAATGACCACACGCTGTTCGGAATCGGAGGCTTTAATCGTACCGATTTTCCACGCGTTTTCACCTTTTTCGGTCAGCAGTTTAACCGCTTTATCCGCTTCGCTTGCTGGCAGGGCGATAACCATGCCCACGCCGCAGTTAAAGGTGCGGTACATTTCGTGAGAGCTCACGTTGCCTGCGGTCTGCAGCCAGTTAAACACGGCTGGCCACTGCCATGAGGATTCGTCGATTACGGCTTGGGTGTTGTCCGGCAGCACGCGCGGGATGTTCTCCCAGAAGCCGCCGCCGGTCAGGTGGGCGATTGCGTGCACGTCAACGTTCTCAATCAGTTCCAGCACGTTTTTCACGTAGATGCGGGTTGGCGCCAGCAGGTGGTCTGCCAGCGGTTTACCGTCAAGCTCGGTGGTCAGCGGGTCGCAGCCGCTCACTTCGAGAATTTTACGCACCAGAGAGTAGCCGTTGGAGTGTGGGCCGCTGGAAGCCAGTGCGAGCAGCACGTCACCATCCGCCACTTTGCTGCCGTCGATAATTTCTGATTTTTCTACTACGCCGACGCAGAAGCCCGCGACGTCATAATCTTCGCCGTGATACATACCCGGCATTTCAGCGGTTTCGCCGCCGACCAGCGCACAGCCGGACTGCAGACAGCCTTCGGCGATACCGTTAATGACGCTGGCCGCGGTATCCACGTCCAGTTTGCCGGTCGCGTAGTAATCGAGGAAGAACAGCGGCTCTGCGCCCTGAACCACCAGGTCATTCACACACATCGCGACCAGATCGATACCGATCGTGTCGTGACGTTTTAAATCCATCGCCAGGCGCAGCTTGGTGCCTACACCGTCAGTACCCGAGACCAGAACAGGTTCACGATATTTTTGCGGCAGCGCGCACAGTGCGCCGAATCCACCCAGACCACCCATCACTTCCGGGCGGCGGGTTTTTTTCACCACACCTTTGATTCGGTCAACCAGCGCATTACCTGCGTCAATATCAACACCGGCATCTTTGTAGCTGAGAGAAGTTTTGTTGGTCACGGCTCAAGTCCCCACGCGATTGCATAGCTAGTAAGAAAAATCGGCGCAATTCTAACAGTCCAGGCAAACGTTTGCGAGCCTATTCTCGGTGCGGGGATCTTTTTTTCTCTCTGGCTTAGGCAGGGCGACAAACTTGACTCTGTTCACGAAAATGAAACCGGTTTCGGCGTTCTGCTTGCAACGGCTATCCCCTTTGCACATCATCGAACTGAAACCGGTTTCTGTAATTGTTTTTGCAGAAAATAACGCAGAATGAGGGAAAGCAAATGTCAGGATTTAAAGCAGATTTTCTGTGGGGTGGTGCCGTTGCGGCGCATCAGCTTGAGGGCGGCTGGAAAGAGGGCGGCAAGGGCGTTAGCGTTGCCGATGTGATGACGGCGGGCGCGCACGGCGTACCGCGCGAAATCACCAACGGCGTGCTTGAGGGGAAAAATTACCCTAACCATGAAGCCATCGATTTCTACCACCGCTATACAGAAGACATCAAACTCTTTGCCGAGATGGGGTTCAAATGCTTCCGTACCTCCATCGCCTGGACGCGTATCTTCCCGAAAGGTGACGAGCTTGAGCCGAACGAGGCCGGTCTGAAATTCTATGACGATCTGTTCGACGAGTGCCTGAAGTACGGCATCGAACCGGTGATTACGCTTTCCCACTTCGAGATGCCTTTCCACCTGGTCACGGAATACGGCGGCTGGCGCAACCGTAAGCTGATCGACTTCTTCGTTCGTTTTGCGAAAGTGGTTTTCCAGCGCTATCAGCATAAAGTGAAGTACTGGATGACCTTTAACGAGATCAACAATCAGGCCAACTTCCATGAAGATTTTGCGCCGTTTACCAACTCCGGGCTGAAGTACGCGCCGGGTGAAGATCGTGAGCCGGTGATGTTCCAGGCCGCGCACTATGAACTGGTGGCCAGCGCCCTGGCGGTGAAGGCGGGGCGCGAGATTAACCCGTCCCTGCAGATCGGCTGCATGATTGCCATGTGCCCCATCTACCCGCTGACCTGCGCGCCGAACGACATGATGATGGCGATGAACGCCATGCACCGCCGCTACTGGTTTACCGACGTGCACGTGCGCGGTAAGTATCCGCAGCATCTGCTCAACTACTTTGAACGTCGCGGCTTCGCGCTGGATATCACCGAAGAAGATAAAGTCGCGCTGACGCAGGGCTGCGTGGATTACATCGGGTTTAGCTATTATATGTCCTTCGCCACCAAGGCGACGGCGGACAACCCGCAGCTGGACTATGACGAGAGCAAGAGCCTGGTCTCTAACCCGTACGTGCAGAAATCCGACTGGGGCTGGCAGATTGACCCGGTGGGGCTGCGCTACTCCCTCAACTGGTTCTGGGATCACTACCAGCTGCCGCTGTTTATCGTTGAAAACGGCTTTGGCGCAATCGACGTGCAGGAGAGCGACGGCACCGTGAACGACCAGTACCGTATTGATTACCTCGCCGCCCACATCCGCGAGATGAAAAAAGCGGTGGTGGAAGATGGCGTAGACCTGATGGGTTACACCCCGTGGGGCTGTATCGACCTCGTATCTGCCGGTACCGGTGAAATGAAAAAACGCTACGGCTTTATCTTTGTCGATAAAGATAACGAAGGGAACGGCACGCTGAACCGCAGTAAGAAAAAGTCGTTCGACTGGTATAAGCAGGTGATTGCGAGCAACGGCGAGCAGCTATAATTGCCCGGTGGCGCTGCGCTTACCGGGCCTACGGGACGTGTAGGCCGGGTAAGCGTTAGCGCCACCCGGCAGAACCCGCACCCAAGCCGGAGTCTCGCCTCCGGTTTTTTTGTCTCTAAATCACTTTGCTTGATATACGTCAAGCAACATGGGTATGGCGCAATCCGAAAAAAGCGGTATAATCCCGCGATTTTTTTGCGGATGCCATTCAGAGGAGAAAGAGAATGAAGATTGTGGAAGTGAAACACCCACTCGTTAAACACAAGTTGGGCCTGATGCGTGAGCATGACATCAGCACGAAGCGTTTTCGCGAACTGGCCTCTGAAGTCGGCAGCCTGCTGACTTACGAAGCGACCTCCGATCTGGAGACAGAAAAAGTCACCATCGAAGGCTGGAACGGCCCGGTGCAGGTTGAGCAGATCAAAGGTAAGAAAATTACCGTTGTGCCAATCCTGCGTGCCGGTCTCGGCATGATGGAAGGCGTGCTGGAGCATGTGCCAAGCGCGCGCATCAGCGTGGTGGGGATCTACCGTAACGAAGAAACCCTCGAGCCGGTTCCTTACTTCCAGAAGCTGGTGTCCAACATCGACGAGCGTATGGCGCTGGTGGTTGACCCGATGCTGGCAACCGGCGGTTCAATGATTGCCACCATCGACCTGCTGAAAAAAGCGGGCTGCAGCAGCATTAAAGTGCTGGTGCTGGTTGCGGCACCGGAAGGGATCGCGGCACTGGAAAAAGCGCACCCGGACGTTGAGCTGTATACCGCCTCTATCGACCAGGGCCTGAACGAGCACGGGTACATCATCCCGGGGCTCGGCGATGCCGGCGATAAGATCTTTGGTACGAAATAATCGAATAACGATAAATAAGCCGACTTTGATAGTCGGCTTTTTTTTGAATAAAACACCAACAACGATACTACTCAGAGGAAAACACTATGACGCGCCGTGCTATCGGGGTGAGTGAAAGACCGCCGCTTTTACAGACTATCCCGCTTAGTTTGCAGCACCTGTTCGCCATGTTTGGCGCAACCGTGCTGGTGCCAATCCTGTTCCACATTAACCCGGCTACCGTGCTGCTGTTCAACGGCATTGGTACGCTGCTGTACCTCTTTATCTGTAAAGGCAAAATCCCGGCGTATCTCGGGTCGAGCTTCGCCTTTATCTCTCCGGTGTTATTGTTGCTGCCGCTGGGTTATGAGGTCGCGCTGGGCGGCTTTATCATGTGTGGCGTGCTGTTCTGCCTGGTCTCCTTCATCGTGAAGAAAGCCGGTACCGGCTGGCTGGACGTGATGTTCCCCCCTGCGGCGATGGGCGCCATCGTGGCCGTCATCGGTCTTGAGCTGGCGGGCGTGGCGGCGAACATGGCCGGCCTGCTGCCAGCAGACGGTCAGTCGCCGGATTCCAAAACCATTATCATCTCGCTGGTGACGCTGGGCGTAACGGTCTTTGGCTCCGTGCTGTTCCGCGGCTTTATGGCGATTATCCCGATCCTGATCGGCGTGCTGGCGGGCTATGCGCTCTCCTTTATGATGGGCGTGGTGGATACCACCCCGATTGCGCAGGCGCACTGGTTCGCGCTGCCTACCTTCTATACGCCGCGCTTCGAATGGTTTGCGATTTTCACCATTCTGCCTGCGGCGCTGGTGGTGATTGCGGAGCACGTCGGCCACCTGGTGGTGACGGCGAACATTGTCAAACGTGACCTGATCCGCGACCCGGGCCTGCACCGTTCCATGTTTGCGAACGGTTTCTCCACCATCATCTCCGGTTTCTTTGGATCTACGCCAAACACCACCTACGGTGAAAATATCGGCGTGATGGCGATTACCCGCGTCTACAGTACCTGGGTTATCGGCGGCGCGGCGATCATCGCCATTCTGCTCTCCTGCGTCGGCAAGCTGGCGGCAGCGATTCAGATCATCCCGGTGCCGGTGATGGGCGGCGTGTCTCTGCTGCTGTACGGGGTCATCGGTGCCTCCGGTATTCGCGTGCTGATTGAATCCAAAGTGGATTACAGCAAAGCGCAGAACCTGATCCTGACGTCGGTGATCCTGATTATCGGCGTGAGCGGCGCGAAGGTGCACATCGGGGCGGCCGAGCTGAAAGGCATGGCGCTGGCGACCATCGTCGGCGTTGGCCTGAGCCTCATTTTCAAGCTGATCTCCGTGATCCGCCCGGAAGAGGTGGTGCTGGACGCTGACGAAAGCGAAAAAGCGTCACAGTGATCCTTTAACCGGGCGGACGATCCGCCCGGTTCTCTCCTTGCAGGTTCCGTGTTAAACTCCATGCCGATTTTATGTCAGATCTGGTTGAGGTACTTCTGAACGGACCGGCACAGCTCTCTCTGCCACTCTATCTCCCTGACGACGAAACGTTTGCAAGTTTCTGGCCGGGTGATAACCCCTCTTTACTGGCTGCACTGCAAAACGTGCTGCGTCAGGAACACAGCGGATACATCTATATCTGGTCACGCGAAGGTGCGGGGCGCAGCCATCTGCTGCATGCCGCCTGTGCGGAGCTTTCGGCGCGCGGTGATGCGGTAGGCTATGTGCCGCTGGATAAACGAACCTGGTTTGTCCCTGACGTGCTGGAGGGGATGGAACATCTCTCCCTGGTCTGCATCGATAACATCGAATGCGTGGCGGGGGATGAGCCGTGGGAAATGGCGATCTTTAACCTCTACAACCGCATTCTGGAATCGGGCAAAACCCGGCTGCTGATCACCGGCGATCGTCCGCCTCGCCAGCTGAATCTGGGACTGCCGGATCTGGCGTCTCGCCTGGACTGGGGACAAATCTACAAGCTCCAGCCGCTGTCGGATGAAGATAAGCTTCAGGCGCTACAGCTGCGTGCAAAGCAGCGTGGGTTTGAGCTGCCGGAAGACGTGGGCCGTTTCCTGCTGAAGCGGCTGGACCGCGAAATGCGCACGCTGTTCGACACGCTGGATCAGCTCGATCGCGCCTCGATTACCGCCCAGCGCAAGCTGACCATTCCGTTTGTGAAAGATATTCTGAAGCTATAGTTGTGCCGGGTGGCGGCTGCGCCTTACCCGGCCTACATATGGCACCCGTAGGCCCGGTAACCGCAGCGCCACCGGGCGAAACCATCAGAGGATCTCGAGCACGTCTTCCGGCGGGCGTCCAATGCGCGCCTGGCCGTTCGCCACCACAATCGGGCGCTCAATCAGCTTTGGATTTTCAACCATCGCCTGTATCAGCCGCTCCTCGGAGAGACGGTCGTCATTCAGGTTAAGCGACGTATACAGATCTTCTTTCTTGCGCATCAAATCCCGTGCACTGCCCATGCCCAGCATATGCAGCAGCTGGCGGAGGGTTTGCGCGTCCGGTGGGGTGTCGAGGTACAGCACCACCTCCGGCTCCACGCCGTTAGACTTCAGCAGGCTCAGGGTATTGCGGCTCTTGGAGCAGCGCGGGTTGTGATAAATTTTTACGGCGTCTGTCATGACGTGAATTCTCCTTGATTACATCTTCTCGTACGGCTTGAAGCGCTGCTGCAGGCCGCGAAGCTGATCGATACGCGCGTCGTATCGGGCCTGCTGGAGGCTGCCGAGTTTGACCTGCGAGCTGGCGCTGCTGAGCGCGGAAATGGCCTGATCGAGGCGGCCCACCAGGGCAAAGCCTTCGGCACGCGCCGCGAGCTCCTGGTCGCGGTTGCCAAGCTGGGCTTCTGCCTGAGCGAGCAGATCCCAGCCGTTTTGATCGTCTTTATTGTTAAAGGTGTAACGGTTCAGGATGGTCGCCGCTTCACCCGGCTGGCCGCCCTGCAGGTAAGCGTTCGCCAGGTTAAGCTGCAGCACCGGGTTGGTACGGACGTCTTTCGCCCCTTTCAGGCGGTTAATCGCATCGGCAGGCTTCTTCTGCCCCAGATCGATATCCGTCGACAGATCGAGGTACCACGGGTTGTTCGGGTCGGCAGCCAGAAGCGGTTGCAGCGCTTTACGCGCCTCGTCGTATTTGCTGGCTTCCATCGCCTGGAGCGCCTGACCATACTGCGCGGCGTTTTTCTCACGCACGTTGCCTTTCGCCAGGGCATCCAGCAGGTCGCTGGTGAGCTGGTTACGCCCGGAATTGTACATCCCCAGCGTTCTCACTTTCGCCATGTAGAAATCCTGCGAAGACTGGACCACGACCGGGCGCATCTGGTTGGCACGGTTACGCGCGTCCGACAGACGGCTTTCAGGCAGCGGGTGCGTGAGCAAGATTTCCGGTGGACGGGAAGAATAACGCGCCTGATCGAGCAGTTTTTCGAGGAAGCTCGGCATGGCCTGCGGGTCAAAGCCTGAGCGCTGTAACACCTGGATGCCGATACGGTCCGCTTCCTGCTCGTTTTGTTGGGTAAAGCTGATCATCCCCTGGCGCGTCCCGGCCAGCGTACCGGTCAGCGCCGCCATCCCGGCCTGCGGGCTGGCCATCGCCAGCAGAATGGAACCCAGTGCGCCCACCCAGGTGAGGGGAGCGTTACGTTTCTGGTCTTCCATCGCACGTGCCAGGTGCCGCTGGGTGACGTGCGAAATTTCGTGCGCCATGACCGAGGCCAGCTGGCTTTCGTTGTCCGAATAACGGAATAACGCCGAATGCAGCACCACGTTACCGCCAAAGAAGGCGAAGGCGTTGATTTCGTCATTATTGATTAAATAAAAATGGAAGGGGGTTTTTACCGAGTCGGCGTGCGCCACCAGACGCATTCCCAGCCCGTTTATGTACTGTACCAGCAAAGGGTCGTTAATCAGCGGGGCGCTGCCGCGCAGCTGGCGGACATAGTAGTCGCCCATTTGCATCTCTTGCCCAATAGAGAGCGTGCTTCCTGCCGTGGTGCCCATGTCCGGCAATGTATCGGACGAGTCAGCAAAAGCGGGCAACACCTGACCGACCGTCACCGCGGCAATCAGTGTTGCAACCAGTGTTTTTCTCAACTGCCTGAACATAACCACTGTCCTGTATGTTAGATGTGCTAGTTTGACCGATGAACCGGCATATCGTTCATCTCTGCTGCCCTGGGAGTGTAGCCGTGTTGTAGCATGAAGAAAATCCCATTCATCAGGCTTTTGCGGATTGCGATCGGGATACAAAAAGCGAAAGTCTTTTTTGTGACAGTTAGATACAATTCACCGTCTCACTCCCGCCATTCGATTCAGGGAAGGGTTGTATGCTCGAAATGTTAATGCAGTGGTACCGGCGTCGCTTCAGCGACCCGGAAGCCATTGCTTTGTTGGTTATTCTGGTCGCCGGGTTCGGTATCCTGTTCTTCTTCAGCGGCCTGCTCGCCCCTCTGCTGGTAGCGATTGTGCTGGCGTACCTGCTGGAGTGGCCAACGGCGCGCCTGGAGAATATTGGGTGTTCCCGCCGCTGGGCGACCAGCATCGTGCTGGTGCTGTTTGTCGGCATTCTCCTGTTGATGGCCTTTGTGGTGATGCCGGTAGCCTGGCAACAGGGAATTAACCTGATCCGCGATATGCCCGGCATGCTGAATAAGCTTTCTGATTTCGCCGCCACGCTGCCGCGCCGTTATCCTGCGCTGATGGATGCCGGGATTATCGACGCGATGGCCGAAAATATGCGCGCCCGCATCATGACGATGGGCGATTCGGTGGTGAAGTACTCTCTGGCGTCCCTGGTCGGACTGCTGACGCTGGCGGTCTACCTCGTGCTGGTGCCGCTGATGGTCTTCTTCCTGGTGAAAGATAAAGACCAGATGCTCAACGCCGTACGCCGTATTCTGCCGCGCAACCGCGGGCTGGCGGGGCAGGTCTGGGAAGAGATGAACCAGCAGATCACCAACTACATACGCGGCAAGGTGCTGGAGATGATTGTGGTGGGGGTCGCCACCTGGATTGGCTTCCTGATTTTCGGCCTGAACTACTCGCTGCTGCTGGCCGTGCTGGTCGGATTTTCGGTTTTGATCCCCTACATCGGCGCGTTTGTGGTGACCATTCCGGTGGTTGGCGTGGCGTTGTTCCAGTTTGGGCTGGGTACCGAGTTCTGGAGCTGCTTCGCGGTGTATCTGATTATTCAGGGGCTGGACGGTAACCTGCTTGTACCGGTGCTGTTCTCCGAAGCGGTGAACCTGCATCCGCTGGTGATTATCTTATCGGTGGTGATTTTCGGCGGGCTGTGGGGATTCTGGGGCGTGTTCTTCGCTATTCCGCTGGCGACGCTGATTAAAGCGGTCGTCCACGCGTGGCCGGATGTGCCGGCTGTGGAGGAGAAGTAAGTTTTGCCGGGTGGCGCTGCGCTTACCCGGCCTATTTATCCTTGTAGGTCGGGTAAGGCGAAGCCGCCACCCGACACTCACTTTCAGGCACTTTCTTTCAGCCAGTTCAACACCACGTCGTGGTGGTTGCTGGTTTTGAAGTCGTCAAACACGTGTTCAACTTTACCGTCGGCGTCAATCAGGAAGCTGATGCGGTGAATACCGTCGTAGGTTTTACCCATAAACGTCTTCTCGCCCCAGACGCCGAACTGCTCGCATACCTGATGATCTTCGTCAGAAAGCAGCGTGAAGTTCAGCAGCTCTTTTTCAGCAAATCGTGACAGCTTTTCTGGTTTATCGGTGCTGATACCCAGCACTTCCACGCCGACTTTTTTCAACTCATCCATGTTATCGCGTAAGCCGCAGGCCTGTACGGTGCAGCCGGGGGTCATGGCTTTCGGGTAGAAATAGACCAGAACACGCTGTCCCTGGAAGTCGGTCAAATTTACTTGCTCGCCGTCTTGATCCGGTAAGCTAAATTTCGGTGCGATGTCACCGGCTTTCAGTGGATTCATTACTCAACTCCATCCTGTTCGTGCTGCGAATAATTGACGACGCTTATACTGCCCTGCGCGTTTAATTCTGTACAGAGGGCTTTGAACGCTTGCTCGATATTTGACGCATCCTGTGACGCAGGACTGTGCGCGGTAATTTGAATAAAGAGCGTGGGAACCGTGCTTGCGTCGCCCGGCTGTGTGCGGGAAACGAGCTCGGCGATGTTCATCTGATGGCTGTCAAACAGCGCGGTGAAGCGCTCAATCAGATGCGGAGAATCAGGTACTTCAACCTGCACCCAGACGGTAGCGGGCATGGCCGGGCGAGGGCGCGCGGTGGTGCGCTTCATGACGATCAGCAAGTCCAGCTCGGCACCTTTCAGCGGCAGGGTCGATTCAATCAACGTGATGGCGTTCCATGTCCCTGAAAGCAACATAATGAATGTGAACTCTTCGCCGAGCATGGCCAAACGGCTGTCTTCAATATTACAGCCGCAACTGCTTACGTGGCGGGTGATGGTGTTCACGATACCCGGCCTGTCGGCACCCAGCGCAGTGATAACCAGGTAATGTTGTGATGAGGTTGTCAAACCTGTTCTTCCTTTGCATGGTTAAGTCTTCCTAAGGAAAGCATAAAAAAAACATGCATACAACCGCCTGAGGGCCTCAGGTCGCTTGCTTTTATTACAGTTCCAAACGTACCATTGAGACTCTTGTTCGCACAGAGGATGGCTCATGTTCACGGGAAGTATTGTCGCGCTTGTAACACCGATGGATGAAAAAGGTAACGTCTGCCGGTCTAGCATGAAGAAGCTGATTGATTACCATGTCGCCAATGGAACCTCGGCGATCGTTTCGGTAGGGACTACCGGTGAATCTGCAACGCTGAGCCACGACGAGCACGGCGATGTGGTTATGCTGACCCTGGAACTGGCTGACGGACGTATTCCGGTCATCGCGGGCACAGGCGCGAATGCCACCGCAGAAGCGATCAGCCTGACTAAACGTTTTAACGACAGCGGCATTGTCGGCTGTCTGACGGTGACCCCTTACTACAACCGTCCTACTCAGGAAGGTTTGTTCCAGCACTTCAAAGCCATCGCTGAACATACTGACTTGCCACAAATTCTGTATAATGTGCCGTCCCGTACCGGTTGCGATATGCTGCCGGAAACCGTTGGCCGTCTCTCGGAAGTCAAAAATATTATCGGTATTAAAGAGGCGACAGGGAACTTAAGCCGCGTTCATCAGATCAAAGAGCTGGTTTCAGACGACTTTATCCTGTTGAGTGGTGATGATGCGACCGCGCTGGACTTTATGCAGCTCGGTGGCCATGGCGTGATCTCCGTAACGGCAAACGTTGCGGCGCGCGACATGGCTGAAATGTGCAAACTGGCCGCGGCCGGTCACTTTGATGAAGCGCGTGTCATAAATCAGCGTCTGATGCCGCTGCACAATAAATTATTTGTCGAACCCAATCCGATCCCAGTGAAATGGGCATGTAAGGAGTTGGGGCTTGTAGCAACCGACACGCTGCGTCTGCCAATGACACCGATTACCGACCACGGTCGTGATATCGTCAGGGCAGCGCTGAAGCATGCCGGTTTGCTGTAAAGTTTAGGGAGATTTGATGGCTTATTCAGTACAGAAGTCGCGCCTGGCGAAGGTTGCGAGTGTTTCGCTTGTTATGCTGCTCGCTGCCTGTAGTTCAGACTCGCGCTACAAGCGCCAGGTGAGCGGTGATGAATCCTATCTGGATGCGACCCCGCTTGCTGAACTTCACGCACCGGCTGGTATGATCCTGCCGATTCAGAACGGCGATTATAATATTCCCGTGACCAACGGCAGCGGCCTGGTCGGTAAAGCGCTTGATATTCGTCCACCAGCACAGCCTCTGGCGCTGGTGAGCGGGGCGCGTACCCAGTTCACCGGTGATACGGCGTCTCTGATGGTTGAGAGCGCGCGCGGTAGCACCCTGTGGCCGCAGGTTGTCAGCGTCATTCAGGCGAAGAACTACACCATCGATAAACGCGATGATGCCAGCCAGACGTTAACCACCGACTGGATCGAATGGAACCGTCTGGATGAAGACCAGCAGTACCGCGGTCGTTATCAAGTCTCCGTTAAACCACAGGGTTATCAGCAGGCGGTTAACGTTAAGCTGTTGAACCTGGAGCAGGCGGGTAAACCGGTTGCGGATGCCGCATCCCTGCAGCGTTACAGCACCGAAATGCTGAACGTGATTGCCGCAGGCCTGGATAAAAACGCGACCGATGCTGCCAACGCCGCGCAGAGCCGCAACGGTGTGACCTTCGATGTCCAGAGCGGCGCGGATGATACCGGCCTGCCAATGCTGGTGGTGCGTGCACCGTTTAACCAGACCTGGCAGCGTCTGCCAGCGACGCTGGAAAAAGTGGGCATGAAAGTGACCGACAGCACCCGCTCAACCGGCAGCATAACGGCAACCTATAAGCCGCTCTCCGACAGCGCGTGGCAGGAACTGGGCGCGAAAGATCCTCAGCTTGCCTCCGGTGACTACAAGATTCAGGTCGGTGACCTTGATAACCGCAGTAGCCTGCAGTTTATCGATCCAAAAGGTCACACGCTGACCCAGTCGCAGAACGATGCGCTGGTCGCTGTCTTCCAGGCAGCATTCAGCAAATAAATACGAGGGCTGGTGAATCCAGCCCTTTTTATTTTCGTGCTACGCAAACGTGTGCGTGGCATAATATCCCCAGTTTTGAACACAAATCATCACACCAGGAGTAATGAAGATGCAGAAGCAAGCTGAGTTGTATCGTGGCAAAGCGAAGACCGTATACAGCACGGAAAACCCGGATCTGTTGGTGCTCGAGTTCCGCAATGATACGTCAGCAGGGGATGGCGCGCGCATTGAGCAGTTCGATCGTAAAGGCATGGTGAACAACAAGTTCAACCACTTCATTATGACCAAACTGGCCGAAGCGGGTATCCCGACTCAGATGGAAGCGTTGTTGTCCGATACGGAATGTCTGGTGAAAAAACTGGATATGGTTCCGGTTGAGTGCGTTATTCGTAACCGTGCGGCGGGCTCCCTGGTGAAGCGTCTGGGCATTGAAGAAGGTATCGAACTGAATCCACCGCTGTTCGATCTGTTCCTGAAAAACGACGCCATGCACGACCCGATGGTCAATGATTCCTACTGCGAAACCTTCGGCTGGGTGAACAAAGAGAACCTGGCGCGCATGAAAGAGCTGACCTACAAAGCCAACGACGTGCTGAAAAAATTGTTTGATGACGCGGGCCTGATCCTCGTCGACTTTAAGCTGGAGTTTGGTCTGTTCAAAGGCGAAGTGGTGCTGGGCGATGAGTTCTCACCGGACGGTAGCCGCCTGTGGGACAAAGAAACCCTGGATAAAATGGACAAAGACCGTTTCCGTCAGAGCCTGGGTGGCCTGATTGAAGCGTACGAAGCGGTTGCTCACCGTTTAGGCGTTAAGCTCGACTAACTCCCTCACTTGCCAAAGGATGTTCGCATCCTTTGGCGTCTTACCTTTGTTTCCTATGGTAATCTTGCCGTTAACCGCCTACGATCATAGCTATTATAAATGGAATAGTTCGAGGTGGTTATGCGCTGGCAAGGGGGTCGTGAAAGTGACAATGTAGAAGACAGACGCAGTGATGGCGGCGGCGGTCCTTCCATGGGCGGACCGGGCTTCCGCTTACCCAGCGGCAAGGGCGGTATCATTCTGCTGATTGTGGTGCTGGTCGCGGGCTATTACGGCGTCGATCTCACCGGGTTAATGACCGGTCAGCCGCTGCAACAGCAGCATTCTCAGCGCTCCATCAGCCCGAATGAAGATGAAGCGGCCAAATTTACCTCCGTGATCCTCGCCACAACGGAAGACACCTGGGGTCAGCTGTTTGAGAAGATGGGGCGTACCTACCAGCAGCCGAAGCTGGTGATGTACCGGGGCGCAACCCGCACCGGATGCGGCACCGGACAGTCCGTGATGGGGCCGTTCTACTGCCCGGCGGACGGCACCGTTTATATCGATCTCTCCTTTTACGATGACATGAAACGCAAGCTTGGTGCTGACGGTGATTTTGCCCAGGGTTACGTTATCGCGCATGAAGTTGGCCATCACGTGCAAAAGCTGCTGGGAATTGAGCCAAAAGTGCGCCAGCTCCAGCAAAATGCGTCGCAGGCTGACGTGAACCGCCTGTCCGTTAAAATGGAGCTGCAGGCGGACTGCTTCGCGGGCGTCTGGGGCCACAGCATGCAGCAGCAGGGCGTGCTGGAATCCGGCGATCTTGAGGAGGCGCTGAATGCCGCTCAGGCGATCGGTGACGACCGTCTTCAGCAGCAGAGCCAGGGGCGCGTCGTGCCGGACAGCTTCACTCACGGTACCTCGCAGCAGCGCTACAGCTGGTTTTTACGCGGTTTCGACAGCGGCGACCCGGCGCAGTGTAATACCTTCGGCAAAGCGATGTAATGCTGGCGTTTGAACAGCTGATACGCGAGCTTGAGCGCACCGGCCATCGTCGGCTGGTGGTGCTCAGCGGTGAGACGCAGTGGACATTGAGTCAGGCGACTGACCTGCGTAATACCCTGCCGGGAGACTGGCTGTGGCTGGATGACAATCCCTCTAAAACCCTCAGCGGACTGCTGGGACGCGAATACCTTCACGCCGCTTTTGACGCGCGCGCCGGGTTTGATGTCTCAGCCTTCGCCGCGCTCAGCGGGACGCTGCGCGCCGGAAGCCTCCTGGTGCTGCTGGTTCCTCCGCTTGCTGACTGGGCCGACAGGCCAGACAGCGATTCTTTGCGCTGGAGCGACAGCGCGGAGCCGATCGCCACTCCACACTTTGTGTACCACTTCTGCCGGACGCTTGCCGCCGATTCGGATGCGATTGTCTGGCAGCAGCATCGTCCTTTGTCCGTTCCCGTTACGCCGGATTTACCCGACTGGCAGCCTGCCAGCGGCGCACCGCAGCGCGAGCAGGCGGAGATCCTCGACGCGCTTCTGACCATGCCTGCGGGCATCGCTGCCGTAACGGCACCGCGCGGGCGCGGAAAGTCAGCGCTGGCGGGGATGCTGCTCAATAGCATTCAGGGGAGTGCGGTGGTCACGGCACCGGCTAAAGGGGCAACGGATGTCATTGCGCGCTTTGCGGGCGAGCATTTCCACTTTATGGCCCCGGATGCGCTGCTGGCCTCCACGCTGCAGGCCGACTGGCTGATTGTCGATGAAGCGGCTGCCATCCCGGGCCCGCTGCTGGAGAAGCTGGTGACGCGCTTTACGCGCGTATTATTAACCACCACGGTGCAGGGCTATGAAGGGACGGGCAGGGGCTTCCTGCTGAAGTTCTGCGCCCGTTTCAGCGGACTGCGGCATTATGCCTTATCGACCCCCATTCGCTGGGCCGCCGGATGTCCGCTTGAGCGGTTCGTGGCAAATGCTCTGTTATTTGATGATGCGCTTATCGATCGCAAACCGGAAGGTGAGGTTCGTATAACGCCGCTGGCGCCGCGGATGTGGGAGAGCGACCCGGCACGCGCGGCAAGCGTTTATGAACTGCTGTGTGCTGCACACTACCGCACGTCACCGCTCGATTTACGCCGGATGATGGACGCGCCCGGCCAGCACTTTGCTGTTGCAGAGACGGGGGCTGATATTGCAGGCGCGCTCTGGCTGGTGGAAGAGGGCGGGTTGTCACCGGAGCTTAGCCGCGCCGTGTGGGCGGGATACCGGCGTCCACGCGGGAATCTCGTGGCGCAGTCGCTGGCGGCGCACGGCGGCTCTCCGCTCGCGGCGACGCTGAAAGGGCGACGGGTTAGCCGCATTGCGATTCACCCCCTGCGCCAGCGGGAAGGCATCGGGCAACGGCTTATCCGTAGCGCCAGCGGGGAAGATTATCTGTCGGTGAGTTTTGGTTATACCGACGAGCTGTGGCGTTTCTGGCAGCGGTGCGGGTTTGTGCTGGTGCGGATGGGGAGCCATCGGGAAGCCAGCAGCGGCTGCTACACGGCGATGGCGCTGCTGCCGCTGAGCGAGGCCGGGCGTCGGCTGTGCGCGCAGGAACATCACCGTTTATGCCGGGATATGCGCGTCCTGTCGGCCTGGAACGGTGAAAAGATCCCGGTGGACGACGGCTGGGAAGCTACCCTTAATAGTGATGACTGGCGGGAGCTGGCGGGGTTTGCTTTTGCCCATCGCGCGTTTTCAACCTCGGTTGCCGCGCTGACGCGGTTGTTGCTCACCGTTGATATGCCGCTTCCGGCCCTGCGGGGGAAACTAGCAGGGAAAACGGATGAGCTCGGGCGAAAAGCGTTGCTGGCAAAGCTGCGCTCTGAAACCGCGCAAGCGCTTGAAAGCCTTGATTATCCGCGCTGCCAGCAGTTGAAGGAAGCCATTTTGCAATGGCAATTTTTTCAATGACTTCTTCAGTAAAGTGGCATGGTCATTCCCGCCGGGAGGCGTAGAATCCAGGTCATCTATTAAGGAGACCACCATGAAACATGACCATTTTGTTGTTCAAAGCCCTGACAAACCGGCTAAACAGTTACTGCTTCTGTTTCATGGGGTTGGCGATAATGCCGTCAATATGGGGCAGATTGGCAGCTGGTTTGCGCCCGTTTTCCCGGAAGCGCTGATTGTCAGCATCGGCGGCGTAGAGCCATGCGGCCCGAACGGGCGCCAGTGGTTCTCGGTTCAGGGCGTGACGGAAGAGAACCGTCAGGCGCGTATCGACGCCATCATGCCGGCCTTTATCGACGTCGTCCGCTACTGGCAGCAGCAGAGCGGCGTAGGAGCCGAAGCGACCGCGCTTATTGGCTTCTCGCAGGGGTCAATCATGTCGCTGGAAAGCGTAAAGGCACAGCCGGGTCTGGTTTCACGGGTGATCGCGTTTAACGGCCGTTTTGCGACGTTACCGACAAGCGCAACCACGCAAACCACGATCCACTTAATCCACGGCGGTGAAGACCGGGTGATTGAGCTCTCGCATGCGGTTGCTGCCCAGGAAGCGCTGATTCGTGAGGGTGGGGATGTGACGCTGGATATCGTTGACGATCTGGGCCACGCCATTGACGACCGCAGCATGCAGTTTGCGCTTGACCATCTGCGCTATACCGTACCGAAGCACTACTTTGATGAAGCGCTCAGCGGCGGTAAGCCGGATAACGATGATATTGTTGAGTTTATGTGATTCTTCCCCCTCTCCCATGGAGAGGGGGAATCGGATCGATTACTTCTTCTGATCCTTCTTCGGCCAGTCGTCGTCATCGTCCCACTTGTCGTTGAAATCACGGTGCGGGGGAAGATCCGGCTTGTTGGCGAGAAATTTTTTATGGTCCACGCGCTTAAGGTCTTTAATCACGTTAAGCAGTACGCCGACCAGAAAAACCAACACCAGAACCCACCAGTACTTTGAAAGCCAATCCATTCGCTATTCCTCTCAGAGCGTTCGTCAGGCGACGATTTGCTCCATAATACGTTGATACATACGGGCCAGCAGTTGTAAATCTGCCGCATTGACACACTCATTTATTTTATGAATGGTTGCGTTCACTGGCCCCAGTTCGACAACCTGAGCACCCATACGGGCGATAAAGCGTCCGTCTGAGGTACCACCCGTTGTCAGCAGCTGTGGTTTAATTTCATTATAGTGCTCGATGGCGTTCACCACCGCATCCACCAGTTTGCCACGCTGCGTCAGGAACGGCTGGCCGGAAAGCCACCACTCCACGGTGTAACGCAGCTGATATTTTTCCAGCAGGGCGATAACGCGCGCCTTGATCATCTCATCGGTCAGTTCTGTGCTGAAGCGGAAGTTGAACTGGACGAAATAATCCCCCGGGATCACGTTATTGCTGCCGGTCCCGGCCTTGACGTTCGCAATCTGCATGCTGGTCGGCGGAAAGAACTCGTTGCCCTTATCCCACTCAATCGCCACCAGCTCGCTCAGCATTGGCGCGGCGCGGTGGACCGGGTTATCGGCCAGATGCGGATAAGCGACGTGGCCCTGCACACCGTGAATGGTCAGGTTACAGGTCAGCGAGCCACGGCGTCCGTTTTTGACGACGTCACCCACCACTTCGGTGCTGGACGGCTCACCGACCAGGCAGTAGTCGAGACGCTCGTTGCGTGCCATCAGCGCTTCGACGACCTTCACGGTGCCGTTGTGCGCGCTGGCTTCTTCGTCGGAGGTGATCAAAAACGCGAGACGGTTTTTGTGGTTGGGATGCTGCGCCACAAAGCGCTCTGCCGCCACGACCATCGCCGCCAGAGAGCCTTTCATGTCTGCCGCGCCGCGGCCAAACAGCATGCCATCGCGAATGGTCGGCTCAAACGGCGGGTTAATCCAGCGATCCGCGTCACCGGCGGGAACGACGTCAGTATGCCCGGCGAAGGCCAGCGTTTCGCCCTGTCCGCGCCACGCCCAGAAGTTCTGGGTATCGCCAAAGTCCATGCGTTCAACGGTAAAACCGATGGCACGCAGGCGTTCAATCATAAGAGCCTGACAACCTGCGTCGTCCGGGCTAAGGGAAGGACGGCGAATAAGCTGCTGAGTCAGCTCAATGACCGGGCATGACATAAACTACACCTCAACGAAAAAAGTCGGAATAAAGGGTTTCACTGAAACCCAGCAGCATAGGCTGCCCTGGCGCGCAGAGCAATGGGCGTTTGATAATTGCCGGCATCTCGAGCATCAGTTTTGCCGCGCTGTCGGCATCTTTGATGCTGGCGCGCAGAGAGTCGTCCAGTTTACGCCAGGTGGTACCGCGGGTGTTCAGCAGGGCTTCCCAGCCCAGTTCGCGAATAGCGCTATGCAGAAATTCTGCATCGAGCCCGTCGGCACGGTAATCGTGGAAGCGGTACTCCACGCTGTTAGCGTCCAGCCAGCGGCGGGCTTTTTTGATGGTGTCGCAATTTTTAATGCCGTACATCACAACCATGGTGAATCCTTTTGATGTTCTGATAATTAAATGTTCAGTAAATTCGAAGGTATATCCTTAAGTGGAATATAACACATTCAGGAATCGTCTGGATTAATGTGTCTTCTTAATTCGACTCACAACTGTACGCTGAATATTCTTTCATCATTTAAGCATAGATGTCCATAAACTTTAAAAACCCAATAAAGTCAGCCAATAAAATAAAACTCACCCGTCCGTAGGGTTATTTCAAAATATTGCTGGCCGTCACAAAAAATTGAGGTCTCTCCGTTCATATTTATCATAAATCCCCGCAGGACGTGGGGTACAATCACAGCAATTGGTTAAATAGTCTTCACAATGATGGTACGTTTTTGTAGAATGCGCATAATAATAAGAGAGGTTGTTATGATTGAACGTGAACTGGGGAACTGGAAAGATTTTATCGAAGGCATGCTTCGTAAATGACATTCAGTAAGAATTGCAAGAGCACTAAAATAAGTAAAATAACCATAGTGTGAATTAATCACACAATAAAAAGGCGGCCGATAAAGCCGCCTTTTTTTATTTCAACCACTTACTCAGGACGTTCCTTCAGCGGGAAGCGGCGACGCACCAGCACAAAGAACAGCGGAACGAAGTAAATGGCCAGAATGGTGGCCGAAATCATGCCGCCCATCACCCCCGTCCCGACCGCATGCTGGCTGCTGGAGCCTGCACCCGTACTGGTTGCCATTGGCAGAACACCAAAGACAAACGCCAGCGACGTCATCAGAATCGGACGCAGGCGCTGACGGCAGGCGTGCAGCGTGGCGGCCATCAGCTCGTGGCCTTTGGCATTCATCTCGTTGGCAAACTCAACGATCAGAATGGCGTTTTTCGCCGACAGCCCAATGACGGTGAGCAGGCCCACCTGGAAGTAGACATCGTTCTCCAGGCCGCGCATCCAGGTCGCCAGCAGCGCACCGATAACCCCAAGGGGCACGACCAGCATGACCGAGAACGGGACCGACCAGCTCTCATACAGGGCGGCAAGGCAGAGGAAGACCACCAGCAGAGAGAGCGCGTAAAGGGCGGGGGCCTGCGCCCCGGAGAGGCGCTCCTGGTAAGACATGGCCGTCCACTCGAGACCAAAACCGGCGGGCAGCTGTTGCACCAGTTTTTCCATGGTGTCCATGGCGGTACCGGTGCTGACGCCCGGCGCGGCTTCCCCGACGATTTCAACCGCAGAATAGCCGTTATAGCGTTCCAGGCGTGGCGATCCGCTCTCCCAGTGCGAACTGGCAAAGGCGGAGAACGGCACCATGCCGCCAGCATTATTTCTGACAAACCAGCGGTTAATATCATCCGGCAGCATGCGGAACGGCGCGGCGGACTGGACATACACTTTTTTCACGCGGCCGCGATCCATAAAGTCATTCACATAGCTCGACCCCCACGCCGTTTGCAGGGTGTCGTTGATATCGTTGATCGACACACCCAGCGCCTGCGCCTTACGCTGATCGATATCAACCTGAAGCTGCGGGCTGTCGTCGAGGCCGTTATGGCGAACGCGGGTCAGGCCGGGATCGTTGCCTGCCAGCGCTAACAGCTTATCGCGTGCCGCCATCAGCGCCGTGTGGCCCGCCCCGGCGTGATCCTGCAGCTCCATATCGAACCCGGCTGAACTGCCCAGGCCGCTTATCGCCGGCGGGCTGCTGGCAAAGACGCGCGCTTCTTTGATGTGCGCAAAGGCTTTTGTCGCACGTTCAATGATGGCAAACGAGGTGCCCGTCCGGGTATCGCGTTCGTCCCAGTCCTTCAGGCGGACAAACATGCGGGCAACGTTCTGCCCGTTTCCGCCCGGGCCGGAACCGACGGTGGAGAAGACCGAGACAACGTTATCTTTCTCTTTGGTGAAGAAGTACTGCTCCACTTTCTGCACCACTTTCAGCGTCTGCTGCTGCGTTGCGCCGCTCGGAAGCTGCACCGAGGTGGTGAACATCCCCCGGTCTTCCATCGGCAGGAACGAGGTGGGCAGGTGCAGGAACAGCCACACCATCCCGCCCAGCAGCACAACGTAAATCATCATCCAGCGCAGACTGCGGTGCAGTACGCGACCAACGGCAGATTCATAGCGCGCGGCGTTGCGGTTGAACATCCGGTTAAACCAGCCGAAGAACCCTTTCTGCCCGTGATGCTCCCCTTTGTGCAGCGGTTTCAGAATGGTGGCGCACAGCGCGGGGGTGAGGATCAGCGCGACCAGCACGGAGAGCACCATCGCCGAGACGATGGTGATCGAGAACTGGCGGTAAATCGCCCCGGTGGTGCCGCCAAAGAAGGCCATCGGGATAAAGACGGCCGACAGCACCATCGCAATCCCGACCAGCGCCCCCTGAATTTGCCCCATGGACTTGCGCGTCGCCTGGCGCGGAGAGAGCCCTTCTTCGCTCATGATGCGCTCGACGTTTTCAACCACCACGATGGCATCATCCACCAGAAGGCCGATCGCCAGCACCATCGCAAACATCGTCAGGGTATTAATGCTGTACCCGAAGGCGTAGAGTACCGCAAAGGTCCCCAGCAGCACGACGGGGACGGCAATGGTGGGGATCAGCGTCGCGCGGAAGTTTTGCAGGAACAGGTACATGACCAGGAACACCAGCGCGATGGCTTCCAGCAGAGTCTTCACCACGTCCTCAATGGAGGCTTTAACGAAGGAGGTGGTTTCATAGGCGACTTTGTACTCCAGCCCGTGCGGGAAATACTGCGACAGCTCGTCCAGACGGTCTAACACCAGTTTTGCCGTCGCCATTTCGTTCGCGCCGGAGGCCAGCTTAATCCCCAGACCGGAGGCCTGATTGCCGTTAAAGCGGCTCAGGTAGTCGTATTTCTCCGCCCCCATTTCCACCGTGGCGACATCGCCGAGACGCACTTCCGACCCGTCCTGATTCACGCGCAGGGTGATATTGCGGAACTGGTCCGGCGTCTGCAGCAGGGATTGCGAATTAATGGTGGCGTTCAGGGCTTGCTTATCAACGGAAGGCGTTCCCCCCAGTTGCCCCACGGCAATCTGGGCGTTCTGGGCTTTAATGGCATCCGTCACGTCGGTTGCCGTCATTTGGTAGCTGTTCAGCTTGTTGGGATCGAGCCAGATACGCATGGAGTACTGTGAGCCGTAGGCGTCGATATCCCCGACGCCGTTGATCCGGCTGATGGGATCCTGAATATTACTGGCGACGTAGTCCGCGATGTCCTGTTTATCCATCGAGCCATCTGTCGAGACAAAGGCGATGGTCAATATGTTGGTATCGCCGGTTTTACGCACGGTCACGCCCTGGTTTTGCACCGCCTGGGGCAGCTTGCGCATCGCCGACTGCAGCTGGTTTTGGACCTGCTGCACCGCTTCGTCCGGGTCGGTGCCCGCCTTAAAGCTCAGGGTCACCGTCGCCTGTCCCGTGGCGCTGCTTTGCGAGGACATGTACATCAGGTTATCCAGACCCGTCATGTTCTGCTCGATAACCTGCGTCACGGTATTTTCCAGCGTCTGAGCGGACGCGCCGGGGTAGTTTGCGGTGACGCGCACGTTCGGCGGTGCCAGGTCGGGGTATTGCTCAACGGGAAGTGACGTAATCGCCAGGACACCTGTCAGACACAACAGGATGGCAAGCACCCAGGCAAAAATGGGGCGATCGATGAAAAAATTCGCCATGAAAGTGTGACCTCGTTTTGCTGCACGTCATTATTGTTTATTGCCCGCATAACTTTAGCGGTAAGGCCCAGGTCAAACGTGGAGAAATAAAGGAGATAGTGTAAATTATCATGCGCTTTTCCCTGCGCTTCCCTCTTTACCGTTATTTACCCGTTAACGGCGTGGGCGCCGGAAACGTCACGCTGACCAGCGTGCCGCCGTTTTGCGGCTGCGAGAAGTGCAGCACTCCTCCAAGCCGCTGCGCGCGTTCGCGCATAATGTTCAGACCGTAATGTCCCGGCGGCTCGCTGGCCTCGCCAATCCCGATGCCGTTGTCGCGAATGCTGACGCTGTGCGTACCGTCCGCTGCGGTCACGCAGCTCACGGTGATCTCGCTGGCCTGCGCGTGCTTAATGGCGTTCAACACCGCCTCACGCACGATCTGTAACAGGTGCACCTGCTTTTGCGCGTCGAGCGCCAGCGAGGAGAGGCGGCAGTCGAGATGCAGTTTCGCCTGCGTCTGGCTCTGCAGGACATCGAGTGACTCCTGCAGCGCCGCGGGTAAATTCGCGTGGTTCAACGTCAGGCGGAAGGTGGTCAGCAGCTCGCGCAGCTGCTGCCAGGCATTGTTCAGCTCGCGGGAGAAGTCGGTGATAATGGCCTGCGCTTGGGTATTTTCTTCCGGCACGGCGCGTTTGAGCAGTGCAAGCTGAATGCGCAGATACGACAGCACCTGCGCCAGCGAATCGTGCAGCTCGCGGGCAATGGTGGCGCGCTCTTCCATCAGCAGCAGCTGCTGGTAATGCTTTTGCGCCTGGTTAAAGTACAGCCCGCGCCCGAGCATGGTCGCCACGCTTCTCATCAGCGGAAGGGGGACGCTGTCCGCCTCGCTTTGCCAGCGCAGCTCGCCGTAGAGCGTGTCCTGCATCAGTACCGGCAGGTTTTGCAGAGGGATACCCTCAGCCTCCGTCCCTTCGCACAGCCGCCAGTCGTCGCTGGTGCGCAGTTCCAGATAATTCATCTGCGTATAGTCATGGACAATCTGCAGGATATGCCGGAAACAGTGGCTGTCTATCTGGCCGGTATTGAGCGCCTGCGAGCACTTAAACAGCATGTCGAGCTGCTGGTGGGCTTCGTGCAGGTGCCGCGTCTTTTCCGCAACCGAGGCTTCGAGCGAACGGTAGAGTGTATCGAGCTCGGCTGACATGTGGTTAAAGGCGCGCGAAAGCTGGCCCAGCTCGTTCGGCAGGGCGCTATCCGGCGCAGGAGTGGCAAATTCGCCGCGCTCAATGCGTTCGCTGGCCGCCACCAGGTTATTCAGCGGCAGCACCACCTGACGACGGATGCGTCGCAGGGTAAACAGCGTCAGCAGCAGGATCCCGAGTGCGCCAGCCAGCGAGAGCAGGGTGACCGTTTGAATTTTATGTTCGGTGTAGTGCTGGAGGGCGAGCACAAAGGCATCAATGCGGCCCACAAAATCCTCAATATTGCGTTGGTACCACGCGCTGTCGCCGCGGGCGATATGCGCATCCATCTCCTGCCAGGCCACATGCAGCTGCTGATAGCGTGCTTTCACATTGTCCGGGACGTACCAGCGATCCAGCTTCTGCAGGGCAGGCGCACCGAGCGTCTGTTGCCAGCTCTCGCGATGTGCCGAAAGGGAAGGGCTGTTGCGCTGCATCTCGTAGCCCAGACGATAGCTCTGCATGCGCAGTGAGCCAGCGATGTTGATGGCTTCGGCATCGCGCTGGCTGCTGGCCAGCGTCAGCAACGCGACGGTGCTGCTGAGTACGGATAGGGCAATGATCGAAAAGAAAGCCCAGGCAAGGCTTCCGGAAACGGGTCGTTTAACGGTCACAGAACGGCTCTCTGAATAAAATTGATCTGCCACAGGTTCACTGGAAATAATTGGGCGCTTCAGGCATTTGAACATTGCCCGAACGCACCGTGATGCGTAAATACCATACTCTTATAAAGAGAAAGGTTATTGAACCAAAAACAGGTGTGGTTATGAATCGTTTTATTATGGCTAACAGCCAGCAGTGCATTGGGTGTCGCGCCTGCGAAGTCGCCTGCGTGATGGCGCACAACGGTGAGCAGCATGCCCTGAGCGAGCGCCATTTTCATCCCCGTATCACGGTCCTGAGATCCGGCGAGAAGAGCCACCCCGTGACCTGTCATCATTGCGAAAATGCACCCTGTGCGCAAAGCTGCCCGAACGGCGCCATCAGCAAATGCGATGACAGCGTACAGGTGAATCAACAAAAATGCATCGGCTGTAAGGCCTGCGTAGTGGCCTGCCCGTTTGGCACGATGGAGATTATCGTCACTCCGCTCGACAATGGCAGCGTGAAGGCCTCGGCGAATAAATGCGATCTCTGTCTGACGCGTCCACACGGCCCGGCCTGTATCGAAAATTGCCCGGCGGATGTCCTCACCCTGGCGACGCCCGCCGCGCTGGAAAACCTGGCGAAATCGCGCCGACAGCGCACGGCCTGCCTGGAGGCGCAGCCCTGGCATGGTGCCGAGGCCGTCAGCGTGGACGCGCCGCGTACTAAACTGCAGCAGATGCAAACGACCCCGCCCCGCGGCGAGCCCGACAAGCTGGCTGGCGCAGAGCGCGTGGGCCATTTTAACGAAATTTACCTGCCGTTCCGGGCCGAACAGGCCGCCCGCGAGGTGTCGCGCTGCCTGAAGTGCGGAGAGCACAGCATTTGCGAATGGACCTGCCCGCTTCACAACCACATCCCGCAGTGGATTGAGCGCCTCAACGCGGGGGATATCACCGGCGCGGCCGAGCTTTCTCATCAGACCAACTGTTTACCTGAAATTACCGGTCGCGTCTGCCCGCAGGACCGGTTATGCGAGGGCGCCTGCACGCTTCGTGACGCGGCGGGGGCCGTGACGATAGGCAACATCGAGCGCTACATCTCCGATCGGGCGCTGGCGATGGGCTGGCGGCCGGATATGTCCGCCGTCACGCCGTCAGGTAAACGTGTCGCGATTGTCGGCGCGGGGCCCGCCGGGCTGGCGTGCGCCGACGTGCTGGCGCGCCGCGGCGTGAGCGTGACGGTCTATGACCGGCATCCGGAGATCGGCGGTTTGCTGACCTTTGGCATCCCGGCATTTAAGCTCGATAAATCGCTGCTCGCCCGGCGCAGAGAGATCTTTACCGCGATGGGGATCCGCTTCGAGCTGAACTGCGAGGTGGGCCAGGACGTGTCGATGTCGCAGCTCAAGAGCGATAACGATGCCCTGTTTATTGGCGTGGGTACCTATCGTTCGATGAAGGCGGGTATCCCGAACGAGGATGCGCCAGGGGTCTACGACGCGCTGCCTTTCCTGGTGGGCAACACGCGTCATGTTATGGGGCTGGAGGCGACGGCCAGCGAGCCGTCCATCGACACCCGTGGCCTGAACGTGGTGGTGCTGGGCGGAGGCGATACCGCGATGGACTGCGTCCGCACGGCGTTACGTCACGGCGCGGCGACGGTCACCTGCGCCTATCGTCGGGATGAGGCCAACATGCCGGGCTCGAAGAAAGAGGTGCAGAACGCCAGAGAAGAGGGGGCGTCATTTGAGTTTAACGTCCAGCCGGTTGAGCTGACGCTGGATCCGAACGGTAAGGTCAACGGTATCCGGATGCTGCGTACCGCGCTCGGTGAGCCGGATGCGCAGGGGCGTCGTCGGCCCGTTCCGGTGGCGGGCAGCGAGTTTGTGATGGCCGCGGATGCAGTCATCATGGCGTTTGGCTTTAATCCGCACGCGATGCCGTGGCTGCAGGCGCAGGGTGTCGAAACGGATGACTGGGGGCGGATCGTGGCCTCGGTCGAGAGCCGCTACCGTTATCAAACAACCAACCCGCAGATCTTCGCCGGGGGCGATGCGGTACGCGGCGCGGATCTGGTCGTCACCGCGATGGCGGAAGGGCGTCATGCCGCGCAGGGGATACTCGACTGGCTGGGAGTGGATGTACCACAACATCATTAATCCGGCGGACGACAAAGCGGGATTCACGGCGTAGTATAGGACGACTCATTGTGCCGTGGAGCCCGTATGACCCTGAAAATTGACGTTATCAAAGACAAAATTCTCTCTGAAAACTACTTTGTCCTGCGTAACATCACCTATGATCTTACACGTAACAACGGTGAAGTGATCCGCCACAAGCGCGAGGTCTATGACCGTGGTAACGGAGCAACCATTCTGCTCTATAACCGTGAAAAGCAGAGCGTGGTGCTGATCCGGCAGTTCAGGGTGGCAACATGGGTCAATGGCAATCCTGACGGACGTCTGATTGAAACCTGCGCGGGCCTGCTCGATGACGATGAGCCGGAAGTCTGTATCCGCAAAGAGGCCGTCGAAGAGACCGGCTTTGAAGTGGGCGAGGTCAAAAAGGTCTTCGAGCTGTACATGTCCCCGGGCGGCGTGACGGAAATTGTCCATTTCTTCATTGCTGAATACAGCGACGCACAGCGCACGCACCGGGGCGGTGGCGTAGAGGATGAAGATATCGACGTGCTGGAGCTTCCTTTTGCCCGAGCGCTGGAGATGGTGCGTTCAGGCGAAATCAGGGATGGTAAAGCGGTGATATTGCTGCAGTATTTACAGACAACCGGGCTGATGAACACCCCTTTCGAACGGATATAGCCTGTTTTTCAGGTATATCTGATAAATCCGATTGAGCAACCCCGGCGGGAACACGAAGATACTGCCCTGTTATGCGTTTTCGTTCCGGGATTGTGTCATTCATGCGCTACAGCGTTTTTTTATTTTCCCTGTTTTGTGTGCTCCTCGCGCCGCAGGTGCGGGCTGCACCCGCGCAGCAAGCCTTCTCTGACTGGCAGGTGACCTGCAATAACCAGAACTTTTGCCTTGCCCGCAACACGGGCGAACACCGCGGTCTGGTCATGACGCTCACCCGGAGCGCCGGGGCGAAAACGGATGCCACGCTGCGTATCGATCTCGGCGGTCTTGATACGCCTTCCGTGAAAGAGCCGGATATTGCCCCGCGGCTGCTGCTGGATAATGTTCCCCTGAAGCTCGACAAACAGCGCTGGCAGCTCACCCCCTGGCATCTGAAAACGGACGATGCGGCCACCATCACCGCCTTTCTGAAAAACATCCAGGAAGGAAAAGCCCTGACTCTGCGAGGCGGTAAGCAGGTGATTTCACTGGCCGGTCTGAAAGCCGCGCTGCTGTTCATTGATGCCCAGCAAAAGCGCGTTGGCAGCGAAACCGCGTGGATCAAGAAAGGTGACGATCCGCCGTTAAGCGTGCCGCCCGCACCTGCCCTGAAAAAGGTGGCGATCGTTAATCCTACCCCAACACCGCTTTCTCACGCTGAACTGAACGATCTGCTGGATTATGGTACCGGCAGGATGAACAGCAGCCAGTGTTCGCTGGATCCTAACCGTCGCGAAGTGCGCGTCACCGCGTTAACCGATGACAAAGCGCTGCTGATCGTCAGCTGCGAGGCGGGGGCCTATAACACGGTCGATCTGGCGTGGCTGGTGTCACGTAAAAAACCGTTCTCTGCCCGCAGCGTGAGGCTGCGTCTGCCGTTTACGCCGTCAGGCGACAGCAGCGAAATCGAGTTGATGAACGCCAGCTTTGATGAAAAGACGCTTGAGCTGACCACGCTCTCGCTGGGGCGCGGTATGGGGGATTGTGGGATCCAGACGCGCTGGCGGTTTGACGGCCAGCGTTTCCGCCTGGTGCGCTATGCCGAGGAACCCAGCTGTGATAACTGGAATGGGCCAGACGCCTGGCCCACGCTGTGGATCACGCGGTAGCTTTTTGCCGGATGGCGCTGTCGCTTACCCGGCCTACGGTTTGGTGGTTTTGTAGGCCGGGTAAGGCGTAGCCGCCACCCGGCAACGCAGACCGCACTAAATCACGCTCAGCGCCTTCTCTACCACGTTCTCAACGGTAAAGCCAAAGTACGGGAACAGCTTGTCGGCAGGGGCGGACTCACCGTAGCCCCGCATCCCAACAATCGCCCCTTTGAGCCCGACATACTTGTACCAGTAGTCGGCAATACCGGCCTCCACCGCCACGCGCGCCGCGACGTTAGAGGGCAGCACCGATTCCCGGTACGCCTCGTCCTGGGCGTCAAAGATATCCGTTGAGGGCAGGGACACCACGCGCACCGCGTGGCCTTCGGCGGTCAGTTTTTCCGCCGCTTTCACCGTGATTTCCACCTCGGAACCGGTCGCAATCAGGATCACGTCCGGCTTGCCGCCGCTGTCTTTCAGGATATAGCCGCCGCGGGCAATGTTTTTCACCTGCTCCGGCGTGCGCTCAATCTGCGTCAGGTTCTGGCGTGACAGAATCAGCGCCGTCGGGCCGTTATGGCGTTCTACCGCCAGCTTCCAGCCCACCGCCGCTTCGACCTGATCGCACGGGCGCCAGGTGCTGAAGTTTGGCGTCAGGCGCAGGCTCGCCAGCTGTTCAACCGCCTGGTGGGTGGGGCCGTCTTCTCCCAGACCGATGGAGTCGTGGGTATAGACCATAATCTGCCGCGCCTTCATCAGCGCTGCCATGCGCGCCGCGTTACGGGCGTACTCGACGAACATCAGGAAGGTGGCGGTGTAGGGCACGAAGCCGCCGTGGTGGGCGATGCCGTTGGCGATCGCGGTCATCCCGAACTCGCGCACGCCGTAGTGGATATAGTTCCCGGCAATATCCTCCTTCAGCGATTTCGAGCCCGACCAGATGGTCAGGTTACTCGGTGCCAGGTCCGCCGAGCCGCCCAGCAGCTCAGGAAGGAGAGGGCCAATCGCATTCAGGGTGTTTTGCGACGCCTTACGGGTGGCGATTTTTGCCGGGTTGGACTGCAGGTTTTCAATCAGCGCCTGAGTTTTATCGTCCCAGTCCTCCGGCAGACCGCCGCTCATGCGCCGGGAAAACTCGGCGGCCAGCTCCGGGTACGCTTTTTTGTAGGCGGCGAATTTCTCGTTCCAGGCCTGCTGGGCTTTCTCACCGTCTTCACGGGCATCCCACGCCCGGTAGATCTCTTTCGGGATCTCAAACGGCGGGTATTTCCAGCCCAGCTTCTGCCGGGTCAGCGCCACTTCTTCGTCACCCAGCGCCGCGCCGTGCGCCTCTTCTTTGCCCGCCTTGTTCGGCGAGCCGAAGCCGATAACCGTGCGGCAGATAATCAGGGACGGTTTGTCCTTCACGCTCTGCGCTTCCTGAATCGCTTTTTTCACCGCCTCAGGATCGTGGCCGTCGATCTCGTGCACCACGTGCCAGTGGTAGGCCTCGAAGCGTTTTGCCGTGTCGTCGGTGAACCAACCCTCGGTTTCCCCGTCGATGGAGATGCCGTTGTGATCGTAGAAGCCAATCAGCTTGCCGAGCCCCAGGGTGCCCGCCAGGGAACAGACCTCATGGGAAATCCCCTCCATCAGGCAGCCGTCACCCATAAACACGTAGGTGTAGTGATCGACAATCTTGTGGTCCGGCTGGTTGAACTGTGCCGCCAGCGTACGCTCGGCAATCGCCAGCCCGACCGCATTTGCCAGCCCCTGACCGAGCGGCCCGGTGGTGGTTTCCACGCCCGGCGTATAGCCAATCTCCGGGTGCCCCGGGGTTTTGGAGTGCAGCTGGCGGAAGTTTTTCAGCTCCTCAAGCGGCAGATCGTAACCGGACAGGTGCAGCAGGCTGTAGAGCAGCATCGAGGCGTGGCCGTTGGAGAGAATAAAGCGGTCACGATCGTACCAGGTGGGATCGTTAGGGTTGTGCTTCAGGAAGTCGTTCCACAGGACTTCGGCAATATCGGCCATGCCCATCGGTGCGCCGGGATGGCCAGAATTGGCTTTCTGCACGGCATCCATGCTGAGGGCGCGGATGGCATTGGCGAGCTCTTTACGGGACATAGTTCACTCCGTGGCAAGGTTAAAGTTTGGCAGCGAGAAGATCTTCAAGTTTGCGCTGGTCGACGGCGAACAGGCGGATACCTTCCGCCAGTTTTTCCACGGCCATGGCGTCCTGATTGTGCTCCCAGCGGAATTCGGCTTCGGTCATGGCTTTCGGTTTTGGCAGAACGGTAGAGGTGGGGATCAGCTTGCGGATGACCGTCTCTTCTTTGTCCTGTAGCTCCTGGAGCAGGTTAGGGGAGATGGTCAGGCGGTCGCAGCCCGCCAGGGCGAGGATCTGCTCGGTACGGCGGAAGCTGGCCCCCATCACGATGGTTTCGTAGCGATGCTGTTTGTAGTAGTCGTAGATATTGCGCACCGATTTCACGCCCGGGTCCTCATCCACCACGTACGGATCCATCGGCTGTTTCGCCTGGTACCAGTCGTAGATGCGGCCAACAAACGGTGACACCAGGAACACGCCCGCTTCGGCACAGGCGCGCGCCTGGGCAAAGGAGAACAGCAGCGTCAGGTTGCAGTGAATTCCCTCTTTTTCCAGCACCTCTGCCGCGCGGATGCCTTCCCAGGTCGACGCCAGCTTGATCAGAATGCGTGATTTATCGATCCCCTGCTCCTGGTAGAGTTCCACCAGGCGGCGAGCCTTGTTGATGCTCTTTTCTTTATCGAACGAGAGGCGGGCGTCAACTTCAGTCGAGACGCGACCCGGAATGCTTTTAAGAATTTCCGCACCAAAATTAACTGCCAGCTTGTCGCTGGCTTCGGCGACCTGCTGCTCCTGCGTCTTCCCGCGCTGTTTTCCGTAGGCAATGGCGTCATCAATCAGATGACTAAAATGGGTAAGCCCGGCTGCCTTGAGCAGTAGCGAAGGGTTGGTGGTCGCATCCTCCGGCTGATAGTGGCGAATCGACTCGATATCGCCGCTGTCTGCGACCACCGTGGTGAATTGTTTGATGCCGTCTAGCTGGTTCATAAATGATTACTCCTTGGAAATAAAAGCGTTAGCTGAGTGCGTTAGTTCACACTTCTGAGAAAATCATGATGGACTTAACAAAAAAGCATAGCAGACGGGGGAGGCATTGCTTTTGAGACGGGTAACATGGCTGTTATAAATTGATAACAATTTTTAATGTGTGATGGTGAGAGTTTGGCAGCCTTCAAAGTTTAGGAGGCGGCCTGAGGCGATACTAGGCGGCACACCAGGGTGTGCAACCGGATCGTTTTCGTCACCCTTTTGACCGATACGTGAAAGGAAAAATAAGATGGATGAGCAGTTGAAACAGAGTGCCCTCGATTTTCACGAGTTCCCTGTCCCGGGCAAAATTCAGGTCTCCCCAACCAAGCCGCTGGCGACCCAGCGCGATTTGGCGCTGGCCTACTCGCCGGGCGTGGCGGCCCCGTGTCTGGAGATCGAAAAAGATCCGCTGGCGGCCTATAAATACACCGCGCGCGGCAACCTTGTTGCCGTGATCTCTAACGGCACGGCGGTACTGGGGCTCGGTAACATCGGCGCGCTGGCCGGTAAGCCGGTGATGGAAGGCAAGGGGGTGCTGTTCAAGAAATTCGCCGGTATCGACGTGTTTGATATCGAGGTGGACGAGCTCGATCCTGACAAATTCATCAACGTGGTGGCCGCGCTGGAGCCGACCTTCGGCGGGATCAACCTGGAAGACATCAAAGCGCCGGAATGTTTCTATATCGAGCAGAAGCTGCGCGAGCGTATGAACATTCCCGTGTTCCATGACGACCAGCACGGAACGGCCATTATCAGCACCGCCGCCATTCTCAACGGCCTGCGCGTGGTAGAGAAAAATCTCTCCGACGTGCGCATGGTGGTCTCCGGCGCTGGCGCCGCGGCCATCGCCTGTATGAACCTGCTGGTGGCGCTGGGTATGCAGAAACACAACATTGTGGTCTGCGACTCCAAGGGCGTGATTTACAAAGATCGCGAGCCGAACATGGCGGAAACCAAAGCGGCGTATGCGGTAGAAGACGACGGCAAGCGCACGCTTGAGGACGTGATTGACGGCGCGGATATCTTCCTCGGCTGCTCGGGTCCGAAAGTGCTGACCCAGGAGATGGTGAAGAAGATGGCGCGCGCGCCAATGATCCTGGCCCTGGCGAACCCTGAGCCGGAAATTCTGCCGCCGCTGGCGAAAGCGGTGCGTGAAGACGCCATTATCTGCACCGGGCGTTCCGACTACCCGAACCAGGTAAACAACGTGCTCTGCTTCCCGTTCATCTTCCGCGGCGCGCTGGACGTCGGCGCGACGGCGATCAATGAAGAGATGAAGCTTGCCGCCGTTCACGCCATCGCGGAGCTGGCGCACGCCGAGCAGAGCGAAGTGGTTGCCTCAGCCTATGGCGATCAGGATCTGAGCTTTGGCCCGGACTACATCATTCCAAAACCGTTCGACCCGCGTCTGATTGTCAAAATTGCCCCTGCGGTGGCAAAAGCGGCGATGGATTCCGGCGTGGCGACGCGTCCGATTGAAGACTTCGACGCTTACGTCGATAAGCTCACCGAGTTTGTCTATAAAACCAACCTGTTCATGAAGCCGATCTTCTCTCAGGCGCGCGCCGACGCGAAGCGCGTGGTGCTGGCGGAAGGGGAAGAGGCGCGCGTGCTGCACGCCACCCAGGAGCTGATCACCTTAGGCCTGGCGAAACCGATCCTGATTGGTCGTCCGAGCGTGATTGAAATGCGTATCCAGAAGCTGGGCCTGCAGATTAAGCCGGGCGTCGACTTCGAGATCGTCAACAACGAATCCGATCCGCGCTTCAAAGAGTACTGGAGCGAATACTACGCGATCATGAAGCGCCGGGGGATCACCCAGGAGCAGGCGCAGAAAGCCGTCATCAGCAACACGACGGTGATCGGCGCGATCATGGTCCATCGCGGCGAGGCGGATGCGCTGATCTGCGGCACCATCGGCGACTACCACGAGCACTTTAGCGTGGTGCAGGAGATCTTCGGCTATCGCGACGGCGTCCATACCGCCGGGGCGATGAACGCCCTGCTGCTGCCGAGCGGGAACACCTTTATCGCTGACACCTATGTTAACGACGATCCGAGCCCGGACGAGCTGGCGGAGATCACCGTGATGGCCGCCGAGACCGTGCGCCGCTTCGGTATCGAGCCGAAGGTGGCGCTGCTGTCGCACTCTAACTTCGGTTCGTCCAAATCAGCGGCGGCGTGCAAAATGCGTGAGACGCTGGCGCTGGTGCGCGAGCGCGCGCCGGAGCTGATGATTGACGGGGAAATGCACGGTGATGCGGCGCTGGTGGAGAGCATCCGCAACGAACGTATGCCGGACAGCCCGCTGAAGGGATCGGCGAACATCCTGATTATGCCGAACGTGGAGGCGGCGCGTATCAGCTACAACCTGCTGCGCGTCTCCAGCTCTGAAGGGGTGACCGTAGGACCGGTGCTGATGGGCGTGGCGAAGCCGGTGCATGTGTTAACGCCGATTGCCTCCGTGCGCCGTATCGTGAATATGGTGGCGCTGGCGGTGGTTGAGGCGCAGACGCAGCCGCTGTAAGCCTTGTGAGTCGGGTGGCGCGTTCGCTTACCCGACCTACAGGTTGAGCAGGCCGGATAAGCGCAGCGCCATCCGGCAGTTAAACCCAGTCGCGTACTTTAAGGAACTCACTCAAGGCAGCCTCCGGGCTGCCTTCTTTTGGCTCGTAGCAGTACTCCCAGCGAACCAGCGGCGGCATCGACATCAGAATCGACTCCGTGCGCCCGCCGGTCTGCAGGCCAAACAGCGTCCCGCGATCCCATACCAGGTTGAACTCCACGTAGCGCCCGCGACGGTAGAGCTGGAACTCGCGCTCGCGCACGCCATAGCTGGTGTCTTTACGGCGTTCGACGATGGGCAGGTACGCGTCGGTATAGCCTTCGCCCACCGCGCGCATAAAGCTAAATGCGGTATCAAAATCAGGCGTGTTAAGATCGTCAAAGAACAGCCCGCCGATGCCGCGCTGCTCGTCGCGGTGCTTCAGGTAAAAGTAGTCATCGCACCACTTTTTAAATTTCGGGTAAATGTCTTCGCCAAACGGCAGGCAAAGATCCCGCGCGGTGGTGTGCCAGTGCACGGCATCCTCTTCGAAGCCGTAGTAGGGCGTCATGTCGAAACCGCCGCCAAACCACCAGACCGGATCGGCCCCCGCTTTTTCCGCAATGAAAAAGCGCACGTTGGCATGGCTGGTCGGCACAAACGGATTGTACGGATGCACCACCAGCGAAACGCCCATCGCTTCGAAGCTGCGGCCCGCAAGCTCGGGACGATGTGCCGTTGCAGACGCGGGCATCGCGTCGCCATGAACGTGGGAAAAATTCACGCCCGCTTGTTCGAAGATGCCGCCGTTACGCAGCACGCGGCTACGCCCGCCGCCGCCGGCTTCGCGCTGCCAGTTGTCTTCCTGAAATTCTCCGCCGTCAGCGGCGGCCAGTTTCTGGCAAATTTCGTCCTGCAGCTGCAGCAGAAAGGTTTTGACCAGTTGAGCATTGGGTTTCATCAGCGTTTCCTGGAGTGCGCTTTTTGGTTATCAAACCAGTTGAAGTAACTGATAATGCCGGAGGCGATGGCGTTGGCGATCTTCTGACGAAACGCCGTGGTGCCGAGAAGTCGCTCCTCTTCCGGGTTGGTAATGAACGAGGTTTCCACTAGCACGGACGGGATAGACGGTGATTTCAACACCACAAACGCCGCCTGTTCGGTGCTCCTGCTGTGCAGGCGATGCACTGGCTTAATCTTCTTCAGGATGTGCGAGCCGAGCGTCAGGCTGTTTTTGATCGTATCCGTCTGCACGAGGTCGAACAGCACCTGCTGTAGCAGGTGGTCTTTGTCGGTGGCTTTTTTCCCGGCGACTTCATCCGCCCGGTTCTCGCGGTCGGAGAGGTATTTTGCCATGGCGCTACTGGCGCCGCGGTTGGACAGCGCAAACACCGAGGCACCGGCGGCAGAGGGGTTGGTAAAGCCGTCCGCGTGAATCGACATAAACAGATCCGCCCCGTGCTGGTGGGCGATCTCTACGCGATCGTACAGCGGAATAAAGGTGTCGCCAGAGCGCGTCAGACGCGCGTCAATGCCGTTGCTGCGTAAAATCGCCCGCACATTTTTTGCAATCGCCAGCACGACGTGTTTTTCTTTCGACCCGTTTTTGCCGATGGCGCCGGTATCAATACCGCCGTGGCCCGGGTCGAGCATCACCAGGCGCTTTGCGCCCGGCTTTTTGGTTTTCGGTTTGCTGTGTCCGTTACTGGTTTTAAGCGTGCTCTCGTCTTTTGCCTGAGCCTGCTTTGCGATGCCCGTTAACGTTAAGGCCGCCAGCCCCGCTTTGAGAACCTGACGACGCGATGTGAGTGCTTTTAATGGTTTGAATGTGCTCATGCGGCCTGAATACTAAAAAATGGGGTCCTGGTGTTATATCGTATCGCGTTTAGCGTTACGACAGTCCTTATTGAGAATTGTTTTACTTTTCATTTCAATACGTGACAAAGTGACATTATGCCAAATTTTGGCGAGATTTTCCCCGGTTATTGGCTAAAGGCGTGGTTCGCGCCATAATCACTGTTTTTAAACCCGAAAAGGCGGTTAATACCATGGAGATACGCGTTTTTCGCCAGGAAGATTTCGAAGAGGTGATCACCCTTTGGGAGCGCTGCGATCTGCTGCGTCCGTGGAACGATCCGGAAATGGATATCGAACGTAAGGTGAATCACGACGTCAGTCTGTTTCTGGTTGCGGAAGTCAATGGCGAGGTTGTGGGGACGGTGATGGGCGGTTATGACGGCCATCGCGGCTCGGCCTATTATCTGGGCGTCCATCCGGAATACCGTGGTCGCGGTATTGCCAATGCGCTGCTCAACCGGCTCGAGAAGAAGCTGATCGCCCGCGGCTGTCCGAAAATCCAGATCATGGTGCGGGAAGATAACGACGTGGTGCTGGGCATGTATGAACGCCTGGGCTACGTACACGCTGACGTGCTGAATTTAGGAAAGCGTCTCATCGAAGATGAAGAGTACTGAGATCCATCCGGCAGATTATGACGCGCAGGGTCGCGTCAGGCTGCCCTTTTTATTCTGGTGCGTTCTGCTGCTTCAGGCCCGCACCTGGGTGCTGTTTGTAATGGCCGCTGCGTCGCGCGGGCAGGGCGACACGCTGCTGACGCTCTTCTATCCCGATCACGATGCCTTCTGGCTCGGCTTGCTGCCGGGCGTACCAGCGGTGGTGGCTTTCTTGTGCAGCGGTCGGCGGCACGTAATCCCGCGCTTGTGGCGCGCCCTTCGCGGGCTGCTGATCCTTGCCCAAATTGCGCTGCTCTTCTGGCAGCCGGTACTCTGGTGGTACGGTGAACCGCTGACGGGCATCGGCGTTGCGCTGGTGGTTGCCGATATCGTGGCGCTGCTGTGGCTGCTGACCAACCCGCGCCTTCGCGCCTGTTTTGTGCCTCAGGATGATTAATCCGGCACTTTTTGCCGATGTCGCACTCCAACAAGCGTTGATTTAACACGTAAGGACGTTTCAATGAAATCGCTGCGTTTAGTTTTATGCGCTCTTCCGCTGGCATTGACCGGCTGTTCGACGCTCTCCTCCATTAACTGGTCTGCCGCGTATCCGTGGAACTGGTTTGGCTCATCAACGGAAGTGACCGAGCAGGGCGTGGGGAAAATTACCGCCGCGACGGCGCTGGATCAGAATGCTATTCAGGATGCGCTCAGCAGTGACTACCGCCTGCGCAGCGGCATGAAAACAGAGAATGGCAATATTGTTCGCTATTACGAGGCGCTGAAGGGCGACAAGCTGGCGCTGGCGATCAACGGTGACAAAGGCACGGTAAACCGGATCGCGGTGATGGATGAAGATATTCCGACCGCCAGCGGCGTGAAGGTCGGGACGCCGTTTAGCGATCTTTATAAGCAGGCCTTTGGCAACTGCACCAGCGTGCCATCCGACGATGAAGTGGCGGTGGAGTGTAAGGCGGAAGGCAGCCAGCACATCAGCTATGTTTTTACCGGCACCTGGAGCGGCCCGGAAGGGTTGATGCCGTCTGACGACACCCTGAAGAGCTGGAAGGTGAGCAAAATACTCTGGAAGCAGTAATTTGCGTCTGAACAAACCGCCTCGCTGAAATCCGGGTATAATAGCCGCCATCAATGCCACGCTGACGTGGCATCTTTATTTCAGGAGGAGCGATGTCTCAGGTTCAGAGTGGCATTTTGCCAGAACATTGCCGCGCGGCGATTTGGATTGAAGCCAATGTCAAAGGGGACGTGGATGCCCTGCGTGCGGCCAGCAAAGCTTTTATTGATAAACTGGCGACCTTCCAGGCCAAATTCCCGGAAGCCCACCTCGGCGCCGTTGTTGCGTTTGGCAATAACGTCTGGCGTCAGCTGAGCGGCGGTGAAGGGGCAGAAGAGCTGAAGGACTTCATTCCTTACGGCAAAGGCCTTGCACCTGCGACCCAGTACGACGTGCTGATCCACATCCTTTCTCTGCGTCACGACGTGAACTTCTCGGTTGCGCAGGCGGCGGTGGCGGCCTTTGGCGACAGCATCGAGGTGCAGGAAGAGGTTCACGGTTTCCGCTGGGTCGAAGAGCGCGATCTGAGCGGCTTTGTCGACGGAACCGAAAACCCGGCGGGTGAAGAGACGCGTCGTGAAGTCGCGGTAATCAAAGACGGCGTGGACGCGGGCGGAAGCTACGTGTTCGTGCAGCGCTGGGAGCATAACCTCAAGCAGCTTAACCGCATGAGCGTGCACGACCAGGAGATGATGATTGGCCGCACCAAAGAAGCTAACGAAGAGATCGACGGCGATGACCGTCCGGTCACCTCGCACCTGACCCGCGTTGACCTCAAGGAAGACGGCAAAGGGCTGAAGATTGTCCGCCAGAGCCTGCCGTACGGTACCGCAAGCGGTACGCACGGCCTCTACTTCTGCGCCTACTGCGCGCGCCTGCATAACATTGAACAGCAGCTGCTGAGCATGTTCGGCGATACCGACGGCAAGCGCGACGCCATGCTGCGCTTCACCAAACCGGTCACCGGCGGCTACTACTTCGCGCCGTCCGTCGAGCGTCTGCTGGCGCTATAAACCGCTTTCCATACGTAGGCCGGGTAAGCGTTAGCGCCACCCGGCAATTTTCCCCGCCCCCTTATTCCCTTTTCTGCTTCTAAATCACCAAACGGTATATAAAACCGTTACTGCTTTCATCACCGTTATAAATATTATGACTATAAGATAGTCATCACATTTATAAGGGTGCGCAATGGCCGTTACTGTACTGAAAAAAGGAACTCTGGCGCTGGCAGGTTTACTGCTGGTGGCACAGGCGCAGGCGACTGAACTGTTGAACAGTTCGTATGACGTCTCCCGCGAGCTGTTTGCCGCCCTTAACCCCCCGTTCGAACAGCAGTGGGCGAAAGACAATAACGGCGACAAGCTGACCATCAAGCAGTCTCACGCCGGTTCATCAAAGCAGGCGCTGGCCATTCTTCAGGGACTGAAAGCGGACGTCGTGACCTACAACCAGGTGACTGACGTGCAGATCCTGCACGACAAAGGCAAGCTCATCCCGGCGGACTGGCAGAGCCGTCTGCCGAACAACAGCTCGCCGTTCTACTCCACCATGGGTTTCCTGGTGCGCAAGGGTAATCCGAAGAATATCCACGACTGGAGCGACCTGGTGCGTTCCGACGTGAAGCTGATCTTCCCGAACCCAAAAACCTCCGGTAACGCGCGTTACACCTATTTAGCGGCGTGGGGCGCGGCGGACAAGGCTGACGGCAACGATAAAGCCAAAACCGAGCAGTTCATGACCCAGTTCCTGAAAAACGTCGAAGTGTTTGATACCGGCGGCCGCGGGGCGACCACGACCTTCGCAGAGCGCGGCCTGGGCGATGTGCTGATCAGCTTTGAATCGGAAGTGAACAACATCCGCAAGCAGTATGAAGCGCAGGGCTTTGAGGTGGTTATCCCGAAAACCAACATTCTGGCCGAGTTCCCGGTCGCATGGGTGGATAAAAACGTGCAGGCGAACGGTACCGAGAAAGCGGCAAAAGCCTATCTCAATTACCTGTACAGCCCTCAGGCGCAGACCATCATTACCGATTACTACTACCGCGTGAACAACCCGGACGTGATGAACAAGCTGAAAGATAAGTTCCCGCAGACCGCGCTGTTCCGCGTGGAAGACCATTTCGGCTCCTGGCCAGACGTGATGAAAACGCATTTTGCCAGCGGCGGTGAGTTAGACAAACTGCTGGCGGCGGGGCATAAGTAATGTTTGCAGTCTCGACCAAACGCGTGCTGCCGGGCTTTACCTTAAGCCTCGGGACCAGCCTGCTGTTCGTCTGCCTGATTCTGCTGTTGCCGCTCAGCGCGCTGGTGATGCAGCTTGCGCAGATGAGCTGGGCGCAGTACTGGGACGTGATCACCAACCCGCAGGTGGTGGCGGCCTATAAGGTGACGCTGCTGTCGGCGTTTGTCGCCTCCATTTTTAACGGCGTGTTTGGCCTGCTGATGGCGTGGATTTTGACCCGCTATCGCTTCCCGGGCCGCACGCTGCTTGACGCCCTGATGGATCTGCCGTTTGCGCTGCCGACGGCGGTCGCGGGCTTAACCCTCGCGTCGCTCTTCTCCGTGAACGGGCTGTACGGCGAGTGGCTGGCGAAATTTGACATCAAGGTGACCTACACCTGGCTTGGTATCGCGGTGGCGATGGCCTTTACCAGCATCCCGTTTGTGGTGCGTACCGTGCAGCCGGTGCTGGAAGAGTTAGGTCCGGAATACGAAGAAGCGGCGGAAACGCTGGGCGCCACGCGCTGGCAGAGCTTCCGCAAAGTGGTGCTGCCGGAGCTGTCTCCGGCGCTGATGGCGGGCGTCGCGCTGTCGTTTACCCGCAGCCTCGGCGAGTTCGGTGCGGTGATTTTTATCGCCGGGAACATCGCCTGGAAAACGGAAGTGACCTCGCTGATGATTTTCATTCGCCTGCAGGAGTTTGATTATCCGGCGGCGAGCGCGATCGCTTCGGTGATCCTCGCGGCATCGCTGCTGCTGCTGTACTCGATTAACACTCTGCAAAGTCGCTTTGGTCGACGTGTGGTAGGTCACTGATGGCGGAAGTTACGCAATTGAAGCGATACGATGCGCCCCGCATCAACTGGGGTAAATGGTTTCTGATTGGGGCGGGCGTGCTGGTTTCCGCCCTCATTCTCGTCGTGCCGACGATTTATATCTTCGTTCAGGCGTTCAGCAAGGGCCTGATGCCCGCGCTGGAAAACCTGGCGAACCCGGATATGCTGCACGCCATCTGGCTGACCGTGCTGATTGCCCTGATCACCGTTCCGGTGAACCTGGTGTTCGGTACCCTGCTGGCGTGGCTGGTGACGCGCTTTAATTTCCCGGGACGTCAGCTGCTGCTGACCCTGCTGGATATTCCGTTTGCCGTGTCGCCGGTGGTGGCGGGTCTGGTGTATCTGCTCTTTTACGGCTCCAACGGCCCGCTGGGCGGCTGGCTGGATGCACATAACCTGCAGATCATGTTCGCCTGGCCGGGCATGGTGCTGGTCACCATCTTCGTGACCTGTCCGTTTGTGGTGCGCGAGCTGGTGCCGGTGATGTTAAGCCAGGGCAGCAACGAAGACGAAGCGGCGGTGCTGCTCGGGGCTTCGGGCTGGCAGATGTTCCGCCGCGTGACGCTGCCGAACATCCGCTGGGCGCTGCTTTATGGCGTGGTGCTGACCAATGCCCGCGCGATTGGCGAGTTCGGTGCCGTTTCCGTCGTCTCTGGCTCCATTCGGGGTGAAACCCTGTCGCTGCCGCTGCAGATTGAACTCCTGCAGCAGGACTACAACACCATCGGCGCCTTTACTGCCGCAGCGTTGCTGACGCTGATGGCGATTTTGACCCTGTTTTTGAAGAGTGTGGTGCAGTGGCGTTTAGAAAATCAGGAAAAACGTCAGCATCAGGAGGGAAATCATGAGCATTGAGATTGCCAATATTAAGAAGTCTTTTGGTCGCACCCAGGTGCTGAATGATATCTCGCTGGATATCTCTTCCGGACAAATGGTGGCGCTGCTGGGGCCGTCTGGCTCGGGCAAAACCACGCTGCTGCGCATTATCGCCGGGCTTGAGCACCAGACCAGCGGACACATCCGCTTCCACGGCACCGACGTGAGCCGCCTGCACGCCCGCGATCGTAAGGTGGGCTTTGTGTTTCAGCATTACGCGCTGTTCCGCCACATGACCGTGTTCGACAACATTGCGTTTGGCCTGACCGTGCTGCCGCGTCGTGAGCGCCCGGATGCGGCAACCATTAAGGCGAAAGTGACCAAACTGCTGGAGATGGTGCAGCTGGCGCATCTGGCGGACCGTTTCCCGGCCCAGCTGTCCGGCGGGCAGAAACAGCGCGTGGCGCTGGCGCGCGCGCTGGCCGTTGAGCCGCAAATTCTGCTGCTGGACGAACCCTTCGGCGCGCTGGATGCGCAGGTGCGTAAAGAGCTGCGCCGCTGGCTGCGTCAGCTTCATGAAGAGCTGAAATTCACCAGCGTCTTCGTGACCCACGACCAGGAAGAGGCGATGGAAGTCGCGGATCGCGTGGTGGTCATGAGTCAGGGCAACATTGAGCAGGTTGACGAGCCGGAGCAGCTCTGGCGTGAACCGGCGACCCGCTTCGTGCTGGAGTTTATGGGCGAGGTGAACCGCCTGCAGGGCACCATTCGCGGCGGTCAGTTCCACGTTGGCGCGCACCGCTGGCCGCTGGGCTATACCTCCGCGCATCAGGGGCCGGTCGATCTGTTCCTGCGCCCATGGGAGGTGGACGTGAGCCGTCGAACCAGCCTGGACTCACCGCTGCCGGTACAGGTGCTGGAAGCGAGCCCTAAAGGGCATTACACCCAACTGGTGGTTCAGCCGCTGGGCTGGTACACCGAGCCGCTGACCGTGGTCATGCGCGACGACGTCCCGCCGCATCGGGGAGAGCGCCTGTTTGTCGGTCTTCAGCATGCCCGTATTTATCACGGCAAGGAACGCATCGAGACGCGCGAGGATATTGCTCTGGCGGAGTCAGCCTGATAGGTTATTAGGATGTTTATCGCCCGGTGGCGCTGCGCTGACCGGGCCTACAGCTAAAACTGCGTCTTGTAGGCCGGGATCGCTGCGTGCAACCCGGCTTTTTTATTGAGTAAAAATCGTGAAAACACTCGAACACACCATCGGCAATACCCCTCTGGTCAAACTTCAGCGCATGGGGCCGGATAACGGCAGCGAAATCTGGGTCAAACTCGAAGGCAATAACCCGGCGGGGTCGGTGAAAGACCGGGCCGCACTGTCGATGATCGTCCAGGCCGAAAAGCGCGGCGAGATTAAGCCGGGCGACGTGCTGATCGAAGCCACCAGCGGCAACACCGGTATCGCCCTGGCGATGATTGCGGCGCTGAAAGGCTACCGCATGAAGCTGCTGATGCCGGACAACATGAGTCAGGAGCGTCGCGCCGCGATGCGTGCCTACGGAGCCGAGCTGATTCTGGTGACCAAAGAGCAGGGGATGGAAGGCGCGCGCGACCTGGCGTTAGAAATGGCCGAGCGCGGCGAAGGTAAACTGCTCGATCAGTTTAACAACCCGGACAACCCTTACGCGCACTACACCACCACCGGCCCGGAAATCTGGCAGCAAACCGACGGGCGCATTACCCATTTTGTCTCCAGCATGGGCACCACGGGAACCATTACCGGCGTATCCCGTTTTCTGCGCGAGCAGGCGAAAACCGTCACCATCGTTGGCCTGCAGCCGGAAGAGGGGAGCAGCATTCCGGGCATTCGCCGCTGGCCGGCGGAGTATATGCCCGGCATCTTTAATGCGCAGCTTGTGGACCAGGTGCTGGATCTTCACCAGCGCGAGGCGGAAAATACCATGCGTGATCTGGCCGTGCGAGAAGGTATCTTCTGCGGCGTCAGCTCGGGCGGCGCGGTAGCGGGTGCGATTCGGGTAGCGCAGGCAAACCCGGGTGCGGTAGTGGTGGCGATTATTTGCGATCGCGGCGATCGCTATCTCTCTACCGGCGTCTTTGGTGAAGAGAGTTATTCGCAGGGGGCGGGGATTTAAGCGTCATGGAGATGATTCTATTCCGGGATAATACCCGGGCGCAGCAAACCGATATTGTCGCGGTGCAGTCGCAGGTGGTGTACGGCAGCGTGGGGAACAGCATTGCGGTACCGAATATTCGTACCCACAGGCTGAACGTCACCGCCGTACCGACGGTACTGTTCAGCAACACGCCACACTATGACACCTTCTACGGCGGCGTGATCCCCGACGAGTGGTTCAGCGGCTACCTGAAGGCGCTGGAAGAGCGCGAAATCCTGCGCGAGCTTAAGGCGGTCACCACCGGCTATATGGGCAGTGCCAGCCAGATCGTCCTGCTGGCACAGTGGTTGAAGGCGGTCAAAGCGCAGCATCCTGACCTGCTGGTGCTGGTCGATCCGGTTATCGGCGATATTGACAGCGGGATGTACGTGAAGCCTGAGCTCCCCGAAGCGTATCGGGAGCACCTGCTGCCGCTGGCGCAGGGGATCACGCCCAATGTCTACGAGCTGGAAGTGTTAAGCGGCAAACCATGCCGTACACCTGAAAGCGCCATCGCGGCAGCACAGGGACTGCTCTCCGACAGCCTGAAATGGGTGGCGATCACCAGTGCGCCGGTTGCCGACGATCCGCAAAACATCCACGTGGTGCTGGTCTCACGCGAGGGCGTCACCGTCAGCGCACATCCGCGCGTAGAGACCGATCTGAAGGGAACGGGCGATCTGTTCTGTTCAGAGCTGGTAAGCGGCATTGTAGAGGGGAAAACCGTTGCCGATGCCATTCGCATGGCCGGCGATCGGGTGACTGACGTCATGCTGTATACCCAGTCGAAAGGCTACGACGAGCTTATCCTCCCGGCATAAACAAAAATGGCGCCCGAAGGCGCCATTTTTCTGTGCGGCAAGAATTACTTCTTGATGCGGATAACCGGGGTTTCACCCACGGTGACGCTGCCAGACAGTTTGATCAGTTCTTTGATTTCGTCCATGTTGGAGATAACAACCGGCGTCAGGGTAGACTTGGCTTTTTCTTCCAGCAGTGGCAGATCGAATTCAATCACCGGGTCGCCAACTTTCACACGCTGGCCTTCTTCCGCGATACGTTTGAAGCCTTCGCCTTTCAGTTCAACGGTGTCGATACCGAAGTGAACGAACAGTTCGATACCGCTATCAGATTCGATAGAGAACGCATGGTTGGTTTCAAAAATTTTACCGATGGTGCCGTCAACTGGAGCAACCATTTTGTTGCCAGTTGGTTTGATAGCAATGCCATCACCAACGATTTTCTCAGCAAACACTACATCCGGCACGTCTTCGATGTTGACGATCTCGCCGGAGAGCGGAGCAACAATCTCAATAGTTCCGGAGTCTTTCTTATCATCAGAAACCAGAGATTTCAGTTTATCGAACAAACCCATGATCTTCTCCTAAGCAGTAATTTGGGCCGCATCTCGTGGATTAGCAGATTGTTTTTTCTTCAATGAACTTGTTAACCAGCGTCATTAACTCGTCCGTTGTCGGTTGAGCAAGAGCCTGCTCTGCTAACACCTTCGCATCTTCGAAGTTCGTGTTACGGATAATCTTCTTAATGCGCGGGATGGAAATGGCGCTCATAGAGAATTCGTCCAGACCCATACCCAGCAACAGAAGTGTAGCACGTTCGTCGCCTGCAAGCTCACCACACATGCCAGTCCATTTACCTTCTGCATGAGAAGCATCAATAACTTGCTTGATCAAGTTCAGTACGGACGGTGACATTGGCTGGTAGAGATGTGAAATCATATCATTACCACGGTCAACTGCCAGGGTGTACTGCGTTAAATCATTGGTGCCGATACTAAAGAAATCAACTTCTTTGGCTAAATGACGCGCAATGGTCGCCGCCGCAGGTGTTTCCACCATCACGCCGATCTCGATTGACTCGTCAAATGCTTTACCTTCGTCGCGCAGTTCCTGCTTGTAGATTTCGATCTCTTTCTTCAGTGCACGCACTTCTTCAACAGAGATGATCATCGGGAACATGATGCGCAGCTTACCGAAAGCGGACGCACGCAGGATTGCGCGAACCTGGTCACGCAGGATCTCTTTACGATCCATCGCAATACGCACGGCACGCCAGCCCAGGAACGGGTTCTCTTCTTTCGGGAAGTTCATGTACGGCAGCTCTTTGTCGCCACCGATGTCCATGGTACGGACGATAACCGCCTGAGAGCCACAGGCTTCAGCAACGGCTTTATACGCAGCAAACTGCTCTTCTTCCGTTGGCAGCGCGTCGCGGTCCATGAACAGGAATTCTGTACGATAGAGACCAACGCCTTCCGCACCGTTGCGCTCAGCGCCATCAACGTCGCGGACGGTACCGATGTTTGCGCACACTTCTACCTGATGGCCGTCCAGAGTGATGGCTGGCAGGTCTTTCAGCTTAGCGAGTTCCGCTTTTTCAGTCGCAACCTGCTCCTGAACCGCGCGCAGTTTTTCGATCTCTTCGTTAGTTGGGTTGACGTAAACCAGATTGTTTACGGCATCCAGAATCAGATAATCGCCGTTTTTCACCTGAGAGGTGACGCTTCCGGTACCCACGATGGCAGGCAGTTCCAGAGAACGCGCCATGATAGAGGTGTGGGAGGTACGGCCGCCCGCATCGGTGATGAAACCGAGGACCTTTTTCAGGTTCAGCTGTGCGGTTTCAGATGGGGTGAGGTCAGCGGCAACCAGGATCACTTCATCCTGAATCGCGCTCAGGTCGATAATGGCCAGACCCAGGATGTTGCGCAGCAGGCGCTTACCGATGTCACGTACGTCAGCCGCACGCTCTTTCAGGTATTCATCATCCAGTTCTTCCAGGGCAGTTGCCTGACCTTCGATAACTTCATGCGCAGCCGCGTCGGCCGTCATGCCTTTATCTTTAATCAGGGCTATGATTTCCTGCTCCAGCTCCTCATCTTCGAGCAGCATGATGTGCCCTTCGAAGATGGCTTCTTTTTCTTCACCGAAAGTTTCGCCAGCTTTAGTTTTGATTGCTTCCAGTTGCGCAGATGCCTTGGCACGACCGCTCAGAAAACGTTCAACTTCCTGATCAACCTTGTCGGCAGAAATTTTTTTCCGGTCGATGACGATCTCGTCTTCTTTCAGCAGCAGTGCTTTGCCGAAAGCGATACCCGGGGATGCTAAAATGCCTGAAATCATAACCCTACCTTACTTGTGACTGATATTTAAAAGAACCCGGAAACTTACTCGAGCTCAGCCATCAGTTTTACCAGATGCTCAACTGCTTTCTGCTCGTCTTCACCTTCCGCAGAGATGGTGACTACGGTGCCCTGAGTCAGGCCCAGAGTCTGCAGTTTGAACAGGCTTTTTGCGCTGGCGCTTTTGCCGTTGGAAGTCACAGTGATTTCAGAAGTGAAGCCTTTCGCTTCTTTAACAAACTGAGCAGCAGGGCGGGTGTGCAGACCGTTCGGAGCGGTAATGGTAACTTCTTGCTGGAACATTGTATTTCCCCAACTTATAGGTTTAGTGTTGTGGAACTAAAGTCTAGCCTGGCGACTGAACTTTAGCCTGTATTGTTAGCGCTGACGTTTCGATCGTCATTAAACATTATGCAGCGAAAGCAAGACTTGAACCAAATCATAAAATCGATTCAGCAAGGCTATTTCGTTCGCTGATTAATTTCACGCATCAAAATAATTGCTGGTTTAAATACCAGACCCAACGGGGTGAAGCAATGCCAGGAGGGGCAAAAGTTTGAAGCAGGCCACAAAAAAGCACCTGAAAAGGTGCTTTTTTACGCGTTATTAACATAGTGGCACTACTGTTGCAGCTCTTTTTCAGTGAACAGATCGGCAAACAGTGCGGTGCTCAAGTAACGCTCACCCGAGGAAGGAAGGATAACCACAATATTCTTATTGGTAAAGGCCTCATCTTCCTGAAGTTTAAGCGCTGCCGCAACGGCCGCACCGGAAGAGATACCTGCCAGAATGCCTTCTTCATCCATCAGGCGACGCGCGGTAGAGATGGCTTCTTCGTTCGTGATAGTGACCACTTTATCGATCAGCTTCAGATCCAGGTTGCCCGGAATGAAGCCTGCGCCAATCCCCTGAATTTTGTGCGGGCCGGGTTTGAGCTCTTCCCCCGCCAGGGCCTGGGTGATAACCGGTGAATCAGTCGGCTCAACGGCAACGGTGATCAGCTCTTTTTTACCTTTGGTGCCTTTAATATAGCGTGACACGCCGGTCAGCGTGCCGCCGGTACCTACGCCGGAGATAAAGACGTCAATCTGGCCGTCGGTATCTTCCCAGATTTCCGGGCCGGTAGTCTTCTCGTGAATTTCCGGGTTAGCCGGGTTGCTGAACTGCTGCAGCAGCAGGTATTTCGCCGGATCGCTGGCCACAATCTCTTCGGCTTTCTGAATGGCACCCTTCATGCCCTTCGCGCCTTCGGTCAGCACCAGGTTCGCGCCCAGCGCTTTAAGCAGCTTACGACGCTCGATGCTCATGGTTTCAGGCATGGTCAGCGTCAGCTTGTAGCCGCGCGCGGCAGCAACATAGGCCAGAGCGATCCCGGTATTGCCGCTGGTCGGTTCCACCAGCTCAACGCCCGGCTTCAGTACGCCACGTTTTTCAGCATCCCAAATCATGTTTGCACCGATACGGCATTTTACGCTGAAGCTCGGGTTACGTGATTCGACCTTCGCCAGGATGCGTCCATTACCGATACGGTTCAGTCGAACCAGGGGCGTATGACCGATAGTCAGCGAGTTGTCTTCATAAATCTTACTCATGGCCTGTCCTTAACTGTATGAAATTGGGATACCGACCCAGCATACCTGCTAAGCAGGTAGGGGGAAGTAAGGAATTCGCATATCTATATACTGCAAGGAAATAATGGGGATCAGTATGGAATAAGGGGCGGCATAAGCCACCCCTGCTTTACACATTTTTGCATTATTTCCATAACGCGTGCTTAGCACGGTAGCAGTCGACCCACATGGCGGTCGCGCCGCAAACGGCAACCGGCATGATGAACAGATTCAGGAACGGAATCATGGTGAACAGGCTGGTCAGCGCGCCAAACTGCATATTGGCGATCTTCTGGCTGCCCAGGGCGGTGCGCATCTCTTTAAACGGCACCTTGTGGTTATCGAACGGATAGTCGCAGTACTGGATGGCCAGCATCCAGGCGCTGAACAGGAACCACAGCACCGGTGCCACCGTCTGGCCAATGCCGGGCACAAAATAGAGGATAAGCAGCACAACCGCGCGGGGCAGGTACCAGGCAAACTTCTGCCATTCACGCTTCATAATGCGAGGGAGGTCTTTCATGATCCCCAGGATGCCCGTGTCCGGCGGTGTTGCGCCGGTAAGGCGCGCTTCCAGCTGTTCCGCCAGCAAACCGTTAAACGGCGCGGCTATCCAGTTGGCAATCGTCGAGAAGAAGTAGCCAAATACCAGCAAAACGGAGATCACCGCCACCGGCCAGAGCAGGTAGTTAAGCCACTGCAGCCAGTCCGGCACGTAGCTCATCAGCGATGGGATCCAGCTTTCCAGTTTTGTGAACAGCCACCAGAACGCGCCGCCCATCAGAATAATGTTGATCAACAGCGGCAGAATGACGAAGCGTCGAATACCCGGCAGAGAGACCAGTTTCCAGCCCTGAGAAAAATACCAGACGCCGCTGCGCGGGGGAGAAGAAGATGTTGAAACCATAGCCAGGCTGTACTCCTTTTTACACAACCAGTGGAATTGCCCGCCTATATTATCCACTTACGGACCAATGACCAGTTCGGAAATGTTCGAAAAACCAGCAAAAAGCACGATTTCCTTCATCTTTATGCTGTGAATGCTCTGCACACACTTGCACTTGACGTAAACGGCAAATACTCTTAGTGAGTAAATGTTTGCCGTGGTGGCAAGGTGTTAGAACAACAGAGAATATAATGATGCAGGATTTGCGTCTGATATTAATCATTGTTGGCGCGATCGCCATAATCGCTTTACTGGTACATGGTTTCTGGACCAGCCGTAAAGAGCGTTCCTCGATGTTTCGCGATCGCCCACTGAAGCGCATGAAGTCCAGTCGTGACGACGATGACAGTGAAGATGACATCGATGGAAGCGACGATGACGGCGTGGGTGAAGTTCGTGTTCATCGGGTCAATACTGCGCCCGGCGTAGGCCATGGGGAGCATGAAGCACCTCGTCCTTCGCAGCACCAGTATCAACCGCCGTATGCTTCTGCACAGCCGCGCCAGCCAGCGCCACAGCCTGTGGAAGAACCGGTGCGCCAGCCGCCGCAACAGCGTGTGTATCAGCAGCCTGCTGCGCCACAGCCGGTTCAACAGCAACCCGTGCAGCAGCCTGTGCAACAGCAGCCTGCGCAACCGGTACATCAACCGCAGCAGCCTGTTCATGTTCAACCTGCGCCGCAGCCCGCTCCTGCCCCGCACGTTGAGCCTGAGCCCGTTGTAGAGCCAGAGCCGGTTGTTGAAAAACCGCAGCGTAAAGAAGCGGTGATCATCATGAACGTGGCCGCCCATCACGGCAGCCATCTGAACGGTGACGTACTGCTGAACAGTATTCAACAGGCCGGCTTCAAGTTTGGTGATATGAATATCTTCCATCGTCACCTGAGCCCGGACGGTAGCGGCCCGGCGCTATTTAGCCTGGCCAATATGGTTAACCCTGGCACATTCGACCCAGAAATGACGGGCGATTTCGTGACGCCGGGTGTCACTATCTTTATGCAGGTGCCGTCCTACGGCGACGAACTGCAAAACTTTAAGCTGATGCTGCAATCCGCTCAGCACATCGCTGACGAAGTGGGTGGTGTGGTGCTCGACGATCAGCGTCGCATGATGACCCCGCAGAAGCTGCGCGAGTATCAGGACCGCATCCGCGAAGTTAAGGAAGCCAACGCGTAACCGACGCGTTATCTTCAACTCCTCCTCAACCCCCGCATGTCGGGGGTTTTTTCTCATTGATGGTGTGATATGGACTCAATCGAACAACAACTCACTGAACTGCGAACCACGCTTCGCCATCATGAATATCTCTATCATGTTATGGACGCGCCGGAAGTCCCGGATGCGGAGTATGACCGCCTGATGCGCGAGCTGCGCGAATTAGAAGCGCAGCACCCGGAGCTTATCACACCGGATTCTCCCACCCAGCGCGTCGGCGCTGAGCCGCTGGGCGCTTTCAGCCAGGTGCGTCATGAAGTACCGATGCTGTCGCTGGATAACGTCTTCGATGAAGAGAGCTTTCTCGCGTTTAACAAGCGCGTGCAGGATCGCCTGAAAAGCAGCGACGCTCTCACCTGGTGCTGCGAACTGAAGCTGGATGGCCTGGCGGTCAGTCTTCTCTATGAAAACGGCGTGCTGGTGCGTGCCGCGACGCGTGGCGACGGTACGACGGGCGAAGACATCACCACCAACGTGCGTACCATCCGCGCGATCCCGCTGAAGCTGCAGGGTGACAATATTCCTGCACGTCTGGAAGTGCGCGGCGAGGTGTTTCTGCCCCAGGCGGGCTTCGAGAAAATTAACGAAGAGGCACGTCGCACCGGCGGTAAGGTGTTTGCTAACCCGCGTAACGCGGCGGCGGGCTCGCTGCGCCAGCTTGATCCGCGCATCACCGCGAAGCGACCGCTTACGTTCTTCTGCTACGGCGTCGGTATTCTGGAGGGCGGCGAGCTGCCGGATACCCATCTCGGGCGTCTGCTGCAGTTTAAAGCATGGGGCCTGCCGGTGAGCAACCGCGTTCAGCTCTGCGACTCGCCGGAAGCGGTGCTGGCGTTCTACCACAAGGTGGAAGCGGACCGTCCGACGCTCGGCTTTGATATTGATGGCGTGGTCATCAAGGTGAACTCGCTGGCGCTGCAGGAGCAGCTGGGCTTTGTGGCGCGCGCGCCGCGCTGGGCGGTGGCGTTTAAGTTCCCGGCCCAGGAGCAGATGACCTTCGTCCGCGACGTGGAGTTCCAGGTGGGACGTACGGGGGCCATTACCCCGGTCGCTCGTCTGGAGCCCGTGCAGGTGGCGGGTGTGTTGGTGAGTAATGCCACGCTGCATAACGCCGATGAAATCGACCGCCTGGGTCTGCGTATTGGTGACAAAGTGGTAATTCGCCGCGCGGGGGACGTGATCCCGCAGGTGGTTAACGTCGTTGAGTCAGAGCGTCCTGACGATACGCGCGAAGTTGTCTTCCCGACCCATTGCCCGGTGTGCGGCTCGGACGTTGAGCGCGTAGAAGGTGAAGCGGTGGCGCGCTGTACGGGCGGCTTAATCTGTGGTGCGCAGCGTAAAGAGTCACTGAAGCACTTTGTCTCCCGTCGGGCGATGGACGTCGACGGCATGGGCGACAAGATTATCGACCAGCTGGTTGAGAAAGAGTACGTCCACACGCCAGCGGATCTCTTCAGGCTGACCGCAGGTAAACTAACCGGTCTGGATCGCATGGGGCCAAAATCAGCCCAGAACGTGGTTAACGCCCTAGAAGCGGCTAAAGAGACCACCTTCGCCCGTTTCCTTTATGCGCTCGGCATTCGTGAAGTGGGTGAAGCGACGGCAGCAGGGCTGGCGGCGTACTTTGGTACGCTGGAGGCGCTGGAAAAGGCAAGCATCGAGGAGCTACAGAAAGTCCCGGATGTCGGCATCGTCGTCGCCACGCACGTCTTTAACTTCTTTGCTGAAGAGAGCAACCGCGAGGTCATCGGCCAACTGCTGGCAGAGGGCATCAAATGGCCTGCGCCGGTCGTCGTCAACGCCGAAGAGATCGACAGCCCGTTCGCCGGTAAAACGGTGGTGCTGACCGGCAGCCTGAGCCAGCTATCCCGTGATGATGCAAAGGCACGTCTGGTGGCGCTGGGAGCCAAAGTGGCGGGCAGCGTGTCGAAGAAAACTGATCTGGTGATCGCCGGGGAGGCCGCCGGTTCGAAGCTGGCGAAAGCCCAGGAGCTCGGCATTGAGGTTATCGACGAAGCAGAAATGATGCGTCTGTTAGGAGAGTAACGTGGAGAAAGAGCAGCTCGTTGAGATCGCCAATACGGAGATGCCGTTCGGTAAATACAAGGGCCGCAGGCTGATTGATTTGCCGGAGGAGTATCTGCTGTGGTTTGCCCGTAAGGATGAATTCCCGGCAGGGCGACTGGGCGAGCTGATGGCTATCACGTTACTGATCAAAACCGAGGGGCTGACCCAGCTGGTGCAGCCCCTGAAACGTCCTTAAGCCTTTGCGGCGCGGGTCCCTTCCTGCGCCAGTTTTTCCGTCTGGCGCTTGTAGCGACGCGCCAGCACCGCGCAGACCATCAGCTGGATCTGATGGAAAATCATTAGCGGCAGTACCATCATTCCAATCACCGAGGTCGGGAACAGAATGTTGGCCATCGGGATACCGTTTGCCAGGCTCTTCTTCGAACCGCAGAACACAATCGTAATTTCATCCGCTTTGTTGAAGCCGCACTTGCGTGCCACAAAGACGTTTACTGCAATGACAATTGCCAGCAGGATGAGGCTGACCACCACGATAAAGAGCAGCGAACCAGCGCCCACCTTATGCCAGATCCCGTTCACGACCGCTTCGCTGAAGGCGGAATAGACCACCAGCAGGATCGACGACTGGTCGGTTTTTGAAATCCATTTCTTGTGCTTTGCCACAAATGCGCCCGTCCACGGACGCGAGAGATGCCCCAGCACAAACGGCAGCAGCAGCTGCAAACAGATTTTGCCGACCTGCTCAAGGTTACCTTCCGCGCCGTGCATGTTCATCAGCAGGCCCACCAGCAGCGGCGAGACGAAAATCCCCAGCAGGCTGGATGCCGATGCCGAGCAGACGGCGGCCGCAACGTTCCCTCCCGCCAGAGAGGTAAAGGCAATGGCGGATTGCACGGTAGCCGGCAGAATACAGAGATACAGAAAACCGGTATAGAGCGCCGGGTCGACGTTAACCGGTGCCCACCAGGCAAACAGCACGCCGAGGATCGGGAAGAGAATGAACGTGCTGCACATTACCCAGAGATGCAGCCGCCAGTGGCTCCCCCCTGCGATAATCGCTTCACGGGACAGCTTCGCGCCGTGCATAAAAAACAGCAGTGCGATGGCGGCCGTCGTCAGCCCTTCAAAGAACGGGACGAACCCGCCGCGAGCGGGAAAGAACGAGGCCAGTAAAACGGTAACGACCAGGGTGAGCGTAAACGGATCAACAATACGAAATAGTTTCATAATGACTCCTGAAAACAGATGTCGCTATTGTGCTTTTTTCCTTTTGAGAAATAAAATTGATTTATTGCATCCATTCATGAATTAAACAGATGAATTATTCCTTACGCCAGCTCCGCATTTTCGTTACCGTCGCCAATGCCCGCAGCTTTAGCCGGGCAGGGGAGATGATTGGCCTGAGCCAGTCGGCGGTCAGCCACAGCGTGAAAGAACTGGAAAATCAGACCGGCGTCCGGTTGCTTGACCGCACCACGCGCGAAGTGGTGTTGACCGAAGCCGGGCAGCAGCTTGCTCTGCGCCTTGAACGGCTGCTGGATGAGCTGAACAGCACGCTCAGAGACGTGGGGAGGCTGGGGCAGCAGCTTTCGGGTACCGTGCGGGTCGCGGCCAGCCAGACGATATCTGCACACCTTATCCCGCAGTGTATTGCCGAGGGGAACCATCGCTACCCGGACATTGACTTTGTCCTGCATGACCGGCCACAGCAGTGGGTACTGGAGAGCATCCGCCAGGGGGATGTCGATTTTGGTATTGTTATCGATCCCGGCCAGGTGAGCGATCTGGAGTGCGAAAGCGTACTTTCGGAGCCCTTTTTGCTGCTCTGCCGTGACGACGATCCGCTGGCAGCGTTGCCTGACGTCAGGTGGCAGTCACTGCAGGGCGCAAACCTGGTTTTACAAGATTATGCCTCGGGCAGCCGCCCGCTGATTGATTCCGCACTGATGAATCAGGGGGTAAAGGCAGCGATCGTGCAGGAGATTGGCCACCCGGCAACGCTGTTTCCCATGGTGGAAGCCGGGATCGGCATCAGCGTGTTGCCCGCCCTGGCGCTTCCCCTGCCTCAGGGAAGTCGACTGGCCGTGAAGCGGTTGACGCCCGTTGTCGAACGAAAGCTAATGCTGGTGCGGCGAAAAAATCGTTCACTCTCGGGGGCGGCGCAGGCTATCTGGGAAGTGGTGCGTATCCAGGCACAGCGATTGACCGAGGCCCGCATACGCGATCCACTGTTTAACGCTTCAGAAGATTAGATGTAGATATCAATCTGATTATTGTCTGTTGGGCTATTCACACCTTCCACTTTGCCCAATTTTTGATCCTGCTTTTTCTGGGCCTCTTCGGCCTGCTGGCGCTGCAGTGCGGCGAGCTGCGCCTGAAGCACTTTGATCTGGGTCTGAATCAGTTCCTGCTGCTTTTTCTTATCTTCCGTGCTGCCGGGACTGTTCGCCAGCTCGTTTAACTGCTGAGTCAGCTTTTGGATTTTGTCGAGAATGCGGGTGATTTGCGCAGAGATATCGTTACCGCCAGAAGCCCCATTCCCGCCACTGCTGGTTTGAATAGATTGGGTTGATGCCTGAATGGTCGTCATACTTTTTCCTCGCGTTATAAAACAGAGGTATCGGCACCGACGGGATTAGCTTGAGGAAAATGCGGCAGGTTCACATTTTTTATATCGCAGATAGCAAAAAAGCGCCTTTAGGGCGCTTTTTTACATTGGTGGGTCGTGCAGGATGACTCGCTTCGCTCGCCCTTCGGGCCGTCGCCGTAAACGGCTCCGGTGCCTCACTGCGTTCGGCTCGAACCTGCTGCAGGTTCGAATCATCCAGATCGCAGATAGCAAAAAAGCGCCTTTAGGGCGCTTTTTTACATTGGTGGGTCGTGCAGGATTCGAACCTGCGACCAATTGATTAAAAGTCAACTGCTCTACCAACTGAGCTAACGACCCGAAATGGTGGGCGATGACGGGCTCGAACCGCCGACCCCCTCCGTGTAAAGGAGATGCTCTACCAACTGAGCTAATCGCCCATTTCGGAACTGCTGCGATAAGATGAGAATGGTGGGCGATGACGGGCTCGAACCGCCGACCCCCTCCGTGTAAAGGAGATGCTCTACCAACTGAGCTAATCGCCCAATCTCAATGCTTATCTACACTGCGAGTCTACCGAAGTAGATGGTGGGTGATGACGGGCTCGAACCGCCGACCCCCTCCGTGTAAAGGAGATGCTCTACCAACTGAGCTAATCACCCCCGCTGTGTGGAGTCGCATTATAGGGAGAGTTGAAAATGAGTCAACGCATTTTCTAAAGTTTTTATTCGTTCGTCGTAAAATTAAGCAAAACGATCGCGAAACGGGCAGTGGCGCATGATTTCTAAACAAAAATCGCAAACTCGGGCCCGATTCAGCGAACAACATTGAGGAATCGCCGCACAGTGATAGAATATTGCCCATTGTTTTTTCCCCAGGATTTGCCGATTGCCGGCATCTTTATAACGTAAGGCCATTTCATGAAAATCAAAACTCGCTTCGCGCCGAGCCCGACAGGCTATCTGCACGTCGGTGGTGCACGTACCGCTCTCTATTCCTGGCTTTTCGCACGCCACAACAAAGGTGAGTTCGTGCTGCGTATTGAAGACACCGATCTTGAGCGCTCCACGCCAGAAGCAATTGAAGCCATTATGGATGGGATGAACTGGCTGAACCTGGAATGGGATGAAGGTCCCTACTTCCAGACCAAACGCTTTGACCGCTATAACGCCGTCATTGATGAGATGCTGGTCGCGGGCACGGCGTATAAGTGCTACTGCTCCAAAGAGCGTCTGGATGCGCTGCGTGAAGAGCAGATGGCGAACGGTGAAAAGCCGCGTTATGACGGCCGCTGCCGCCACGACCACAGCGAGCATGCTGCAGATGAGCCTTGCGTTGTGCGTTTTGCTAACCCGCAAGAGGGGTCTGTGATCTTTGACGATCAGATCCGTGGCCCGATCGAATTCAGCAACCAGGAGCTCGACGATCTGATCATCCGTCGTACCGATGGTTCTCCAACCTACAACTTCTGCGTGGTGGTGGACGACTGGGATATGGAAATTACCCACGTTGTGCGCGGTGAAGACCATATCAACAACACGCCACGTCAGATCAACATCCTGAAGGCGCTGAACGCCCCTGTGCCTGTCTATGCCCACGTCTCCATGATCAACGGCGACGACGGGAAAAAGCTGTCTAAACGTCACGGTGCGGTGAGCGTGATGCAGTATCGCGACGACGGCTATCTGCCAGAAGCGCTGCTGAACTATCTGGTGCGTCTGGGCTGGGCTCACGGTGACCAGGAGATCTTCAGCCGCGAAGAGATGATCGAACTGTTCTCTCTGAGCTCTGTCAGCAAATCCGCCAGCGCGTTCAACACCGACAAGCTCCTGTGGCTGAACCATCACTACATCAATACCATGCCGCCAGAATATGTGGCGACGTATCTGCAGTGGCACATTGAGCAGGCAAATATTGATACCCGCACAGGCCCTGAGCTGGCGGATCTGGTGAAACTGCTCGGCGAGCGCTGCAAAACGCTGAAAGAGATTGCTGAAAGCTGCCGCTACTTCTATGAAGAGTTTGATGCGTTTGATGCGGACGCCGCGAAGAAACACCTTCGCCCGGTTGCGCGTCAGCCGCTGGAAGTGGTGCGTGACAAGCTGGCTGCCATTACCGAGTGGACCGCAGAGAATGTGCATCACGCCATTCAGGCGACGGCGGACGAGCTGGAAGTCGGCATGGGTAAAGTCGGTATGCCACTGCGCGTTGCGGTGACCGGTGCGGGTCAGTCTCCGGCGCTGGACGTAACGGTTCATGCTATCGGCAAATCACGCAGCGTAGCGCGCATTAACAAGGCTCTGGACTTTATCGCTGAACGAGAAAATCAGCAGTAATAACGTCTCAGATAAAACAAACGGCAGGGGAACCTGCCGTTTTTTTATGCTTCTTCTTCTGCAATACCCAGACGCTTAAGAAAGCCGTGAATGCCTTCGCGCTTCAGGAAGGTGTCCAGACGCTTCTGCTCTGCTGCAGTCATATTCTCCAGCGTCTCAATTATGCCCGGAAACAGGTTTGCAGAGGGGGCATTGTAGGCGGAGGTGGCCTCCGCGAGATGATAAACCGCCTGACGGTTGCGAATCGCCGGGAGACTCATAATGTGTTCCTTCACGCGCGCATCGATATGAATGAGCCGCGCGCGGCCGCCTTTCACGCCGTTGAGTCCTTCTGTTTTCCAGCCCTGCTGGCGAATCCAGCGATTAACCGTTTGCCTGGCAACGCCCAAACTCTCCGCCAGCTCTTCCGTGCTCATTTTGCTCCGTAATTTTTTCATATCAGTCCCGATCGCGAATCCCTAAACGTTGCAACAATCCGGTGATCCCTTCCCGCAGTAACAGCGATGTCATCTGTTTCTGCTCTTCCGGTGTCATTTCATCAGCCAGCGTCAGGAGTAGGGTGTGAAGCGAACTGTTATGGCTGGTACCTTCTGCCATATCGGACGTTTCGCTTGCCCGACGTGCGCTGCGGATAAAGTCGCGGACTTTTTCGTTCACATGTACCAGTCGCGCTTTCCCGCCCTGAACGCCAGGTTTTGGTGACGTAATCCAACCCTCTTTGCGTACCCATTTATTGATGGTCTGTCGGCTATAGCCAGTGAGCAGGGCTAACTCTTCTGGCGTCATTCGTTCCTTGATCATGCAATTTCCTGAATATCAGTGGGGTTAATTAACGGCTCATTTTATAGCACCGTTTTACATGAAAACGTGACAGGCTTAACTCCTGATTACGAGCACGCTCGCAAAGTGATTCATTTGCATGATTTTTCGGCGATCGAACGGCGGTCATTGATTTTGCCGTTGACACTCCGCAGCGGAATTCATATTATGCCGCCCGTCAACATGACAGCTTTACGATGGGGCTATAGCTCAGCTGGGAGAGCGCTTGCATGGCATGCAAGAGGTCAGCGGTTCGATCCCGCTTAGCTCCACCAAACTCTGAACCCAACAGAGTGCGGTCAGTAAAGTCACATGTGGGGCTATAGCTCAGCTGGGAGAGCGCTTGCATGGCATGCAAGAGGTCAGCGGTTCGATCCCGCTTAGCTCCACCAAAATTGTAAACCCTCGTCAAATGACGAGGGTTTTTTTTATCTGTTTGTAACGCCCGCCACTGGTTTTTGTTATCAAAAATAAGGTATTCCCATACCTCACCTCAATCGAAATCAATAAACGTGTCTATAAATAGACTTGAACTTGATTCGTGCAATTAATAAACCTATTATCCATCCGGTCAATGATTCAGACGGATAATATACTCATCAGCTTAATGAATAGAAAAACGTACAATAATGTAAAGATATTTATAATTGCCCTGACACTTTGTCTGATTGCGGTACCTGTCTCCCGTTATCTCTCTCCACGCGCAATTGTTAATGGTCATGACGTTTATTTAGCATGGCTGCCGCTCAGCGTGATGCTGGCGGTAATTCTGCTATTTGGGCGCAGGGCTATTCTTCCCATTTTGTTAGGTTTTACTGTCACTAATTTATTCTATATTAATTTAGCACCGCTACAATATTCAGTTTTGCTGTTCTGTCAGACCTTTGCGTTGTTCGCGGCCTGCGGTCTGCTACGCCTCATGCTGGGCAAGCGCTGGCGCCACTCCATCCCTAACAAGCACATCGGGCTACGTATATTCTGGCTCGGTTTTATTGTGCCATTTGGTATTAAGCTGTCGATGTATATGGCAGGCTATTTGTTTGATTTTCCGGTGACTATCTCAACCTATTTCGGCGAAGGAACGGTAATTTATAATGTTGTGGATATTCAAAGCCTGATATGCGCGGGGCTGATTTTTACCATGATGTTCTATTACCCATTAAGAATGATAATTAATCCTCGTTATGCCGTCACCTTCTGGCGGCGAAGCGTGAAGCCCGTGTTTTATCACAAGAATCCATTATATATTTTTGTCTGGCTGATGCTTTTAGGCACCATTCTCATCATTTTATGTGGTCCTTTTGAATCACCGGTCATTGCGGGCTATTTGATGCCGCTGATTTTTATTCTTTTTACCCTGGCAATAAGCCGCCTGACCTATGCGTTGATTTCTCTGCTGTGGGCCACCTCAGCGCTCCTGCTGTTGACCTACAACTACAACTTCCTGAACGGGGTCGAGTCGGGCCATTCACTCTCCTTTATCCTCTCCGTGCTGATCTCTTTCGCTATCTGCTTGCTTTACATGTCGCGCATTTACCAGCGCAGCGAGTGGCTGAAGCGGGGCTGGCAGGGCAGGGCGCTTACCGATCCCCTTACCGGTTTGCCCAATATTCGTGCGCTGGAAGATTATCTTGAGATTCACCCGGATGCCAAAGTGTGCATTCTGCGTATGGATAACCTGGAGTTTTTGAGCCGCCACTACGGGATTATCATGCGGGTCCACTGCAAACGTACGATCGCCACGTCGCTACAGCCACTTTTGCAGAAAGATGAGACGCTCTTCCAGCTTCCGGGAAGCGAACTGGTGCTGGTATTACTGGGGCCGGGAACCGCCGAGCGTCTCCAGCATATGGTCGATCGGCTGAACAGCCGTAAGATTTTCTGGAACAACACCGGGCTGGATATTGAATTTGGCGCATCCTGGGGAATGGTCGAAAACGGCGAAAAGCTGCATCACACGCTGGGACAGCTGAGCTGGCTGGCAGAGCAGGCCTGCGGAGAGCAAAACGTTCTCGCGCTCACGAATAGCCTTGAGGCGGCATCAGGACAAACGACAGAGCGTGTCCTGATGCTGGCGCGGATTAAGCATGCCCTTGAGGCGGGGCAGTTCCATTTATACGCGCAACCGATCCAGAAGGCGGACGGGAGCGGGTATTACGAAATCCTGGCGCGTATGGAGAGCGAGGGCGAGATCTTCACCCCTGACCGCTTTATTCCGCTGATTGCCCAGTTCAACCTCAGCCATCGGTTTGATATGTGCATTATGGAGAAATTACTGCTGTGGCTGCGCGATCACCCTTCAACACAGGCTGGCACCCGTTTCTCCGTCAATCTGATGCCGCTCACGCTGATGCAAAAAGAGGTGGCGACCGAGATTTGCGCGCTGTTTGAACGGTACGGCGTGGCACCTCAGGCCGTCGTGATTGAGATCACCGAGGAGCAGGCTTTTTCAAATTCAGGCACAAGTATCAACAATATTCAGCAGCTGCGGGATTACGGTTTCCGAATTGCCATAGATGATTTTGGTACTGGCTACGCCAACTACGAGCGCCTCAGACGCCTGCAGGCGGACATCATTAAAATTGACGGCTGCTTTGTGAAAGACATTTGTACAGACGACATGGATGCAATGATCGTCCAGTCGATGTGTAATCTGGCGAAGGCGAAATCGCTGTGCGTCGTCGCGGAATACGTCGAAACGCCGGCCCAGCGGGAGATGCTGCTTCGCTTTGGTGTGGATTACCTGCAGGGATACCTGATAGGCAAACCCAAACCGCTGGAAGAATTGCGGGCATAAAAAAACCGGGAGCCAGGCTCCCGGTTTTTGTTTAACGGTAAACGTTACAGAACCAGTGCCGCGATGGATGCGGACAGGACGCTCACCAGCGTAGAGCCGTAAACCAGCTTCAGGCCAAAGCGAGAAACCACGTTACCCTGCTCTTCGTTCAGACCCTTAATCGCACCGGCGATGATACCGATAGACGAGAAGTTCGCGAAGGAGACCAGGAACACGGAGAGAATACCTTCCGCGCGTGGAGAAAGCGTGCTGGCAATTTTCTGCAGATCCATCATCGCAACGAATTCGTTAGAAACCAGTTTGGTTGCCATGATACTGCCCACCTGCAGCGCTTCGTGAGCCGGAACACCCATCACCCATGCAACAGGGTAGAAGATGTAGCCCAGAATACCCTGGAAGGAGATCCCCAGCACCGCGGCGAACAGGGCATTCAGTGCAGAAATCAGCGCAATGAAGCCGATCAGCATGGCGGCAACGATAATCGCGACTTTGAAACCGGCCAGGATGTATTCACCCAGCATTTCGAAGAAGCTCTGGCCTTCGTGCAGGTTAGACATCTGGATGTTCTCTTCGCTGGCGTCAACGCGGTACGGGTTGATCAGCGACAGAACGATAAAGGTGCTGAACATGTTCAGTACCAGCGCAGCCACCACGTATTTTGGTTCCAGCATGGTCATATACGCGCCCACGATAGACATGGAAACGGTAGACATTGCGGTTGCCGCCATGGTGTACATGCGGTTGCGGGACATCTTGCCGAGAATATCTTTATACGCGATGAAGTTCTCAGACTGACCGAGGATCAGGGAACTGACGGCGTTGAAGGATTCCAGCTTACCCATGCCGTTCACTTTGGATAACAGGAAACCAATTCCACGAATCACGAACGGCAGAACGCGGATGTGCTGCAGAATACCGATCAGCGCGGAGATGAAGACGATAGGGCAGAGAACCTTCAGGAAGAAGAACGCCAGACCTTCGTCGTTCATTTTACCGAAGACAAAGTTGGTCCCTTCATTGGCGAACCCGAGCAGTTTTTCGAACATTTCGGAGAAGCCTTTCACGAAGCCGAGGCCTACGTTGGAGTTCAGGAAGAACCACGCAAGTAAAACTTCAATGACCAGCAGTTGGACAACATAACGAATACGAATTTTTTTGCGGTCTGTGCTGACCAGCAATGCGAGTGCAGTAACGACAACAAGTGCCAGGACAAAATGAAGGACGCGGTCCATATTTGCTCCAAATATGAGGCAGGTTTAATTTTCGTGCACATTCTATGTAACAAGCGAAAAGAAAACGAGATCGAGGGCACACTATAGTTACATCCTGTGACGAGTCTCAAAAATAGTGATCCACAATACATTTTTGTTATGTTAGGTAAATGAGTGAAAAGTTAAGTTTGTGTGCTAGTCTTCACAAAAGCATGCGCGATTTCAGTTTCAGTTAGATCGCCCCACTTACCCGCCCGTCTATCGTTCAAAGCTATCAGAGAAATCACTGCAAACTTCATAAATGATCTTGATAATCATTCTCATTTTGATAGCATTAAACATAGCAAAGGCTATATTTCAGAGGCAGAAATGACAAACAGTCGCGTAGAGGGTAGCAGTGGCAGAGCAGCGCGCAAGTTGCGGTTCGCATTAATGGGACCTGCGTTCATCGCTGCCATTGGTTATATCGATCCAGGTAACTTTGCGACCAATATTCAGGCCGGGGCCAGCTTCGGTTATAAGCTGCTCTGGGTGGTCGTCTGGGCAAACCTGATGGCGATGCTGATTCAGATGCTCTCCGCAAAGCTGGGGATTGCGACGGGCAAAAACCTGGCGGAGCAAATTCGCGACCATTATCCGCGTCCCGCGGTCTGGCTCTACTGGGTTCAGGCTGAAATCATCGCCATGGCCACTGACCTTGCTGAATTTATCGGCGCAGCGATCGGCTTTAAGCTGATTCTGGGTGTGTCGCTGTTGCAGGGGGCGGTCCTCACCGGGATTGCCACGTTCCTGATCCTGATGCTGCAGCGTCGGGGTCAAAAGCCGCTGGAGAAGGTCATTGGCGGTCTGCTGCTGTTTGTCGCGGCGGCCTATATCGTTGAGCTAATCTTCTCACAGCCGAATCTGGCGCAGCTCGGTAAAGGAATGGCGATCCCAAGCCTGCCGACCTCGGAAGCGGTGTTCCTGGCCGCCGGGGTGCTGGGGGCGACCATCATGCCGCATGTGATCTATCTCCACTCCTCGCTGACTCAGCATCTCCACGGTGGGACGCGTAAAGAGCGTTACTCCGCCACCAAGTGGGACGTGGCGATCGCCATGACCATCGCGGGGTTTGTCAATCTGGCGATGATGGCTACTGCAGCCGCAGCTTTCCACTTTAACGGTCATACCGGTATTGCCGATCTCGACCAGGCGTATCTCACGCTGGAGCCGTTGCTGAGCCATGCTGCCGCCACGATATTTGGCCTTAGCCTGGTGGCTGCTGGTCTCTCTTCTACGGTGGTGGGCACGCTGGCAGGCCAGGTGGTGATGCAGGGGTTTGTCCGGTTCCATATTCCGCTGTGGGTTCGTCGTTCCGTCACCATGCTGCCGTCATTTGTGGTGATTCTGATGGGACTCGACCCAACGCGAATTCTGGTCATGAGCCAGGTGCTGCTGAGTTTTGGTATTGCGCTGGCGCTGGTGCCGCTGCTGATCTTTACCAGCAACAAAACCCTGATGGGCGAGCTGGTCAACTCAACGCTGGTGAAACGAACCGGGTGGGCCATCGTGGTGGTGGTCGTTGCGCTGAACCTGTGGTTGTTAGTGGGAACCGCGCTGGGTCTTTAACAAAAAAAGGAGCCGTGGAGGCTCCTTTTTGATTAGTGATGATGGCCGTGACCATGACCTTTGCCGCGACCCCAGCCGCCGCGACGGTCGTCACGATCGTTCCAGCCTTCACGGTAACCGCGCTCATAGGCGCTGTCTTTATACCAGCCGCGGTGTCTGCCGTTATCATGTTTCCACCAGCGATCGCCGCGCCACTCATAGTGACGATGCCAGTAATCACGGTCGCGCCAGTAGCCGCCGTCCCAGTATCTGCCGTAGTCGTCACGATCGCCAATTTGTAATTTTACTGATGGCAACAGGGTGATTTCGCCCGCAGTGGCGATCAGCGGCGCCGAAGCCAGTAATACCGCTGCAAGAATCAGTGACCTGAACATACTCTTTCTCCTTCACGATCGGGGCCTTTGTTGGGCCTGTTAACGCAATTTTACGAGTTGGTAAAGCGTCGTATCATCGCCTCAACTCCGAATTCCTGGGTGAGAGCACTTTTTGCTAAAAGTGATGTTATATTGAGCTGCTCAGGATCGCGTCTATACGGGCCAACTCTTCTGCAGAGAAATGGCGGTTTGCCAGCATCCCCACGGCGTCATCAATCTGAGCCGCTTTACTTGCCCCAATCAGCACCGACGTCACGTCCTCATGGCGTAATACCCAGGCCAGCGCCATCTGGGACAGCTTCTGGCCGCGGCTTTCTGCCAGGGCATTCAGCTTCCTGACTTTCTCCAGCTTCTCTTCGGTGAGCTGATCGGGTTTAAGGAACTGACTGCCGCTTGCCGCGCGTGAGTCTGCGGGGATGCCGTTCAGATAGCGATTGGTCAGTTGCCCGCCGGCCAGCGGCGAGAAGGGAATACAGCCGACTCCCTTTTCCTGCAACACGTCCAGCAGTCCCGCTTCCGGCGCACGTTCAAAGAGGGAGTATTTCGGCTGGTGGATCAGGCAGGGCGTCCCGAGGTCATTAAGGATATCAATCGCCTGGCGAGCCAGAACAGCCGGGTAGTTGGATAATCCGACATACAAAGCCTTCCCCTGACGCACCACATGGTCAAGCGCTTTCATGGTTTCCTGCAGCGGCGTTTCCGGATCTGGCCGGTGATGATAGAAGATATCCACATACTCCAGCCCCGTGCGCTTCAGGCTTTGATCGAGGCTTGCCAGCAGATATTTACGTGACCCCCAGTCGCCGTAAGGTCCCTCCCACATGGTATAACCCGCTTTGGTGGAGATGATTAGCTCGTCGCGCCAGGGCAGGAAATCCTCCTGCAAAATACGTCCGAAATTACGTTCGGCCGATCCGGGGGGCGGGCCATAGTTGTTGGCAAGGTCGAAATGCGTAATGCCCAGATCGAACGCACGCTGTAAAAGTTGACGGCTGTTTTCGATAAGGGTGGTGTCACCAAAGTTATGCCACAGCCCAAGCGAGATGGCAGGCAACCTGAGTCCGCTTCGCCCGCAGCGGCGATACTCCATTGTCCTGTAACGATTTTTGTCCGGCTGATAACCCATTTTCGTGACCTCTGGCGATGAAGTGAAAAATCAGTGTATGCGTTTACATTTTCGTGAAAAAAAGCAGCATAGCGCAGCCTTTTTTGTAAAGCATTCTTTCCATGCCCTTCTTATCACCAATTCTGGACAGCCATCACGCTTATTTAATACTCAAGGTGAGGTCAACATTAGAAGGATACCTGTTCATGCGTACCCCATACTGCGTCGCCGATTACCTGCTGGACCGTCTTACTGATTGTGGAGCCGATCATCTGTTTGGCGTGCCGGGCGACTATAACCTGCAGTTTCTCGACCATGTGATAGACAGCCCGGATATCTGCTGGGTGGGCTGTGCCAACGAGTTAAACGCCTCTTATGCCGCTGACGGATACGCCCGATGTAAGGGCTTTGCCGCGCTGCTGACGACATTTGGCGTAGGAGAGTTAAGCGCCATGAACGGCATTGCGGGCAGCTTCGCCGAGCACGTTCCGGTCTTGCATATTGTGGGGGCACCGGGTACGGCATCACAGCAAAGAGGGGAGCTGCTGCACCACACGCTTGGCGACGGTGAGTTTCGTCATTTTTATCATATGAGCGAGCCGATCACTGCTGCACAGGCGATCCTGACCGAACAAAACGCCTGTTATGAAATCGACCGGGTGTTAACGACAATGCTCCGGGAGCGTCGCCCCGGCTATCTGATGTTGCCTGCCGACGTGGCAAAAAAGGCCGCCACTCCCCCTGTAAACGCTCTCACGCTCAGGCATCCACATGCCGATAGTGCTTGCCTGAAAGCATTCCGGGACGCCGCAGAAAGCAAGCTTGCCAGGAGCAAGCGTACTGCGCTGCTGGCCGATTTCCTTGTCCTGCGCCACGGCCTGAAGCATGCGCTACAAAAATGGGTCAAAGACGTGCCGATGGCACACGCCACCATGCTGATGGGCAAAGGGATATTTGACGAACGTCACGCCGGATTTTATGGCACCTACAGCGGTTCGGCGAGCGCCGGTGCGGTAAAAGAGGCGATTGAAGGGGCGGATACCGTACTGTGCATCGGCACGCGATTTACCGATACCCTGACCGCCGGCTTCACGCATCAGCTCACCCCGGCACAAACGATAGAAGTTCAGCCTCATGCCTCACGCGTTGGTGATCTTTGGTTTACCGGCATCCCTATGCTTCAGGCAATCGAAACGCTGGTGGAACTGTGCAAACAGCACGTGCACGAGACACCCGCGCAGTCTTCTCAAAGCGCGATGGCCTACCCGCAGCCGGATGGCTCGCTGACGCAGGCGAATTTCTGGCAAACGTTGCAGACATTTATTCGTCCGGGAGACATCATTCTTGCGGATCAGGGCACCTCGGCCTTCGGCGCGATCGACCTTCGTCTGCCGGCTGACGTGAATTTTATCGTCCAGCCGCTGTGGGGATCGATTGGCTATACGCTGGCGGCAGCATTTGGCGCGCAAACGGCCTGCCCGAACCGGCGCGTGATTGTCCTGACGGGGGATGGCGCGGCGCAACTTACTATTCAGGAGCTTGGCTCGATGCTGCGGGATAAACAACACCCCATTATTCTGGTCCTGAACAACGAAGGGTACACGGTGGAAAGAGCGATCCACGGGCCTGAGCAGCGTTACAACGACATTGCGCTATGGAACTGGACGCAAATCCCGCAGGCCCTGAGCCTTGATCCTCAGGCCCAGTGCTGGCGGGTCAGTGAAGCGGAGCAGCTGGCGGACGTCCTTGAGAAAGTGGCACACCACGAGCGGCTTTCGCTGATTGAGGTGATGCTGCCGAAAGCCGATATCCCTCCGCTGCTGGGGGCAATCACCAAAGCGCTGGAAGCGCGCAACAGCGCCTGATCATTTGTCGTTTCGCCTGGCCATCATCATCGGTTTGCCCGCCAGCAGGAGCCAGGCGGGCAACATCACGATGCAAAGTAACGGGATGAGGGTGGTATCCGGTACCACCACGGCGGCCATAAAGAGGCTCAGCCAGGCATCGCGCGTGACCACCAGCACCAGCCCCAGAATCGAGCAGGAAACGGTAATCGCAGCCGGGACCGCATCGACATGCTCGTGCAGCATCAGCCCCAGCGCGACGCCGACAAAGACCGCCGGGAAGATGCGTCCACCACGGAAACCGCAGGCGGCCGCCACCACCAGCGCTGCCAGCTTGATCACGGCAAACAGCAGATAGTCGGAGACGCTAAACACCTGGCTGAAGGCCAGCTGCTGCATCTCGTCCAGTCCTTTAAACAGCGTCACCGGCCCGCCGATCGTACCTAAAATACCCAGAATCAAACCGCCAGCCCCCAGAATCAGCACCGGGTGTTTGAGTCTGTGCATCAGCCGGTGAAGTCGTGGAAGACACCATACTGCCACCATGCCCAGCGCAATGGCGATGGCGGCGACGATGGCACCGCTGAAAATATCGGCGATTTGCATCTGGCCGTAGTGGGGGAGAGAGAGTGAAAAATGGGGATGGAAAAACAGGCTGGTCGTCAACGCTCCGGCGGCTGCGGCCATCAGTGGGGCAAAGAGCTTGTCCCACAGCGGGACGTCGTTGTTACTGCTGAGCGTCTGAGAAAAGATCAGTGCCGCCGCAACGGGCGTGCCGAAGAGCGCCCCGATGGTGCCTGCGGAGGCGAGAATAGTCCAGTCCAGCGCGCCAACGCGGGGCAAAATGCGTGAACCAAGAAAAACCGCCAGGCCAATGTTCACGGCCATAATCGGATGCTCAGGTCCCAGACTAACGCCGCCGGCCAGACCGATAATCAGCGCAATAATTAGCCCTGGCAACGCCGAGGGGGCTACCGGGGCACCAATCAACGGTTCCAGTGCCGGATCGGGGCCAGCATGGCCGGGACTAAAACGGATCACCAGGCCCACCGCAATACCGGTTAACGTCAGCATCCCAACGATCCAGGCAGGAGAGTCAGCGGTGACGCCCAGCCCTGCAGGAAGCGCGTTCCATAATAGTGTTTGCAGCACCGACGCGACTTTCATCACGACAATAAGGACCAGACTTGAAACCACGCCAATGATGAGCGCCGGAATTGCCAGCAACAGCATGGTTCTGGCTCGCGGGTGAAGCATGATGATTTCCTTGTACAAAACGGTATTACGTTACTTTGCACATTAAGCCTTATGGCAATAGTGCAAAAGGTGCTGAAACGGTAAAGTTATTCTGTGACGAAGATCGATAATCCATGGGCATTCACCTTCCGGTCGTTGTTGTTATCACGCCTTGAATTTACAGTGTCCCAAAGATTTATTCTGACTTTAGCGGAGCAGTAGAAGAATGACAAAGTATGCTTTGGTAGGCGATGTGGGCGGCACGAATGCGCGCCTTGCATTATGCGATGTAAATAGCGGTGAAATTTCCCGGGCGAAAACCTATTCCGGTCTCGATTATCCAAGCCTTGAGGCCGTTGTCCGCGTCTATCTGGAGGAGCATCAGATAAGCGTCGAAGATGGCTGCATCGCCATTGCCTGTCCGATAACCGGCGACTGGGTCGCCATGACCAACCATACCTGGGCATTCTCCATCGTCGAGATGAAAAAAAACCTCGGCTTTGCGCATCTTGAAATCATCAATGACTTTACCGCGGTGTCCATGGCGATCCCGATGCTGACGCCTGAGCATCTGATCCAGTTTGGCGGCGCTGAACCGGTCGAAGGTAAGCCGATTGCGGTTTACGGGGCCGGTACCGGGCTGGGCGTTTCACATCTGGTGCATGTCGCTCAGCGCTGGGTGAGCCTGCCGGGTGAAGGTGGTCACGTGGACTTTGCGCCAAACAGCGAAGAAGAGGGCATTATCCTCGAAGAATTACGCGCGGAGATCGGCCACGTCTCCGCCGAGCGCGTGCTGTCAGGACCGGGGCTGGTGAACCTGTACCGGGCGATTGTGAAATCGGACGGTCGTCTGCCGGAAAATCTGCAGCCGAAAGACGTCACCGAACGCGCGCTGGCGGACAGCTGCATTGACTGCCGTCGTGCCCTGTCGCTGTTCTGCGTGATCATGGGGCGCTTCGGCGGCAACCTGGCGCTGACGCTGGGTACCTTCGGGGGCGTTTATATCGCGGGCGGCATTGTGCCGCGCTTCCTGGAGTTCTTTAAAGCCTCCGGCTTCCGCGGCGGGTTTGAGGATAAAGGGCGCTTCAGAAGCTACGTGCAGGACATTCCGGTTTATCTGATCGTGCATGATAACCCAGGCCTGCTGGGGTCGGGTGCCCACCTGCGTCAGGTTCTCGGTCAAATCCTCTGAAGCATAGCCCTCTCCCGCAGGAGAGGGCTTTTTTGTTACAGGTGCATGAGCTGGCGGAACTCTTTTACCTTGCTGCGGCTCACCGGCACCTGAAAATCCAGATCCTTCAGGCGCAAGATATAGGTGTTGTTAAACCACGGTTCGATCTCGCGGATCTTGTTTAAATTCACGCAGAACGAGCGGTGGCAGCGGAAAAAGTGCGACGCAGGCAGCTTGCTGCAAAACTCGGTGATGTTCATCGCCATCACGTAAGATTCCCGCCGCGTATAGACAAACGTCATTTTTTCATGGGCTTCGGCATAGTAGATATCATTGACCGGCGTCACGATGATGCGCTCATCTTTGACCAAATTAATGGTGTCGTTTTCTCGTACCGTTGGGCTGGCGCTTGCAGGGGCGGTCTGCTGCTGCCATGCGGCCTCCAGCTTTTGCAGCATGCTGACAATCCGCGACTCCTGGTAAGGCTTAAGGATATAGTCAAACGCCTCCAGCTCGAAGGCCTCTACGGCGTGCTCTTTCCATGCGGTCACGAACACAATAAACGGCTTATGGGCAAACTGATTGATGTTTTGCGCCAGCAATACGCCATCCAGCGACGGAATGTTGATATCCAGGAAGATGGCGTCGACCCGGTTATGCTGCAGAAACTTCAGCACGTCCAGACCGTCATCAAAGGTACCCACAATTTCCATCTGGCTGTGGGTGTTGATAAGCCAGGTTAGCTCCTGTTGAGCCAGAATTTCATCTTCTACGATGATGACTTTCATGGGTTACTCCACCTGGGGCAACAGTGATGTTGCCGAATGAGCGGGAGAGCGCTCGTTCGGGACGTAAAACGCAATTTCGGTGCCCGGTTCAAGACGCTGAATATGCAGCCCGTCGCCGTAAAGCAGCTTGACCCGGTGGTGCACGTTCAGCAGGCCGATTTTATTTCCAGGCATCTCGTTAGACTCCACCCGCTCAATGACTTTTGGATCAATGCCGTGGCCGGTATCGCGCACGGCAATACGTACGCGGTTGCCGCTTTCGGTGACGCTGATGGTGACGACGCCTTTGCCTTTACACGGCTGAATGCCGTGAACAATCGCGTTTTCGACCAGCGGCTGGATAAGCAGGCTTGGGATCACGCAGTTGACCTCTTCATCAATATCGTAAATGACCGTGAGCTTGTCACCAAAGCGCGCCTGCTCAATCGCGATGTAGTCTTTAATCTGATACAGCTCTTTTTTGATGTCGATCTGCTCGTCATCTTTCAGCTCGATGTTGTAGCGTAGATAGCGCGACAGGTTAAAAATCAGCTGGCGCGCGGTGTCCGGATTAAGACGAATGGACGAGGAGATCGCGTTCAGCGCGTTAAACAGGAAATGGGGATTGATTTTGCTCTGCAGCGCGCGCAGCTCTGCCTTATTTGCCATCTCACGCAGTTGTTCCGCCCGGGATACTTCCAGCTGGGTGGAGATAATCTGCGACAGGCCGATGGCCATCTCCTGCAGCGTGGAGGTGATCTGATGCGCGTGGCAGTAATAAATTTTCAGCGTGCCCGTTACGACGCCTTTCTCCCACAGCGGAATCACCAGCATGGAGTGGATTTCCGGCGTTCGGTGGGCTTCATCATTGTTTTTAATAATGATTTTACCGTAGTTAATCGCCTGTCGGGTGGTTGGGCTGATGGTGTCATCATTATCGCGATAGTTGTGCTCCCCGACGCCAACGTAGGCCAGCACGTGGTCAATATTGGTGATGGCGACAGCGTCAGCGTGGATGTCATGGCGGATAATTTCGCAGACCTGACGCAACGACTCCGCATTAACGTGGCGGAAGAGCGGCAGCGTTTTGTTGGCGATATCCAGCGCCAGCTTGGCCTGACGGGCGGCGCTGGCCTCTTTTTCCCCTTCAACGCTTTGCACCAGCAGCACGATAAAGCCGATGCACACGCTGCCCAGGATCATCGGAATACCGATTTTCGAGACGATATCCAGCCCAAGTTCGGTGGTCGGGGCCCAGACGACGACCAGGATCATGGTCAGCGTTTCGCACACCATGCCCGCCACGATCCCTGCGCGCCAGCGCTGTTTTTTCGGGATTTTGCGGCTGATCCAGCCGGAGAGCACCCCGGCGATAATGCTGGTAATAAAGCAGGGCACCGCCGTGACGCCGCCGATATCAATCAGGTAGCGATGGGTTCCGGCAATCACGCCGGTAATGACACCCACCCACGGGCCAAACAAAATTCCGCCGGACATCACGGCGATAATGCGCACGTTAACCAGCGAACCCTCTACCGGCACGCCAGACCAGGTGCTGAACAGGGCGAACAGCGAAAAGATGGCGGTAACGGCCAACAGCTCTTTTGGCGAGTGTGCGGATTTGTGCAATAGCTCGCGAAACAGGCGAATGCGAATGAGGAAAAACAGGCAAATCAGCATTAATGCCGCACGGTCAAAAACCGCCAGCAGCATAGTGAATATTTCGTGCACGAGTAGACCTGGGAAAACGGGAAAGAACCATGATAAAAAACCTGACGCGTGTTGACCAGCTATCCGTCAGGTTTATCAAATGAGGAAAAACCATAATTTCTAAAGGGGATTGTCTGTCGGTAACGGAAACGTCCTGATTTTTTATAGCCTGCGTATCGTCAGGTAACTGTTTTGATATCATCCTGTTAAATAACAGCTATCAGAAAGCCAACCCTGAAACAGGGGCTTCCGCTTTTCGGCACCGCCGGGTTCCGGTTTTCAGGCGATCGCTTTTTTTTCACTTCCCTCTCGACAGCGTGATTTTTTTCAGGTTATTTTCTAAGCACGCCACATCGGTGGCAGCGTCGCTCGGACGGTCCGGGCGCTAACGTTAATCTGAGGAATCTATGGCTGAATTCAGTCCTGAACGCCGTTTTACGCGTATCGATCGTCTCCCCCCTTATGTTTTCAATATCACCGCTGAACTGAAGATGGCTGCGCGTCGGCGCGGCGAAGATATTATTGATTTCAGCATGGGTAACCCTGACGGCCCAACGCCACCGCATATCGTTGAAAAACTCTGCACGGTTGCCCAGCGTCCGGATACGCACGGCTACTCGACCTCCCGCGGTATTCCCAGATTACGTCGCGCGATCTCGCGCTGGTATCAGGATCGCTATCAGGTTGATATCGATCCGGAAAGTGAAGCGATTGTCACCATCGGCTCGAAAGAGGGGCTGGCACACCTGATGCTGGCTACGCTGGATCATGGCGATACGGTGCTGGTACCGAATCCCAGCTACCCAATCCACATCTACGGTGCGGTAATTGCCGGGGCGCAGGTCCGTTCGGTTCCGCTGGTGGAAGGGGTCGATTTCTTTAACGAACTGGAACGTGCGATTCGCGAAAGCTATCCGAAACCGAAGATGATGATCCTCGGTTTCCCGTCGAACCCAACGGCCCAGTGCGTGGAGCTCGATTTCTTCGAGAAAGTGGTCGCGCTGGCGAAGCGTTATGACGTGCTGGTGGTTCACGATTTAGCCTATGCCGACATCGTGTATGATGGCTGGAAAGCGCCATCTATTATGCAGGTCCCGGGCGCGCGTGACGTGGCGGTAGAGTTCTTCACCCTGTCGAAAAGCTACAACATGGCGGGCTGGCGTATTGGCTTTATGGTGGGTAACAAAACGCTGGTGAGCGCACTGGCGCGTATTAAGAGTTACCACGACTACGGCACCTTCACGCCGCTGCAGGTTGCGGCTATCGCTGCTCTTGAGGGCGACCAGCAGTGCGTCCACGAGATTGCCGCTCAGTATAAGCGCCGTCGCGACGTGCTGGTAAAAGGCTTGCATGAAGCGGGCTGGATGGTGGAAATGCCGAAGGCATCCATGTACGTCTGGGCAAAAATTCCGGAACCATACGCGGCGATGGGATCGCTGGAGTTTGCCAAAAAGCTGCTGCAGGATGCGAAGGTGTGCGTATCACCGGGCATTGGCTTTGGTGATTATGGCGACACCCATGTGCGATTTGCCCTGATTGAAAACAGCGACCGCATTCGTCAGGCGGTGAGGGGCATCAAGAGTATGTTCCGGGCCGACGGGCTTCTCTCCTCGAAGAGCGTGGCTGAAAATCCCGCGTCATCATGACATAAAAAAACAGGAGCCAATGGCTCCTGTTTTTTTGACTGCATGTTCTTCACTAGATCATCAGGGCAAAGGTTCCGGCCCAGACTAAAACAATCACCGAAATGCCCATAAAGAAATATTTCACGTTTCATCGCTCCGCGTATCTTGTGGTACGCATTTAAAAACAGAGTCCACCTGATTATAGAGAACTGAAATCCGGTCAAAGCGGAAATGAGAATTTTCCCGTTTCGCCGCTGACTCCAGCTCAGAATTCTGTGCTTTCCTGTTGCCAGACGGCGCTAATGTACGCCTAAAAATGAGGGGTGACAAGAGGGATTTTTTTAAATAATTTCCGTCACTTACGAGTGTCGTGGAACGGCGACAGTTTGATTTCGCATCGCAATAAATTCACTTTGGGCGACGCAATGAAAAACGGTTTCTTAACGGATGACAGGTGATTGAAAAGGTTAGTTTCTTAGCGAAACTAACCTTTCTGAAGAGCTTAAAGATAGAGCGAGGCTTCGCCAATAGGGCGGGTTTTGAAACGACGATGCATCCACAGATACTGCTCTGGCGCACGCATGATTTCAGTTTCGATGACTTTATTGATAAACGCCGCGGCTTCGCACTCGTTTTCAGGATAGTTTGCCATCTCAGGAGAGATGTGCAGACGATAGCCTGATTTATCTGCTTTTCTCACCATCGTCACGGTCAGCATGGAAGCGCCCGACAAACGAGAAATGACAAAGGTGCCGTTGGTCGTCGCAACATCTTTAACCGCAAAGAAAGGCGCAAAGCTGCTGCCTTTACGTCCATAATCCTGATCGGGGGCAAACCAGACGGCTTCACCTTTCTTCAGAGCCCCGACCATACCGCGCAGGTTATTACGGCTGATCATCGCCTTATTCGAACGCATGCGGCCACGCGTTTGTACCCACTCCATCAGCGGACTGTTGTGCGGTCGATAGGTCGCCATCATTGGCTGGCACAGGCCCATCACGCGGCCACCCAGTTCCAGCGACATAAAGTGAACGCCGACGACCATCACGCCGCGTTTTTGCATCTGTGCGCGTTTAAGGTTATCCAGCCCTTCCACGTCAAACCACTTGCGGACGCGCTCATCCGGCCAGAACCAGGCCATGCCGGTTTCAAGCAGCGCCATGCCGATAGACTTGAAGTTTTCAGCGATGAGTTTCTCGCGCTCTTCGGCATTGTAATGCGGAAAGCAAAGCTCAATATTTTTACGCGCGATGGATTCGCGGCGTTTCAGGAAGAAGCGGGATGCACTGCCCAGTTTCGACCCCAGCAAACGCAGGACAGGGTACGGAAGTTGAACCAGCAGCCAGAGAACGCCAAGACCAAACCATGTAAACCAGTAACGCGGATGTAAAAACGCGCGTTGAAATTTGGATTGAGACAAAATAGTGAAACCTATGTGAAGCCTGTAAAGGTAGCGCAGAGTTTGCGATACGACGTGCCGATAAGACCGTTCTTCAAGGTGATGGTTGCAGGCTTTACCGAACTTTACGGCGTTGCCTGGCCACTGCTGATTTGGGCGGGCGGCGTAATGTAGCACCGTTATACGATATGTGCTATTACTCGTTTTTGATTAAAAAAGCGGCAGTTAAGGAGGTGCTTGATTTTACAGATTTTATAGAAAGTCGCATTGAAAGCGTTTTTCCTGACTGAGCGGAGAGCAGAAGCCCTGGCGATCGGATGGAAGACGTAACGAAAAAGAATGGCATTGTTGATTTACGGCAAATTAATCATTTACTCGTTTATTTCTTCCTTACCTAATAAATAAGAATTTTCTTTGTGAAAAATCTTATTTATTATTCATATCCTCAATAGAATAGTCGTCTTTTATCACCCACTTTTCTCTTCTTTTAATCGTACTGCAATAAAATATTGCAGTCCTTTCTTGTTTTTTGACATAGTGCCGTGATGCAAATCAAAATAAGATGTTTTTATTAATATCTCTCTGGCTGCAATCCCTTCGGCGATACAAATATTCGATTTGTGAGAAAAGAGTAGTTTCTTTTTCTGAGTTGATTGAGCAATT